>CASFRX010000058.1 GCA_949297075.1 uncultured Oscillospiraceae bacterium | reverse complement strand
GACAATATCTTATGTTCTGTGTTATACTTTTCATAGTGATTGAGTCCTTTCTGTTGGATTTTTGTTTGTGGTGAACTTATTCTATCAGAACTCAATCACTTTTTCTATTCCTTTTTGTCTCACATCAATTGTAAACCTACACATTTAATACTTCAGTCACTTTGATTTAATACTTGAATACATCAAAAAACTATTATATAATAAATCTATATGACTTGTTTATCCATCTAAATAATCTGAAAATGGAGCGAAACGATAATGAAAGAACTTAAGTATTGGGAGAATCCTACTGTTTTTAAAGAGAATAAAGAAGATGCCCATATTTTGGCGCATCCTTACGATAATTTTAAGCAAGCGGTTTACGGCGAGGAGATGCCCTACAAGAAAACTCTCAACGGTCAGTGGAAATTCTATTGGCAAAAGGGTGTTGATAAACTGCCCGGTGAATATGCCTCAACCTCTCTTGACGATAGCTCATGGGACGATATTGATGTGCCCTCTGTTTGGCAGATGAGGGGATACGGCAAAAATGTTTACCTTTGCTCATTTGTGCCCAATGCCCTTTCAACCGTTAAAAGCCGGATTCCGAAAATAAGCCATTCCAAAAATGAGGTCGGCATTTACAGGCGCAAATTTACCGTGCCGGATAATTTTGCAGGCAGGGAAGTTTTCATCCACTTCGGCGCAGTTAAATCAGCCTTCTTTCTCTATTTAAACGGCAAGCGTGTAGGCTATTCTCAGGGCTCTATGACCCCTGCCGAGTTTAATATAACAGAGTATCTTGTACCGGGTGAAAACCAGCTGACAGTTGAGGTTTACCGGTACAGCGACGGTACATATCTTGAAGACCAGGATATGTGGTTCTTCAGCGGTATCTACCGTGAGGTTTATATCTATTCCGAGCCCAAAATCACAATTTGGGATTTCTATGCTCGTGCTCAGCTTGACGAAGAATATAAGGACGGCAAGCTGGATGTTGAAATTAATCTCCGCAACTTTACCGATATGGCGGCTGCTGTTTTTGCAGATGTGCTGTTCATGGAGGATAAGGAAGAGCCTCAAATCATCGGCAGCGAGCAGATTATTATCGAAAAAGGCGAGAGCTATGTCAATTTTTCTCATGTGGTGCCGTCTCCAAAGCATTGGACGGCGGAAACACCTAATCTTTACCGTGTTTGCGTTGTGCTTCGCACTCATGAAAAGATAATATGCGTTAAAACAACACGCATTGGCTTCAAGCGAGTTGAGAAAAAAGGCAATGTGCTCTATATCAACGGTCAGCCGATTATTATTAAAGGCGTTAACCGCCATGATTATGACCCGGATAACGGCTGGGCAGTGCCTAAACAGCGTTACCATGCAGATTTAACTTTGATGAAGCAGGCTAATATCAACGCTATCCGTACAAGCCACTATCCCAACGACCCCTATCTCTATCACCTCTGCGATGAAATGGGCTTCTATGTAATGGACGAGGCTGATTTGGAGAGCCACGGCGTGCGCAGAAAGAATTGTCCCGGCGATGATCCCCGTTGGACTGCCGCCTGTATCGACAGAGCTCAGCGTATGGTTTTGCGTGACCGTAACCATGCTTGCGTTTGCTTCTGGTCTTTGGGCAATGAGGCAGGGGACGGCGAAAATTTTGCCTATATGCGCAAGGCTATTTTGGCTCTTGACGATACAAGACTTATCCACTACGAGGGCGAGTTCAATTTTGATAAATCCGATTTTATCAGCCGTATGTATCCCCTTGAAAATTATGTTCAGAAGCTTGCAAACAAAGAGGAAATTAAGGTCAGCTTATTTGAAAATTTCCTCAATCTTCTTGCGGCAGACAGCAAGCCTATCGACCCCAAGCATTACGAAACTCATCCCGTAATCTTCTGCGAATATGCTCACGCAATGGAAAACAGCTTGGGCAACTTCAAAGAGTATGTGGATGCTTTTGAAAAGTATGACCACCTCTGCGGCGGCTTTATTTGGGACTATGTTGATCAGGCTATCCGTGTGAATGATAACGGCACAGAGAAATGGCTGTACGGCGGCGATTTCAAAGAGGGCTTCTCAAGCTATTACTTCTGCGCAAACGGCATTATCGGCGCAGACAGAATTCCTCATCCCTCTTACTACGAGGTTAAAAAATGCTATGCCGATGTAACTGCAACGGCGGTTGATATCGAGAACGGCATTTACGAGGTTTTCAATAAGCACTATTTTATCAATCATACACGGTATATTCTGGATTGGCAGCTGACCGAAAACGGCGAACTCATCGGCGAGGGCACATACGGCACCGTTGCAATCGAGCCAAGAGGCAAATTGCAGATTAAAGTGCCTTATGAGTTCAGCTCTCTCCCAAAGGGCGAATGTGTGCTCACTCTCTCATGGAAGCTTGGTGAAGATACCTCATGGGCTATGAAAGGCTATGAAATGACCTTTGAGCAGTTCGTCATCAAGGCGGCTGAACCCGTTGATGCGGTTGACGGCGATTATGCTCTTGATATTATCCGAAGCGGCAGAAATCTGACCGTAAAATCGCCCGAAATCAATGTTGAGTTTACCCACGGAATCCTTTCCTCTCTTGCAATCGGCGGTAAGGAAATGATAAAGAGCGAGCATGGCATACGCCCCAACTTCTTCAGAGCGTTGACTGATAACGACGGCGCATATTTCAACTTCGCTCCCTTTGTAAAATTTCTCCATCCCAAATATCTGTGGCGCAATGCGACTAAGCTTTGCAAAGTCACAGGCTTTAAGGTTAAAAAGCTCAGCGAAACTCAGTGCCTTGTAACCGTCAAATGGTTCGCTCCTCTTACTGCGAATGTTAAAACGGAATATCTTATTAATTCCGCAGGCACTGTCGATGTTCGTCACCGTGCAAAAGGCTTAATTCTTAAGATGCTCAAGGTGGGCTTGCGCTTCGGCATGCCTCAGGATATGCAGAATGTTGAATGGTATGGCAGAGGTCCGCACGAGTGCTATTGCGACCGTAAAACAGGCGCAAAGATTGAACGCCACTATGCCGATATCGAGGGGCTTGAGCACCGATATATGCGTCCTCAGGAAAACGGCACCCGTGTTGATGTGCGCAGCCTGAAGCTAACGGATAATGAGGGCAGAGGCTTCTGCTTCGATGCTCTTGACGGCGGCTGCTTTGAATTTAATGCCCGTAACTACAGCCAGGAACGCCTGGAAAAGGCAAAGCACCTCTATGAGCTTGAGGATGAGGATTATGTTTCCGTCGGCATTGACGGCTGCTCCTGCGGCGTCGGCGGCGATATGCCGGGCTATGCGTGTCTGCGTGAGCCGTATATTCTCCACCCATACAAAACTTACGAATATGGCTTTAGAATAAGCGGAGTTAAATAATAGGAACTAAAAGGCTATGGTTATAGATTTTCATACTCATATTTTCCCCGATGCGCTGGCGCCGAGAGCTAAAAAGTCTCTCGAAGACAGTACCGTTCATTTCGGTCATCCCTATAAGGCTTGTACCGAAATGACAGCGAATAGCCTCATTGAGCATATGAATAAATGGGGCGTAGATATAAGCGTTATTCAGCCTGTAGTCACAAAACCCAGTCAAACCGCAACAACAAACACATGGGCAGCCAATGCACAGAGCGAAAAAATTATCGCTTTCGGCGGTATACACCCTGAAACTGACGATTATAAGCGAGATATTGATTTTGTCAGCTCTTTGAAACTTAAAGGAATAAAGCTCCATGCGGAGTATCAGCGCTTTTATCCCGAAGAGGAGCGTATGCTCAAAATTTACGATTATGCCTTTTCAAAGGGTTTAATCGTGCTTCACCATGCAGGCTTTGACCCCGGTATGCCTGAGCCTTTCCATTCAAATCCGGAACGCTTTGCAAAAATGCTTGACAGAATTGAAGGAGGCACTTTTGTTTTGGCTCATCTCGGCAGTTCCTTTATGTGGGATGAGGTTGAAGAATATATAGTCGGCAGAGATGTTTATCTTGATACCTCTATGGGTTTGGAGCTTTACTCTAATGATCAGTTTTTGCGCATTGTTAAAAATCACGGTGCGGATAAAATCCTTTTCGGCTCGGATTCTCCGTGGAGCAGAGCGGATAAAGAAATTGAAATACTAAAATCCCTGCCCTTGACCGAAGAAGAAAAACAGCTTATTTTATGGGAAAACGCAAAACGAATATTAAAGATATAAATGAGGTAAAACCGTGGCACAGAATAAACCTTGCCCCCTTGCAAAAAAATGCGGCGGATGTCAGCTGCAAAATATGGATTATTCACGCCAGCTAAAGTTTAAGCAGGCTAAGGTGGAAAAGTTAGTTGGCATTTACGGCAGAGTTGGCAAAATTGTCGGCATGGAAAATCCTTATCACTATCGCTGCAAGGTGCAGGCGGCCTTCGGCACAACAAAGGGAGGTAAAATAATTTCCGGTGTCTATCAGAGCAGCAGCCACCGCATAGTCAATGTGGATAGCTGTATGATTGAGGACGAAAAAGCGGATGAAATTATTGTAACTATCCGGAATCTCCTGCCGAAATTCAAGCTCAGACCCTATAACGAGGATACGGGTACGGGCTTTTTGCGCCATGTGCTTGTTCGCAAAGGCTATAACAGCGGTCAGATTATGGTGGTGCTTGTAACTGCAAGCTCTGTTTTTCCCTCAAAGAATAATTTTGTGGGTGCAATTCTTAAAGCACATCCCGAAATAACAACAATAGTGCAGAATATAAATTCCAAGCACACTAATTTGGTTCTTGGGGACATAAATAAAACAATTCACGGCAGCGGCCATATTGAGGATAGCCTCTGCGGCTGTACTTTCCGCATTTCTCCAAATTCTTTTTATCAGATTAATCCGGCCCAAACCGAGAAGCTCTATTCTTTAGCAGTCGAATACGCAGGGCTTACCGGCAGGGAGCGAGTAATTGATGCCTACTGCGGAACAGGTACAATCGGCATAATTGCCGCCAAAACCGCCGGAGAAGTTATAGGTGCGGAGCTCAATGCTGCCGCAGTGCGTGATGCAAAAGCAAATGCGCAGAGAAATAGTGTGCAAAATATAAAGTTTGTTTGCGCCGATGCAGGCCGGTTTATGCGTGATATGGCGGCGCAGGGAGAAAAAGCAGATGTTGTCTTTATGGACCCTCCGAGAGCCGGCAGTGATAAACGCTTCCTTTCAAGCATAATAACTCTTGCTCCCGAAAAAATCGTCTACATCTCCTGTAATCCCGAAACCCTTGCCCGCGATTTGCGCTACCTTACCGATAACGGCTATAAAGTTAGCAAAATCAAACCCGTCGATATGTTCCCGTTCACTCATCACGTGGAAGTAGTTGTTCAGTTGTCCCAACGCAAACCCGATGCACATATCGACATTGATTTGGACCTTGATGAGCTTGATGTTACCGCAGCAGAAACCAAAGCAACATACCAAGAAATCAAGGATTATGCGTTCAAAAAGTTCGGACTTAATGTCTCTTCTTTGTATATCGCCCAGACAAAAACGAAATATGGCATTATCGAAAGAGAGAACTATCATAAGGGTAAAGAAGGACATCGTGTCCCCAATTGCCCGAAAGAAAAAGAAGACGCAATTGTTGATGCTCTCAAATATTTCAAGATGATATGATTACAGCCCGCAGATTTTGATGCCTGCGGGCTGTTGCTATAAATAATGTTAATAATGCTATTTTCGTATCTTGTTGTAACAAAAGTCAAAATGTGTTGTGCATTTAGACTTTGTCAGCGTTACATGAAGAGTAGGAGAAAATCATTAAAGAAATTCATTATTGGTGTGATTATCTCAGGAATGTATTCGTTGAGATATGCCAAAGGTAGTAACGGTAATAAAAATGGTGCGAAAACAACCCACATATTTTTTATACAACCTTTCTGCCCTTTGGTGCAGCGGAGGAATTAAAGCCGCAACCTCCGCCGCGCGTTCAGGGCCTTTTTGTTCCTTTATCAAATGGAATGGGTTACTTAAATGAAGATGCTGAATATTAATTCAAACAGTGACATGAAGAAGTCGATTATGCTTTGGAAGAAGGAGGCCGAATAAAGTTGATCGGGCTCAGCGTTATAATGAATGTGGGCATTCTCCAATTGAGATTCATCATCACCGTAATAGAAAGTATCCGTATCTTTTGTAATAATATTGGACCACTGTGATCTTGTACCGGCATAGTAAACATCGCTGAGATTACCGTTTTGTGCAGCAAACGAGTCAATAGAATTTACACTCTGCGGAATGTAAATCTTTTCAATTCCTGCCCACTCAAAAGCACAGAATCCGATTGTAGTAAGCCCTTCGGGAAGCTCTAAGATTTTAAGGCTGCCGCAGTCGCTGAAAGCGAACTCACAGACTGTATCAAGTGAAGAGTTTTCAGCAAATGTGACGCTCTCAAGGAGGTAACATGAACTGAAGGCAAGCTTTCCTATGGTTTCAATGTTTTCCGGAATGACAATGCTTTTCATTTCGCAGCCGTAAAATCCGGAATGGCCTATAGCTGTTACGCTTGAAGGAAAGCACCAGCCTGTAAGTGATTTACCTTCAGGGAATCTGATGAGCGTAGTTTTGTCTTTGTTGTACAGTACACCGTCTTCGCTTGAATAAACAGTATTTTCATTTTCAACATCTATGTTTTGAAGTGAGTAGCAGTTGTTGAAGACAAATTCGTCTATTGAAGTTAGACTTGCAGGTACATAAAAGCTTTTCAGTGCATAGCAACCGTTAAACGCATATTTCAATATTTCGGCGAGGCTGTCATTAACCTCAATCGTTTCCAGATTAGGACACTCCTCAAAAGCTGATTCTCCGATGCATTCAAGACTTTCTGGCAGAATAATGTGTTCAATAGAGTAGTTGTTAATAAATGCACTTGCACCTATTCCACTTACACCGTTAGGTACGGTATAGGTTTCGGGACCGTTGGGAAGATATGAAATCAGCGCTTCCATGTTTTTAGTGTAGATAACGCCATCTACAGCTATGTATACGGGATTATCTTTATTTATTTCAACATCCGATATGGTTCCGCCGAGCAAACCGTAAGAGGTGTTGAGAAATTCAATGCTTGCGGGGATATAAAGGGTAATATCATCACCCCAGTAGTAAATCCAGTCGATTTCCGTTACAGGATATCCGTCAAGAGTTTCGGGAACAGCAACGGTACCTGTAAGTTCTTCTTTAGGATAAAGTCCTGTGATGCAGGCTTCACCGTCTTCAAGTGTGTACTCCCACATACCGCTTTGATAATGCTCAAGGTTATCGTCATAAGGTTGGGCACTTGCGAAAAGCACTGGTGTCGCAGATATGAGCAGTATAATACTCATAATGGTTGAAATGATTTTCTTGATCTGTTTCATAGTAAAACCTCTTTCTTTATAACGCTTGATTACAGTGTAGCACAAAATTTTACTGAATTTTGTCAAATGGTACAGAAAACGGTTTTAGGGGTATAGAAAATCCGGAATTGGAAAAGTATTATAAAAAATATCCCGACACTTCTTCCTTTAGCGAAGAAATACGGCTTAATGTTATAGCACGTTTTACAGTGCGTTTGTGCTGTGATAAATATCTGTTGTGACTTCTTTTGAAATTATGTATTTTATAGAGCCATTAAGAACTTTTTCGTTTTTACCAATATGCTCAATGAAATGGATTGCTGAATTAACATCGATCACATCGTTACAATACATAGTCAAATCATAGTCGTAATCGTTGCTTTCCGAAATACAAATACTGGCTCCGTTAACACCAGGGAATAATGTTGCTATATCTTCTAATTTTAAAGCATTTATATTTACCTTGTTGTTTCTTGTGGTGATAATAGATTTACAGATTTTATATATTGTTGGTCTGTGAAACTCTTGGATTTCATTATTAACCAACTCAATTATTTCCTTTAAAGTTTGCTGAGCATTGGAATTATCACTTAAAACTATGTGTGCACTTGGTACTTGTCCCTCTTCTTTATCATATTTACCAACTATAACACATTGCTTAACATATGGATGTTTTAAAATCACATCTTCTATTTCTTTTGGTGCAAATTTAAAGGATTTTCTGGCAATAACATTTTTAATTCTTCCCTCATAAAAATAGAAACCGTCTTCATCAAAATAAGCTAAATCACCCATATGAACCCAAATATTTCCATCAGGATGAATTTTGAAAACTTCAGCAGTTTCTGAAGTGCTATTTCCTGCATATCCTTTTGTTACACCTGGACCTGTAAGGCATAATTCACCAACAGTATATGGTGTGGTTATTTCATCAAATGTATCTACTTCGACGATTTTTGCCTTTACATCGCCTGCCGGTTTACCTAGAGAGCCAACCTTATGAGCATTGGGCAAGTTAAACATTGTTACGGCACTCATTTCTGATGAACCGTATCCCTGATAAATAAGGGCATTAGAATTATTCTCTTTCATATATTTGTATGCTTTTAATTCTATATCATCAAAAGCATCTCCGCCAACAACGATTAAAATAGAGTTGCTCATATCAACTGGTCTCTTAACTAACTCTCGAATATGTGAAGGCGTGGAATAACTGTAATGCGGTTTGAATTTCTCAATTAAATCGTAAAAGTTTTTCGGATTCATTTCAGGGATAAAAACTATTATGACATTATGGCAAAGGTAGGTATGATTTGTGGTTTTACCATATTCTACAAAATGCGGTATAGTTTGTAATGCAATGTTATTCTTGACATATTTAAAATCTACTATATCGTAAATTCTTGATATGGCATTCACATTCTCATTTGTTTCCATTATTGCTTTTGGAGTTTTTGATGTACCACTGCTATGTACTATAGAACAAGTATCGTTTTTAATATAAGGATTCTCTTCAACTTTCTTAATGAATTTACCACCATTTATGAAATCGGACCATTTTATAACTAAATCTGATTCGCGAAAGTTTGTTTTCCCATTTTTCAATCTTGCAATTTTCTTAAACATTGCAGGAAATGATTCCAATACACTTGAAGCAATTACTGCTTTTATGTCAAATCCGTCAATACTTTCAAGAACCATATTTCTTATTTCAGGTTCGTCAAGCATATATATGTAATGTGTTTCTATTTCGCTTAAATAAAATCTCATTTCGTCAACCGTTATGTTGGGGTAAACATAATTGGGGATGGCACCGATTTTATTCAGTGCATAATCCATATAAAGCATTTCGGGAACATTAGATGAACACATAATAACATAATCACCTTTTTTCACACCTAAGGCAATTAATGCTTTTGCTGTTTTTTCAATCATATCAACAAATTTCTTGTTAGAAATATCAACAACAGGATAATCTCTGTTGTAAAAACCCTCAGGTGAAGGCGGTGCTTTGTCAACAGGAATTGTATATCTTATAGCTGTTCTTTTTTTTGACAAATCAAAACAGTCCATAAAATAACGGTATTTTGTTTTGTTGATGTTCATTTTATCATTCATTCTATCATTTCCTTTGTTGATGTAATATATTTTTGATAACAGCATTTACTATTTTTACAGTGTAGCACAAAATTCCACTAAATTTTGTCAAAGGGTACAGAAAGCAGTTTTAGAGGTACAGAAAATAAAAATGAACAATAATTATAAAAACATCCTGACGCTTTTCTGTAAAGGAAAAGTATCGGGATGTTTAAGTGGGTTTGGTGATGTTTTATTTTTTTCTGAAAAGCTTTGCGATAAAGTTGATTACACTTGAGATTGCACGCAAAGCATTTTCACTGATATTGACAAAGAAATCTTCAACCTTTTGCATAAAGGTTTTTTCGCCGTTCATATTGTCGGATTCGATTATGTATTTGAACGCATCATAATCTCCGCTTTCAAGAAGCTCGAGCATTTCTTCGAAAGTTATGTTTTCCTGTGAGTCACCTTTGACAACTGCAAGGTTTACATAAAGGTTTGTTAAAGTAAGAGAATTTGCAGTGCTGTCAGCACCCTCAAAATTAGGAAGAATAACATCTGGGCCGACACCGTCAAAAATAATTTTCTCAAAATATATGTAGCTTGCATTCAGATGCTCATTGAGGAATATGCTGAGAAAAGCATATTGAGGACCGGAGTAAACTGTCAGTTCGCCGTTGAATTTAAGAATACTGTTTTCTTCATCAAAGCTTACGGTTATACATTTTGCATTGTTAGGTGCGGCAGAAGCAAGATTGCTCTTTGACGGGCAGATAAAGGTAAGCTTTTCGTTGCAACCGATAAAGGCACTGTCTGCAATTGCAATATTGTCGGTGTGTGATGTGAACACTAAAAGAGAAGAGCAATCGGCAAAGGAATTTTCCCAAACGCTTGATACACTTTTGCCAAGATAAACTTCTTTGAGATTTTTACAACCGCTGAATGCGTTTGCAGACACGTTTGCTACGCTGTCAATAATTTCAACAAATGAAATGCTGTCCTTAAAGCTGTACCAGCCGTATTCTTCAAAGCTCGGCTTTTCGTCTATATCACCGTCGCCGCTGATTGTAAGTGTTTTTGTAATTTCGTTAAAGCTCCAGCTTGCATTTTCACCGCATTCACCCGTAACAGCACCGTAGTTGAAGTGTACTTGTGCATTGATCAGATTTTGGTTATATGTTTCGTTGATTATTATATCGTTCCAGTTAGCCTGTGAACCGGTGTAGTAAACATCCTTAAGGCTAGAGCAGTAAGCAAATGCCATTCCATCAATGCTTATTATTGAGTTCGGGATAATAATACTCTCAAGATTACGGCAGTTCTGGAATGCCTTGGTTGGGATATTAATAAGTCCCGATGAAAGCTTGATGGACTTAAGATTTTTGCACCCTGAAAATGCTTCAAGTGACCAGGATGTAACCGAATCAGGAATTGTAATATTTTCTATTCCTGTGCAACCGTAAAAAGCGTTTCCGATGTCTGTGACCGTGTTTGGTATAGTGTAGTTTTTAATACTGCAAGCGGCAGGTACGCTGATAAGCACTGTTTTGTTTTTATCAAAAAGCATACCGTGTTCATTACTGCTGTAATGGTAATTGTTTTCACTTACATTAATTTTTTCGAGAGATGTTACATACTTGAAATTACTGCTGATTTCTTTTACATTTTCTGAAATGTTGAGAACTTTCAGGTTTGTAATTGCACCGCCTGCTTCGATTGTTCCGAACGGTGAAGCTATATTTTCAACGGCAGCAGGAACAGTGAAGTTTTCAATTGTGCTGCCTTGCGGATAAAGCAGTAATGATTTCATATCCTTGGTGTAAAGTACACCGTTTTCATCATTGCAGAAAAATTGATTGTCGGGTGAAACAGTTATTGACTTTAGGTTTCTGATGTTGTAGAAAGCAGGCGCTTTACTGTTTGATGAATATATTTTTTCAACACCTTTACCGATATAAAGTTCGCTGAACGAACAGTTGCTGAATGCATCGCTTTCAAGAACAGTTACCGTGTCAGGTATTGTAACGCTGTCAAAGCTACAGTAGGTAAAGGTGTTGCCCTGAATAGTTGTAATACCGTCGGAAAGATTAAGCGTTTTAATCTTAGTGCATCTGTAAAATGCGTTGTGTGCGATGGTGTTTACGCTGTCAGGCATAACATATTGCTCGTTGGAGATTTTATAAGAATATTTAATTAATTCTGTTTTGTCTTTATTGAATAATATTCCGTTTTCGTCGCTTGAATAAACGGGATTGTTTTCGTCAACGGTGTATTTTGCTTCGGCAATATCGTTGAGAGAAATAAGGCTTGCAGGAATATATACTGATGTTATTTTATCAACACCGTTAAAAGCGTTTTCAGCAACAGCAATTACAGGACAACCGAATATTTCTGACGGTATGATAAGCTCACCTTCGGCAGAGGGGTCAACGTCGGTTATGGTAGCCTGGCCATCTGCTGTTCTGTAGGTGAACCAACTCTCCGTGCCTTCAAGCGGTGCTTCACTCGGATCGGCAACATTAAAATTAATGTCGAGCGATGTTGATGCGCTGTTTCCGCTGCTGAATTTGATGTTATTCCACTGGGCTTCTGTGCCTGTGAAATTGACAGTTTCAAGTGCTGTACAATCCTTGAATGCATCCACACCGATTCCTGTTACACTTCGGGGGATTGTTATTTCTTTTAGATTAGTGCAGCTTTTGAAAGAACTGCCGTTTATTGATTCAACACCGTAGGGAATCTTTATGCTCGTGTTTTCCGTAGCGGGAGGGCAAAGAATAAGGTTTACTTTAAATTCGTCATACAGTATACCCTGTGAATCACTGCTATATTTATTATTTGCCGTATCGACTGTTATGCTTTTAAGTTTATTGCAATCTGCAACGCAGTATTTATCAAACTTTGTTACGCTTGCAGGAATGTTCAATTCTGTAAGGGATGACGGTAATGTTATATCGGCAATTTCGGTTATTCCGTCGGGTACATTATATATTTGTAACGAGAGCCTTTGTGGCAGAACGGAAATAACTCCGTTGGTTTTATCGTAAATTATACCGTTTGAATCAGAAAAAAAGTATGCATTTCCTTCACTTACGGTAGCACTTTTAAGCTTAGTGCAATAATCAAAAGCACGGTCACCAATGCTTTTTACACCTGAACCGATATGAACTGATTCTATTCCCGTTCCCTGAAAAGCATAACTGCCGATAGTTTCTGTGCTGTCGGGAATAACAATTGAAGATAATCTGTTGCAACTGCGAAAGGCTTGCTCTTCAATATTAATAACTGTTTCGGGAATTGTTACCGAAGTGAGCTTTTTTGAGCCGAAAAATGCGTAAGATAAAATATCTGTTACACCTTCGGGAATAGTGTATGATGTTGCTTCGTTTGCTGTGGGGTACTGGAGCAGCTTTGTCATATCCTTGGAGTACAAAACACCGTAACTGTCAGTAGTGTAATTTGCATTGTCCGCAGAAACTGTGAATTTTACAACCGAACTGTCCTGAAAAGCTCTTTGCGGAATTGTTGTCAAGGATGCAGGTATATGTATATCAGTCAGCTTACTGCTGGATTCAAAAACATATGTTTCCAGTGTTTCAAGTCCTTCGTTCAGAGTAACACTTTCAAGTGCACTACAGTAGGAAAAAGCTTGCATTTCTATTGCTTTGACGCTTGAAGGAAGCGTGATAGCTGTTATTTTTGAACAGCTTCGGAAAGCCTGTTTACCAATTACTGTTACGGGCAGACTATCAATGGTATCAGGCAAAACAACATCACCCGATAATGATGTGTCACAATCGGTAATGGTTATTCCGTCAGCTGTTACAGAATAAGTCAGATAGCTTTCGACATCATCCTGTGCAAAAGTATAAAAAGGCAGTACTCCAAGCGAAATGAGCACTGCCAGTATTACAGAGATAATTTTATTCAAAGATTTGTACTGCTTTATCATAAGAATTCTCCTCTTTAAACATCAGTCCGATTTCAATTATAAATAGATTATTCTCACAAGTCAAGTTTACAAAACCGTTGTATTCTCTTGCAACAGCTTTTATGTTATCAAGCCCGAAGCCGTGGTTCGTTTTATCCTTTTTGGAGGTTTGAATTTTGTTGTTTTTAATCTCGACTTGTTTTGAAACGGGATTGGAAACAGTTAATATACAACCGTTGTTTTGTTCAACAGAACCGATTGTTATAGGAGTAATACTTCCTTGCGGTGAATTAAAAACAGCGTTGTCCAAAGCATTTGCAAGTATTGTGCAGATATCGTTATTGCTGATTCCGCTTGAAGGAATAGTGCCTTCAAATTCTATTGCAAGACCCTTGTCTTTTGCCGTAGCAGCTTTGCTCGTGATTATTGCATCTGCCAGATAATTACCGGTTGCATATCCGCTTTGGATCAGAGCGGGGATTTCATTCATTTTAGCCAGATATTCTTTTGCCTCTTCTATTTTGTTCTGGTCAATTAATGTACTCAGGGCAAAAATATTGTTTATGTAGTCGTGTCTGAATCTGCGGATATCAGTATTGCTTTTTATAATTTCTTCGTTATGCATAACCTGAGAATCAAGAAGCATCTGTATGTTCTGCTGCTTCTCCGAAGCGGAAAAATATTTGTACACTATGTAAACGATACAGCCTACAACAAGAACGGCAGAAGCAACAAGCAGTATATTTGCAACCGATTCGATATAATTGGAATCTCTTGTTAGTGTTACCGCATAGTAAGTTGCAAGGTCTGCGATGAGAATTATGATATAAACTGCTGTGGGTATACGGTCAAAGAAATTACCCGTGTATGTAACGGTTCGCCTTGAAGTCAATATAGCCGCAGCGATGATACACAGTATATAAATCAGAATATATTGCAGGTTTGTTATTGTTTGTGAGACTCGTCCGAAAATAACACTTAAAATTAAAACTGTAAAGTCCGCCGTAGAATTAAGAATAATGCCATACCATAGAAATGTCAGCTTTTTTCTCGATGAAAAGCAAAGATAAGGAAAGACAATAAAGCCAATCATTGTAACTATGTCGCATACATCTGCGGCAGCATAAGTATCTTCAAAAACAGCAAAAGGCAGCAGTGAAGCTACAGCAAATACAAAAGCTGTAACGACAAATGCTGCTTTTTTAATTTTTGTATCATAACCGAAAAGTCTTTTAAGTAAAAATGCGCCGGTAAAAAATCCCGAAGCATTTTTAAAAAGCTCCGTAACACAAAGCACGGCAATGTTCATTTATCTCACCTGTTATTTCTTGTTGTTTTTGAGATAGGCTTCGCAAAGCTCAGGGTATTTCTTCTGGCTTATAAATATCTTTTCACCGTTGTCTAACTTAGCTGTGCGTGTATCAAAAGATACAATACGGCGTGTGTTGATAATAAACGAGCGGTGAACACGCATAAAGCCATACGTCTCAAGCTCTTTTTCAAAAGAAGTTATGGTGCGTCTGCATTTAATGCAACTATCTTTGAAATAAATGAAAGTATCTTTACGTGAAACTTCAAGGTAATAAATGTCATTGATATTAATAACATTTACTTCGTCATTTGTTTTAACCAACAACATATCTGTGTCAGTGTGAGATGCCAAGTAATCGTCAATCGCTCTGAAAACCTTTTCTTTGATGATGGGCTTGGGTATGAATCTATAAGCCCGCACCTCAAATGCATCATAAACTATTTCGGGGTAAGCGGTGATGAATATTACTGTTTTGGAATTGCCGTATTTCTCACGGAGAGATTTGGCAAACTCCATACCGCTGGGTTCATTTGATTTTGCGCTGTAATCATCCATACGGTAATCAAGCAGAAATAAATCAAAATCATCAATACTGTCTGAAATATCTCTGTAACTCTTAAAGCAGGAATAAGAAATTTTAACCTTTGAGTTTTCCAGATATTCATCCAGCATTGCAGATATTTCGTCAAGTATTATTCTGTTGTCATCACATACAGCAATTCGCATTTTTTATCTCCGTTTTTAGTTGATATATGCTATTATATTGCTTTTTCCGACTCTTTGCAAGGTGTTGACATAGTGCTTCACAACTTTTCATACCCCTAAAACCTGTTTCTGTACCGATTGGCAAAAAAATGAAAAAATATGTGTTATAGTTTTTTAAAACAAAACAAAAGAGAGGTTTTGAATTATGAAAGTCAAAAAGAACAAACTGACGGCAATGCTATCTGTTTTGCTGGCATTAGCAATTATTGCAGGTTTTGTAATGATTGCTAATGCTGCATCTCCGTATGCAAAAGCGACAAAGTTGGGCTATAGCGGAAGCGAAATGCAGATGCTTGGTTCGTTAGCTGCAGAAACCGGAGATCAGAAGCATTTGGGCGAAGTAGGTACTACTTCATATGAAGAGGCAGTCGCCAACGGATTCGAAGGTACGGAAGAACAGTGGGTTTCGCTTTTTGTTGATGAAACAGGATCGAAGATCACGACATCCGTTTATGATATTGCCTGTAAAAATGGATATGATGGTTCTCTTTCCGAATGGCTCACGAAAATATCAAGCAGCAATCTGAAAAGAAATGCTAAAAAATCAAATGAAGACGGTACGAAATCACCGTATTCATCTGCTGTGGAGTATGGTTATTCAGGTTCTCCTGAGGAGTGGGTAACATCACTTATAGGAAAAAAGTCTGAAGATTGTATTAGTTTAGAAACTACTGAAGAAACATATGCGTATGCAGATTCAGTTAAGAAAAAATGTTGTACTACAATCCAGCAATGGTTTAAAAATCTTTTAGGTATTAAAGATGGTAAATCTGCCTATGAACTTGCTGTAGACAACGGCTATGAAGGTACAGAAATTGAATGGCTTCGTTCATTGGCAGGTGCAAATGGAAAATCAGCTTACGAAATAGCTGTAGATAACGGATATGAAGGCACAGAAATTGAATGGCTTGCTTCTCTTGTTGGTGAAACAGGTGCAAATGGAAAGTCAGCTTACGAAATAGCTGTAGATAATGGTTTTAAAGGTACAAAGAAAGACTGGCTTGAAACTTTGGTTGGTCCCACAGGCCTTAAAGGTGACAACGGTAAATCAGCTTATGAAATAGCAGTAGATAAGGGCTATACCGGTACAGAAGAAGAATGGTTAGATTCTCTTAAAGGCGAAAACAATTCAACTGGCATAAATGGCAAATCCGCATATGAACTTGCTGTTGAAAACGGTTTTGAAGGTACAATTGACGAATGGCTGAATTCGCTTAAAGGCGATAAAGGCGACACTGGCGCACAGGGCATCCAAGGCGAAAAGGGTGACAAGGGCGATAAAGGCGACACCGGTGCACAGGGCATCCAAGGCGAAAAGGGTGACAAAGGCGATAAAGGCGACACTGGCGCACAAGGCATCCAAGGCGAAAAGTGTGACAAGGGCGATAAAGGCGACACCGGTGCACAAGGCATCCAAGGCGAAAAGGGTGACAAGGGCGATAAAGGTGACCCCGGTGCTACAGGTAAATCTGCTTATGAAATAGCTGTTGATAAGGGCTATAAAGGTACAGAAGAAGAATGGTTAGATTCTCTTAGAGGCGAAAACAATACAACCGGCATAAACGGAAAATCCGCTTATGAACTTGCTGTAGATAATGGATTTAAAGGCTCACTGTCCGAATGGCTTGACACACTTGTAGGTCCTCAGGGTGTTAAGGGTGACAAAGGTGATACTGGTTCATCTGGTAAATCAGCTTATGAAGTAGCAGTTGAAAACGGTTTCAAGGGCAGTGTAACAGAATGGCTTGCTTCTCTTGTCGGTGCACAGGGCGTTCCCGGTGTTGGCGGCGAAAACGGTAAGTCTGCTTATGAAGTAGCAGTTGAAAATGGCTACAAGGGAACAGTTCAGGAATGGTTGCTTACTCTCGTCGGTGAATCTGGTAAAGACGGTAAGTCAGCGTATGAAATTGCTTGTGAACATGGTTATAAGGGTTCTGAAGAAGAGTGGATCGCTTCGCTTGCAGGACGAACAGGTAAATCAGCATATGAACTTGCAGTTGAAAATGGTTTTGAAGGCACTTTAACAGAATGGCTTGCTTCTCTTGTTGGTGAAGTAGGTGAAAATGGTAAGTCTGCTTATGAAGTAGCTGTTGAAAACGGCTACAAAGGAACTGAAGCTGAATGGCTTGAATCACTCATAGGTCCTCAGGGTGTCAAAGGCGAGAAAGGTGACAAGGGCGATGTCGGTTCAACTGGTTTGAACGGTAAATCAGCATATGAAATAGCAGTTGAAAATGGTTATAAAGGTTCTTTAGCAGAGTGGCTCACATCGCTTGTAGGTCCTCAGGGTGTTAAGGGTGATAAAGGTGATAAAGGTGCTACCGGCGCAACAGGTTCGGACGGTAAGTCAGCCTATGAAATAGCAGTAGATAACGGTTACAAAGGTACTCTTCAGGAATGGCTCGCATCGCTTATAGGTCCTCAGGGCACAAAGGGTGATAAAGGTGACAAAGGCACAGATGGTAAAACTCCCTATATAAAGAATGGCAACTGGTGGATTGGCGACAGTGATACAGGTATCAAGGCTGCCGGTGAAAAAGGCGAAAGCGGTGTAGCTGGTGCTGTCGGTAAAGACGGTGTAAGTGTTATTGACAGCTATGTTGATGAAAACTATCATCTATGGATTGTTCTTTCTGATAACACAAAGATAGATGCTGGTTATGTCGGTGTCATAGTTGATTCTCCTGAACCGACATCATTCACAGTAGTGTTCAAGGATTATGACGGTACAGTATTAAAATCCGAAACTGTAGAATCCGGCAAATCCGCAACTGCACCTTCTGTACCTGAAAGAACAGGATATGTTTTTGCAGGTTGGGACAAAGAGTTCAGCAATATAACATCAAGCATAGTTGTAGTTGCAACATATACTGAAATAACAGATCCGGTAATGATTGTCACAAATGTTACTGCTCAAGCAGGTCAGACAGTTCAGGTTCCTGTTGTTGTAAAGAACAATCCCGGTGTTGCAGGTGCAACCGTTACAGTATCCTACGATACAGCGTTGACTCTTTCAGGTGCAAGTAGTGGTGAAGCTTTTTCAGCGCTTCAGTATAGCAATCCCGGTAAGTTTGTGAGCCCGTGTAACTTTATCTGGGACTCTGAAAGTGGTGAAGCTACTGCGGATGGTACAATTCTTTATCTGACATTTGTTGTACCGTCAAATGCAAAATCAGGCGATACATATAACGTTAATTGTTCATATCGTAGCGGCGATATATTCAACAATGATTGGGACGATGTTGATTTTGATGTTATAAACGGTACAATCACTGTAAAATAACGATTGGAGGATGATTACAAGTGAAAAAAAGAATTATATCATTGCTCTTGGCAGTAGTTCTTGTGTTGACTTGTGCACCTATCAGTGTATTTGCAGCAGGTACAGCAGATGTAACTTTAAAAGTTGATACTGTAACAGCTGCAGTCGGAGCAACTGTTGATGTAAATGTAAAAATAACCGGTAATCCTGGTGTTGCCGGTGCAACCTTTAAGCTTTCATATAGCTCAGATCTGACTTTGATTAATGCTGTTAGCGGTTCAGCTTTTTCTGGTCTGGATTTTACAAAGCCCGGTACATTTACAAACCCTTGTAATTTTACATGGGACTCTGAAAATTATGAAGCTACAGCTGATGGTATAGTCTTGACTTTGACATTTAAAGTTTCAGATACTGCAGAAAAGAATAATAATCTTAATGTAGATTTATCCTACCGCTCAGGTGATATTTTCAACAATGAAAAAGACTTGGTTTTAGATATCACAAACGGTAAAGTTGTGGTTCTTGATTACATTCCCGGTGATTTATACGAAGATGGTGTGCATAATTCCAAGGACACACGTCTTATGAGACAGTTTATTGCAGGCGGTTACGATATCACTATTAATGAATATGCTGCAGATGTTAATGCTGACGGAGTTGTAAACTCAAAGGATACAAGACGTCTCCGTAGGTATATGGCGGGTGGATATGAGGATTCTGCTGAATTATTGCCTGGACTCGTTAAATGTAAGCACATTATGGTTGCTACCTCAGCTAAAAATGCAACCTGCACAACAGATGGTAATATTGCATATTGGTACTGCGCATCTTGTGATAAGTACTTCAGTGACGCAGAAGGTGCTGATGAGTTGAACCTTGAAGACACTGTAATCAAGTCTTATGGACACACGCCAGTTATTGATCCGGCTGTTGCACCTACATATACAACAACAGGCCTTACCGAAGGATCACATTGTTCAGTTTGTAAAGAAGTGTTGGTGGCTCAGGAAATAGTACCTGTATTAAAGAAGACAGAGTATGCTATTACATATAATGTGGCAAATAATGATGCATATCTTGCGGGACTTGAAATAGAAAATGATAATCCCCCCACTTACACAAAAGAAGATGGTTTGAAACTTTCAAATCTAAATGCAGAAGGCTATAGATTTTTGGGATGGTATGATTTACCGTCCGGCACAAATGCTCAAAATATAAAGACTATTCCTGTGGGGACAGAAGGGAATATCGAATTATATGCACATTGGGAAAAAGTTGAGTATACGGTTCAGTTTAATTCGGATTTGGCTCAAGTTAGTGAAATAACCTACACAACTGATAAAAACACCACTTTACCTAACCCTAAGTTTGATGGATACATTTTTGTTGGTTGGTCTGACGAAGAAGGCGATATATACAAAAATATACCGGTTGGAACAACAGGTAATAAACTGTATACTGCAAACTGGTTAAGTGAAAGAAATAAAGCGTGGACAAAAAGTGACTTGAAAGATCCGATCATTGTTGAAGATGATACAACAAACACAATTTTGTTTACTTATGAAATAGGACGTATTGAAAATGTTCCGTTATACACAATCGAAGATTTTGGATATATAAATTCAGAGGGTGTAAGCAGAACAATTACCAGAGAATATACCGTTAAAACCGATAAGACATTAATGGAGCAGTATTCTAAAAATGTTGCAAATGCAACAACTAATTCGTCTCAATGGTCTCTTTCAAACGGTTGGTCAGATACAGTAACGGTTAACGAGAATTACCTCAAAGAACAAGGATTTAGTGAAACGGATGCCAAAACTATTTGTGTAACCGATAACGAAAATTGGCTTGTAAGTAGTGGCAAATCCGGTTCTACAACAACTACTACATACGATTCAACAGAGACATATGACTTAACGACGGAAACCGATAATACTAAAACATATGATACCGAAGATGGAACTGAATCTAAAACTCATAAGCAAAGTGCGGAATTAGACATCAATTACAAGGTATCAGAGTCAGCGGGAGTGAATGTTGAAGTATTTAATGTAGGTGCCGAAGCAGAGTTCGGTATTGGTGCTGGTTTAGGGTATGAAGGTTCAAAAACAGAAACAACAGCATCTAAAACAGGTACAGAAACCGATGATGGAACAAATACTCAGACAGGCACCATCACGCACACTGGAACTGATACCGTGAGTGTAG
This sequence comes from uncultured Oscillospiraceae bacterium, assembly GCA_949297075.1. Taxonomy (GTDB): domain Bacteria; phylum Bacillota; class Clostridia; order Oscillospirales; family Acutalibacteraceae; genus UBA8612. Next base: position 55,504 of record CASFRX010000058.1, on the reverse strand, counting down.
GCGGATGGAATAAAAACAGTTCATATGGTGGCAGTAAGACTGTAAGCGAAGAAGAAAGTATTTCAAACACCATTTCTGAAAAGATAGCTGCCGAATATGGTTATGGCAAATCCTATATTAAGACTGGTGATGAATCTTCTTCTCAAGGATTGTCATCTACAACATCAACCAGCGATACCTATTCTTCTGCTGTAACTTATAGTACTGAAGAATCTGTCAAAGAATCAATTACTTATACAACAAGCAATACCAAAACAGGTTATCATCGTCTTGTAAAAGCTGGCACGGCCCATGTTTTTGCTATAGTAGGCTATGACATTAAAACAGCTTCGTACTTTGTCTCAACATATACAGTAATGGATGACGAAATACATAATTTTGAGGACTATTCTTATTCTTCAGCAAATTATGACGATAGACAGATTGGTGTAATCTCTTTTGAGATTCCGTACTCCGTTGAAGAATATGTTCTTTCTAAAGCAGGTGAGACAGAAGGTCTTGAAATTAGCAAAGACGGTATAGTAACAGGATATCACGGAACTGAAAGTACTGTTTTCATTCCAGAATATCATACAATCGATAATCTTGATGGTACGAAGAGTGTAGTAAAGGTTGTTGGTTTAGACGGTAATGCCTTTAAAGAGAAAAAAGATATAGTTACCGGCATTGTTCTTTCAGATTTTATTACTGAAATTCCTGCTGATACATTTAACGGTTGTTCTAAGCTTTCTCTTGTAACTATGGCTGGGGTAACAACAATTGGTGATAGAGCATTTTTAAATTGCCCACAGATAGATTATATTTTCCTTTCTGATTGTGTTACAAGTCTTGGAAGCAATGCATTCAACGATATGGATACGGTAATGGTTTATGCATCAAATTCTGATATGGTTATTGGTGCTATTTCGTGTGATTCTAAGAATATTGCAATTTTAGTATCAGATAAATGTACGGATTTAAACGATATGTCTCTCGAGATAGGAGATAATATAGGTTGCTTTATTTTTAACGGATACGGAAAAACATTCACCGATCTGTATATTGATTCTGATGCACAAAAGACTGTTATTAACAGAGCTAACTTGGTTTCAACTGGTAAAACACCATTAATCACATCTTCGGAAGAGGTCGACCTTAATCAAGTGACAATAACGTCAAGCGGAATCAGTATGGCGTTAACTTCCGATGAATGCAAATTGGGATTATATGGAGAAAGCTATTTATCTTCTCAACAGGGCAATACTTTATTGTGCAAGTTAATAGATACATACCAGATTAAGAACAATTTAACAACTTCTCTTCATATTGATGGCAATGTGTTAATATGCGATAAGGACTATAATTATGCAGGCGGTAGCAGTCCGGAAGAGGATCAATATTTAGATATCACAAACGGACAGATAAAGCACATTACCGAAGAAGAGTATACCAAATATTTGAATGGTGTTATTAATGTTTCATTCGATGCAAATGGCGGTACGGTTTCTCAAAACTCAAAAACCGTATATTATGGTCAAACATACGGTTCATTGCCAACTCCCACAAGAAATCACTATACTTTTGCCGGATGGTATACAGCAAAAAGCGGTGGAGCTTTGGTAACATCTGAAACTGTTGTAACAGCATTTTCAAATCAGTCATTGTATGCTCATTGGAATATTGTGCCGTATAAAGCATCATGGAATGATGGAGCGAATGACGGTTATTCAATATCAGTCAAGAGAACTTCTTCACCAAACGCAGGGGCATCAATAGGCACATTATCTAATGGTGCAAACATATATTATGGAGATGTGCTGTCGGTAACATATGCTAAAGATGATTACTATACTATAACTTCTAAGGGCGCTACATCTATCACAGTTACCGGAAATGTTACATCTTCTAATATATATGCTACGGCATCTCTTAATTCTGTTTCCGGTTGGGTGGAAGCTTCTGAAGCTCCCACAGATGCACAGATTGTTGATAGAAAGTGGACTTATACATTAAGAACATATACAACGAATTCTGCATCATCGCTCGCTGGCTGGACTAAATATGATACCCAACGCACAAGTTGGGGTACCACACAAGGACCGGTTTATGCTGATCCTTCTAATGGTTCACGTAATGTTTGGTCTGAACAGTATGTTGCATCATACACAACACACTATGTTTATTATCATAGGTATAGTTCAGGCAAATGGTCAGACGATGCTCATGCTTCATCTTGGACAAGACACACAGGTCCTGATGTAACATCACCGTTACCAAATGGTTATTATAGCTCTACAACCGGACAAAGATATACAGGTGCTGCCTGTAGTTCATGTGGCGCCACAAATCAGTGGCATCTTGACTATACGTATGATTCTCCTAATTATGCAACACGATGGTATTATCAGGAACCGGTATACACATACTACTATTATCAAGATGTTCAAAAGGAATCTACAACCGATCCTTCCGGTCAAAATGATGTTTCTAATGTTATACAAATGGTACAGTATCGTGCTAAATAAAGTATAAAATTCTAAAGCGAGGCGTAGCTTGTCAAAAACGAGTTGCGCCTTGTTTTTTTGTGTTGGATACTTTGGTTTATGTCAAGAACTTTATAATACCCCTGAAACGAAATCATACCCGTTTCAGGGGTTAATTTATGTCCAAAAGAAGATAAAAATGCCATTTTTGCTAAAAACAGCCTGTTTTTAGTAGGAAAGTTGAAGTTGAATTTTGTAGCGTCGGTCATTCTTACATGATTTGGATGATTAATGAATCACGTTTGGAGTAAAAATCACAGCGCAAGTGATTAAAAAATCCCGTTTTAGTTCAACTGTCAGGGATAGAAATTGCGAAGGCGGTTGAATGAAATAAATCAAGAAGGGAGTTAAAGCGGCATGCACTTTCGGTCCGAACAAAACAAACGAAACCAAATAACCTCATAAAGGACACGGTGTCATTGAGGTGTGCAGCAAAAGATGTGCTGCGTTCGTTTGCGGAAAAGTGTGTACCCGATGTGATCCAAGTAGCTTGTGTATATGCAAGGTGTTCGGATCAGCAGTGAGAATGACAGCGAAAACATTGCCTGTACCAGTGCTTTGTTTGAGCTGACACTTCTCACAGACAGACCGTGTTTATCGGTCTGTGCATAAGGGTTATCACGGAAAATTATAGTGATTTTTACGTGATAACCGCTTATGCAAGGTTTTTGAGGAGTTTTTGCTGCTCAGAAACCTTTGGTGTGAACAGGTTGGTAACCTGCTCAACCGGCCTTTTCTCGGCGACAGAATATAATTTCTGTGTGTAAATTGAGACATCACCAATTGATTTAACGAGCCTTTCGGCGCGGGTTGGAAGAAACACCAACAGAAAAAGGTTTCAAATTATATATGAAAGGATTGTTGCTATGGCTAAACAAAACAAAGTCAGGGGCAAGAGTATAACAAGGCAGTTAAGGGATGAAACAGAGTCATTTATTGCCGAATTAAAAAGCTCTGTTACTCAGAAAAACTATAGAAAATGGTTGACTGCATTTATCAAATATTGTCGTGAACAGCATAATTGCAAAACCCATGCGGAATGTATGAAACATATTCAGGATTATTCGGACTATCTGCAAGAGAAAGAACATAAAGCTGCCACGATTCACAACTATCTTGCGGCAGTATGCAGCTTTTATGATGTTCCGATGAACACAATCACAAAGCCTATCCGTTATACAGCTGAATACACCAAATCACGCTCGGACAACGGCAAGAAGATTCGTGCGGATAACAATCCGGATAATCCTCGTTACGCACGCACCGTTGAGTTTCAGAAGGTCGTCGGGATAAGAGTATCAGAGCTTGCAAAGCTTGAGGGGAGAGATCTGAGAATCGACGAAAGCGGTCATATGTGTATTTTTGTTAAGGATGGTAAAGGAGGAAAGGATTCGCTTCAGAGAATTCTGCCTGAAGATCAGGAATTCGTAAAATCATATTTTGAAGGACTTGGTGAAAAGGAAAAGGTATTTAAACCTATCGAGCTCTCAAATTCTGTTGATTATCACAATATAAGAGCAATGCAGGCTAAAAAGTGTTATGAATACTATCTTGACAGAATCAATACAGAAGAAGGCTATGCAGAAAATCTTGCCGATGAAATCCGCTTGCGTTGGAAGTTGTATCGTACCGAGAAGCTTCCAGATGGCACGATTGTCCACAAGCCTTTTGACGAAAAGCTTATTAGTGGTACTTATAAAACAAAAGGAAAATGTAGGAAGCTGGCAATTGAGAAGAACCTCCATGTTACATACAACAAGCTTGCACTTGCTGCAGTTTCAGTTTTTCATCTCGCACACTGGCGCAATAACGTCACTGTGCAGTCATACCTTTTATCGCGTTAACCCACTGAGGATACGGGCAGGATTTGACGCCACCCGTTTTAATTTAAATTCTCAGGATGAACACGAATATAACTCACTATGAGTTCAGATATACAAATCCTCAAAAAATACACCCTATGAGGATAAGTAAATGACAGACGAAAGGAAAGGTATTCAAAACAGTATAAGCACAAAGCTTCAGAATTTTGATCAGCAAAAAATCTATGAAGCTGAATTTGAACGCTTTATTGATTTCTTTGCGATGATGATTGAGAAATACGGAAAAGATATTGATTTACCCGATTAATTAACGGCCTTGACATGAATTTTAAGGCGCGCTAAAATTAAGTTGGGACACGAAACAACATATGTTAAGTAAACAAGGAGAAATATATGAAGCAACGATGCTATATTTACACAAGAGTTTCAACATCAATGCAGGTTGAAGGTTTCAGCCTTGATGCGCAGAGAACACGCTTGCTTAAATTTGCAGAGTTCAGAGATCTTGAGGTGGTCGGTGAATATTCTGATAAAGGCCGTTCAGGAAAGAATATTCAAGGCCGCCCCGAGTTTCAGAGAATGCTTAAGGACATCGAAAGCGGCAAGGACAAGGTTTCATTCGTGCTTGTGTTTAAGCTTTCACGCTTTGGCAGAAATGCCGCCGATGTCCTTACCTCTTTGCAGAAGCTTCAGGATAACGGAGTTAACCTTATCTGTGCCGAAGATGGACTTGACAGTTCTCACGGCACAGGTAAACTGATAATTCAGATTCTTTCGGCAGTTGCTGAGCTTGAAAGAGAAAATATCCGTGTTCAGACTATGGAAGGCAGATAGCAAAAGGCACGTGAAGGCAAATGGAATGGCGGTTTTGCACCATATGGTTATAAGCTCGTTGACGGAAAACTTGAAATTGCTGAAGATGAGGTTGAGGTTATCCGTATAATATTTGATAAGTTTGTAAATACGACCATAGGCATTAACGGAATTGCAAAATATCTTAATGATAACGGGTTTAAGAAGAAAAAGCGTCAGAATAATACGCTGGATTATTATGTTCCGTCGTTTATTAAGAAAGTTCTTGACAATCCCGTATATTGCGGAAAAATAGCTTTTCAAAGAAGAAAAACCGAAAAGATTGCAGGTAAGCACGAAGAATACCACATAGTAAGCCAAACCGACTTTCCTGTTTATGACGGAGTTCACGAAGCTATAGTTTCTGAGGAGCTCTGGCTTCAGGCACAAAAGAAGAGAAAGAAAACAGGGCACAAAAGAGATAAAAAGCACAAGCTTGAGCACGAGCATCTTCTTTCAGGTATTATTAAATGCCCTGTTTGTGATGCGAATCTTTACGGCAATGTAAACCGCAAGAAGAAGGACGACGGAACATACTACAAAGACTATTATTTCTATGCCTGCAAACACAGAAAGCAAGCCAACGGTGTGCGCTGCAACTATGACAGACAGTGGAATCAGGAAACAGTCAATAAAGCAGTAGAAGAAACAATAAGAAAGGTTGTTAACAATCCGGATTTTGAAGCTGCATTGCGAAAGAAAATAGATTCACGTGTTGACACTTCAGCGTTGGATGCAGAAATGGAAAACCTGCAAAAGGCTTTACGTCAGCTTACCTCAGCCAAAGACAGGCTCGGACAGCAGATGGATGCCCTTGATGTAACGGATAAGCACTACGATAAAAAATACGAAGATATGCAGGCAAGGCTTGATGATTTCTATGATAAAATTGATGCTGCTCAGAAAGAAATTGCCGAGCTTCAGGCAAGAATAGATTTTCTTATTGCTCAGAAGATTTCAAGCGACAATGTTTACAAGTATCTCTTGTATTTTGATAAGCTTTATGATAAATTTACAGATAAGGAAAAGAAGACATTTCTGGGCAGTTTCGTTGAAAAGATTGAGATTTATCCCACAGAAACACCAAACGGCCGAATACTTAAGCGTATTCAGTTCAGGTTTCCGCTTTTCTATGAAGGCGAAGAAATTATTGGTTTTAGTTGGGACAATGAAACGACGCTTGAGATTGTTGTTTCTTTAGTCAAACTTCCGCCGGATGATGTTATCAACATTGAACTTGACCTCACAAAGCTTGATATATCAATAAATGACGGTAAGCCCACCTATGATCAAATTAAGGCATATGTGCTGAAAAAGTACGGCTTGAAGGTTTCAACACTCTATATTTCCCAAATAAAACGCAAATATGGCATTGAGGTCGGCGAGGCATATAACAAACCTAAAAGCCCTGATTCAAGAGTTCCTAATTGCCCCAAAGAAAAAGAAGATGCCATCACCGATGCCCTTAAATGTTTCAAGATGATATGATTACAGCCCGCAGATTTAATGTCTGCGGGCTGTCGCTGTTTTATTGAGTCTCGGGATCAATCGCAAAATCTCTTTCTACTGCGTCCTTTGACGCTGAAATAATGCAACCGAACGCACGATTAATATCTCCGACTCCTACATAAAGGACAGAATCATCTTCGTAGATGAGCTTGATGCGTGCAGGGGTTTCCTTTTACCGGTTTTTCAGATTGATGCGTTTTGACATAGTAGCAAGTCCTCCTATCGACTTAAATTTGCAATGAAAGTATGTAAGATTGAAGATCGTTTTATCTTTTGGGTCACTTTTTTATAAAAATAACAAAACCCACCGACTTGCGGCGGGCTCTGTTGAAAGAGTTAAAATATGACAGTTAAATGGCATTCTTGAGTGATATTGCACTTACAACTTCAAGTCTTGCATTGTTTCCTGTACCTCTCTGCCTGTAAACATTGTCATCAGAAGGACAGAACATCTCAAAGTTACCGCTTGAAGCACCTCTTATTTTCATTTGTATCGTACCGAAAATCGGCATCAACAGCGGAATAAAAAATTTTTTGGATACTGTATTCCAGACCTTAAAAGCAAAAAACATGCAGTTGAAGTAAAGGCCCCAGTAGTTTGCATAATCCTTGATCTGCTTGCTTACACTTGCAAACTCTTCTGCATTAAGCTCCTCTGTGAGCCATGTGCACCTTGAGTTGGAGATTGTGTTACAGCAGTAAGCTTCTACATTGTAGTAGATACCCCAGCCATCAAAGCGTGACAAAGAAAGCAAACCAACGGAAGCACCCTCGCCCGGCTGGATTGTTACATGACCGAATTCAAGCGGTTCGTCGGTAAGATTTTCAGCATAGAGCCAAACATGACCGGTGATGCTTGCGTTTATTATAATAAGCGACAGAGTGGCAACTGTACCGTTTTCTGTTTCAGGTGTGTCGTTGTCTGCTGCAAACGCCATTACGGGTGAGCAAAAGAAAAGGACACAAAGGATGGTTGATACGATTTTGATGAGTGTTTTTTTTCATAAGGTGTTCCCCCTAAAATAGATTTCACAGAAAGTATGTAAGAAATTGGTTTTGGTGCGTTTCCCTAAACAATTATACCAAAATTTTCAACATTTGTCATGCTTTTTCACATTTTCAATCAAATACAAGCGAAAAAATCACCGGGACTCACTTTTTCGTGAATCCCGGATTTTCGTTAGGCCGTTTTTTTACAGCCCCTTTGATTCATCTAAGCGGTATTATCTCTACACCGAAAAAGCCGGAGATCTTACTCTTCCCACCGGGACATTTAACGAAAATACCGTCACCGTTATAAAGAACACACCGAAGGGTTGGAGCAGGGTCAAAAAAATGGCGGAATATATACAGCGGAGCTAATACAGAGTTATGAAACCTTACCGAGTGCCCGTTTCGTAGGAAACTTTTTCCATTTTGAGAGCCTTTGAGAGTATTCTCGCGGCGGGTTTTTCGCACAGAACGCTCATTTCGTGATACATAAAATCGATAGAAATAATCGAAATTTAATAGTGCTATCTAATTATAATTAAAATGCTTTAACCAAAATTAATAATTATTAAAGATGTTATGCCGATCAGGATTCCCGCAGCGCTTCGCTTCGTAAGTTTTTCTTTAAAGAAGCATGCGCCCGTCAGTGCGGAAATTATTGTCGCTCCGCCGTCGTTTATCGGGAACATAACGGCTGATGGAACGTTTTTCGCTGCGACGGTGGCAAGCTGATTTATTGCAAACAGAATAACCGAAAGGATCGTTCCGTATAAAAACAGCTTATGCGGGACGGTTTTGATTTCTGTTCTGTTTGCTTTAGAAAACGAATTTATAATAAGTCCTGCAAGCATACCCGCACCGAGCAGTGAAAACGTATAGAACGAGAACACCGATGCACTCATATCGGGAAGGAATTTTGAAAACATTTTCTGTGAAAGCATGACCGTTCCGTTTGATAACATACTGCCGATCAACAACAGCAGGGTTTTAAACGTAAACGCACCCGTCTGTTTTTTTGAATAGCCGATGAGAAGCCATCCCGAGAATATAAGCAGAGCAATTCCCGCAAACTGCATGAGCTTCATTTTTTCTGCGAACATAAATATTCCTGCGATGCAGGGAATCAGCAGTCCGGCAGAGCCTGCGAGAGAGGACAGAACCATAACTCCGTGTTTGAGCGATTCGAGACTGAAGTAAATATTAAGTGCCAGTGCCAAGGCTCCGAGCGCAGATATCCCGAATGCGTACGGATTGAATTCGGGCAGTCCCTCGCTCAGCATCAGAACAAATGCGATTAATCCCGCAAGAACGTAGCTGTAAGAACAGTATACGAAGTACCTTGGCGTGCTTGTGACGAGAGTGCTTGTTTTCTTGTTAAAGAAGCTCTGCGGAATACGCAGAATAAGAATTGTTATTAAAAATATATAGTCCTTCATTTATCTTATCACTATTACAGTATTGGGCTTCATTGTAATATAAAATTCTCCGTTGTCGGAGGCGCAGGTTTCGTTAAGCTCGAAATCCTTATCCTCATCAAGCGTAAAAATGCTGTAAAGCCTGTCCTTTTCGTTTTTTCCGAAGTCGATTTTGAACGAACGAGTTACTGCACGGTCATCGGCAGAGTAGTATGCTATCATGGTTACGCTTTTTCCGTTTTCGACGGCTGACACAGCGTAGATATCGGGAATGTCGCATTCTGTTTTGCACTCCGCCCCCATTTTGAGCATTTCACCCCATAGCTTGACGGGATAGTAGCCCTTTTTCGGCTCAAGCGTATTACGATCAAACAGATTGTTCATGCTTGACTGAATTCTTGCGTCGTAATACATGAGCATGTCGGCTGAGGATTTTTGGCACTGCGCCATGACGGCGGCGCAAAAAACTGCGCCCTTTACGGAATTCATTTCAATAAGACTTTTTTTCCACGTGTTGCCCTCCCAGCCGACAACGTAGTTCCATTCGTTTAATATGCTTTCGGTTTCTGTGTATCCGTATTTATCCAAAAGCTTGCGGTGACGCTCTGCGTCGATAGTGAAATCCTCGATTTTATCGGAATATCGATGCCATGAGTAGAAATCCATGGGTACGTCGTGTTCGCGCATATATTCAAAAAACGGTATGAGCCATTTTTCGTTATAAAAGCATACTGCGGGGCCTCCGATTTTAAGAGACGGAAATTTTGATTTTAAATGCTTTGCCGTGACGGCGAAAAGCTCGTAGAATTCCTCGGGCGTTCCGAGCCAGCATTTGTTGTTAAAATCGGGCTCGTTCCATATTTCCCAGTATTTTATTCCCATTTTAAAGCCGTCCGCCCAGCCGTAATTATAATGATTTATGATATGCTCGCATATCACAGCCCATTTTTTATAATCCTTAGGGGGCATAATGCCGTAATGCTTCGGCCAGTGTTCAATTTTATTGCCGAGACGGAAGAATACCTGCGCTCCTGAGCGTTCTATATTTTTTAAATACATATCCGTAAGCGTGAAATCATACGAATTCGGGTCGTTTTCATCCTTTTCGAAATTCGGAAATATTCCGATTATGTCAACGCAGTGCTCTCCGCCGTAATCATAGCATATCGATGAGTCGTGCGTTCTGGCGTACGGAATATTAGCGTCGATAAAGTACGGCATGTTCGTTAAATTCTGATCGGCGTTTTCGGTATATACAGGACCGTTGTTAACGGCGTTCATCGGCTTTATTCTGCCGATTATCGAGTTTTTGTTTACAGTTAGCTTCATATGTTAAACCTTCCCATTTGAGATTCTGTCTATACGGTATATTTCCGTTTCATACTTATTTGGTACGTTTTCGTCAAGAATAATGAGCCTGCCGCCGCGTTCGCCTCCGTATGTGTGGTAGCCCGCACCTATTGTCTGAACAAGGTCTATGCCCTCAACGTTTTCGATAAAATCGTTTACATGGTCGTGACCGAAAAATGCCGCAACGATATCGCCCGTTCTGACCCAGCTTTCGAATTCGTCTCTGCGTTCGTTTGTCGGACACGGTGCCTCATTGAGGCTTCCGGACGAAAAAACGTCATCGGGAACTTTATAATACCTTCCGTTCTTTTCGAACGCACCGTCGGTTCCTTTTGATACCTCTTCAAAACGGTCGTATTCCTGTAAAACGGGAATATGCTGAAACAGTATCGACGGAACATTTTTTCCGCCGTTTTGCTCTCTTAATTTAAGCGCAGTTCTTTCACGCCATGCAATCTGATCCTCGTGAACATAGTCGTAGCCGAGGTCGACGGGGCGGGAGTAGTCGGACTGCCTTATATAGTCGTTTGAGTCGACGCACCATATATTCCATGCGATTTTGTCGGAATTCGAATGAAGAATAGGCAGTGAACAGTTCGCGCAGCCGAAAACATCCTCGTCGTTCATGGAGCTTCTGAAGTTATCATACTCGCTGTAAACGCAGATTTGATTTTCTCTCTGCATAAACGGGTTTATGTATGCGCCCTCCGCATCGTGATTCCCGAAAACGATTGCAAGAGGAATGTTTTTCTCCGCAATCGGAGCTATAATTTTTTTGATTGTCGAACGCATGTATTCGTATGTAAATTCTTCCCAGAATCCGCTTATGTTGTCCCCGCCGAAAACGACGAGATCAGGTTTTGCAAGCTCGACGCATTTTCTTATGACGTTTATAGTTTCTTCGCTTTTTCTCTTCGGAATTTCCGGGTCCTCATCGTCGTCCATTGCGGGGTCAACCTCGTGAATGTCGGTAAGATGAAGAATTCTGAATTTTCCGTTCAAATTGAAACGAAGCGGTTTTTGGTTGTCTTTTATATGTCTAAATGCAGTTGGCAGTCCCGAAGCCATAAGAAACCTCCGAAAATTGATTTACTTGGTTTAATATAGCACATTCTTGTATGGGTTGCAACGGAGAATATGAAATACAACGGATTTTTATATTGAAAATATAATATTGCTTTGAGACATGGAGCAATCTTGTTAAAAAGCGGATAATTGTGAAGAGAGAATATGTAAAAAGGGACTGTAAAAAAACAGCCTAACGAAAATCCGGGATTCACGAAAAAGTGAGTCCCGGTGATTTTTTCACCTGTATTTGATTGAAATTGTGGAAAAGCATGACAAATGTTGAAAAAATTTGGGCTTTGTCAATAAAAGTGCGTTTACACAAAATTTGAAAAATAACCCTAAAACTATCTGCCCATCTTTGAACCAAATTTGCATAAAATCAAAACTGTTTTCTTTGCAGAATTTAACTTCATCTATGTAATTGTTATACCACCTAATTGTTCTTTCTATAGTAATCATAAAATCACCTTATTACGCTCTAATTCCATAGAAATATTATAGAAGCCATCACATTTTGTTTTTTTTACGGCTTTGAAACCGAGTTTTTTCCAAAATGGATATCCGCTGACATTGTTATCTTGAACAGAAAGTTTTATTGAAGTGTACCCAGCAGAAAATGCATCGTCAATCACTGTATTCATAATCCTTGTTCCGATAGATTTTTTTTGAAATCTTTTGTCTATTAAGAACAACCCCACATACAATGTTGCTGGTTCGGGGTATCCTTCAAGCAAAGACAAAAATGCGACCGGTTGTTGTTCTTTTGAAAAGCCAAGACAATGACACATTACTGAAGGATAATTTTTAGCATATTCAATTGTATCAACACAATCTTGTTTTGTTGCAGGATGTCCGTCCGTAATTATATAATAATCTTCATTTGAATAAAAAATATTTTCATATTTGTTCAGATTTTCCAATGTCATCTGCTCAATTATGAATTCAGAAAAACTGTTATGAAGATTGTTCCATAAAGAAATATGTTCAGCAAAGTTCTTATACCCCTTGTTAAGCTTTTGATATTTCATATTTGCAATTTCTTTCAGGGAATAAGTTTGCATAAGGTGTTCAATAAACCGACAACCGAGGAAATAACCAACATCTGAATGTCCGTTATACGAACACCAATCTCCGAAGAAATCCTGAACACTTTCTTTTTTATAAAGACGGCGGAGATATTCTATTTTTATTTGGTTCTCATTTTTATAACACCAATCGAGCCAACCGTTTTTGTCCTGATGATAAAAGTCATTATCACCGCAAAGGATATGCTCGCAAACCATAGCAACACCTTCCTGATAAAGCTGTTGAATGGCTTTTCTTCGCTTTGTCAAATCAGGAATGTATAAATTGCCGTTCATTTTGTGCCACAAATGACCGATTTCGTGCAGAATTAAGGCGTGCATATTTGTTTCGCTGCCCCAGTTAAGTTCGATAATTTTTTCGATACCCAATAAAACTGTATTTTTACCATCAAGTGTAGTAGCCCAACCGGCACCGTTGCAAAGTCCAAGATAGAGAATTATGTTAATATCAGGTTCTGTGTCAAATAGCTTTGACAAATTTCCATTCAGTGTATCAATTACAGACTGGAAGTTTCTGCTGACAAAATCAATCTTATCTGCATTCAATGCAACTTCAAGAACAGGAAGAACATCTTTATTAAAATCATAGCTCTTTGCATCATTTTCACATTTTGACGGCAGTTCTTTTGATATTTCACCTGCATATTTGCGCCATAGTTCAATATCAAATCCGTTTGCAAAAACTGATTTGATTTTATCACAGGAATTTATGATTTTCATTATTTCACCTTATTTATCAGAACAAATCAAAAAGTTTTCTTCATCAGCATCACAAGCATTTTCATCAAAAATATATTTCCATTCTGACAACGAATGATATGTTGAACGGAGAGCTGTAATGTTTCTTGTTTCAGACATTATTGATGCTACATAATGAACATCTTCTGTCATTAAAGGCTTTGAATAGTACATAAAATAACCTCTTTCTGAAAAATTTAAGGCACCTCCGAGAATACGGAGATGCCTGTAAGTTCAGAAAGATATTTTACATCAATCGCAAACGGACAAAACGGCACTCCAAGTCATAAGATTAAGATTCATTGTCATTTTGTCCACCTGCCTTTCAGTAATTTTTTATAATTATACTCTTCTGTACCAAGAAAGTCAATATTTTGAAAGCAGTGTTATGTATATATTATGAAAAGACAAAATTTCTCAGGAAAAGGTATATCAATTTCTGTTATTCTTTGATATAATATATCCAAAGTTCACGGATGCTGAAAAGAAAGAGTTTCTCGGCAGCATTATTGAACGCATTGAAATTGACCCGGAACCGACTGAAAAAGTGACAGTTGAGTGTGTTGTTCAGCTTTGCCGTGCAAAGCCATGAAATAAATTTTTCCAAAGAATTTATTTCATATCGCAACCGAACTATGTTGAATAATCCCACAAAATAAACATCAAAGGGCGAAAGTCGGCTCAGACTAAATTGAAAAGGAGAAAAATTCATGAAAAACAAGCTCTCAAAACGCATATGGCTGAATATTTTGCTTTTCAGCTTCATGGGCAGCGTGGCATGGAATGTGGAAAATATGTATTTCAACACTTTTATCTATAATTCCATATATGCCGGTGCTTCTCAGACGGCAATTAACGGAGCAATTTCTGCTCCGGCGGCAATCAGCAATATGGTTGCCATTTCTGCCGTTACCGCAGTTGTAACCACCTTTATAATGGGAACCTTGAGCGATAAGCTGCGAAACAGAAGGCTCTTTATTTCCTTGGGATATACAGCATGGGGTATCGTTACAGCCCTCTTCGGCTTTATCTCAAGAGATAATGTTGCGGCAGTTTTCGGACTTCAGGATGAAATCAAAATCCTCACTTTCACCGTTTGGACTGTTATCATTATGGATGCTGTTATGACATTCATGGGTTCAACGAGTAACGATTCCGCCTTTAACGCTTGGGTAACCGATTCAACTACCGAGGGTACACGACCCAAGGTTGAAACAGCAATCACAGTCCTCGGCTTTATTGCCATGGGTTTGGTAATGGGTATCGGCTCTATGGTGCAGGCAGGCTCAATTTCTTATTTTGCGTTTTTCTTAGGTCTGGGTATATTTGTTACGCTCTGCGGTGTAGCCGGACTTTTTCTCTTGAAAGACCCTGAGCCGAAAGTTCTCAGCAATGAGCCGTCTTCAAGCTATTGGAGCGATTTGTTCTTCGGCTTCCGTCCCTCTGTAATCAAAGATAATGCGGCTTTTTATCTCTGCCTCATGGCTCTTTGCATTTTCAATATTTCTGCACAAATTTTCTTCCCTTATATTTTCGTCTATTTCCAGTATGTTGTTTTGCCCGTTAACAATATGGCTAATTTCCTCACAGCAGCTAATTTGATTCCCGTAATCCTTGCGGTTGTGCTTGCGGTTGCAGTTATGGTTGTGCTTATGAAGTTTGCCGCCAAGAATAAGGCTTTAGCGCTTGTGCCTGCGGTTATTTGCTTCGTCATAGGTATGGTTGGTGTGTATCTAACTAAAAATCTTGCATGGGTTATAGCTTTAGCCGCACCGGCTCTTGTAGGCTATATTGTGCTTATGATTCAGCTCAGTGCTTCAATTCGAGATTTCACTCCCGTTGGCAAAGCAGGACTTTTCCAGGGCATACGCATGATTTTCTTGGTTATGGTTCCCATGGTTGTCGGCCCGAAGCTCGGCGAGCTGGCCTGCTACAAATCCGGCGCCACATATTTGGACGAAAACGGCGTAAGTCAGATTGTTCCCTCGCCAACGATGTTCCTTTATGCCGCCATAGGAGGCCTATTGATTTTCGTGCCGCTTTTCATAATGCTGAAAAAAGGCGTTTTCAAAAAGCACGAAGCATAATAGAGCAAAATGATAAAGAGGGCGTAGTTACAATAGATTATGTTGCAGACGGGGAAGTTTTGGACAGCGTAGATGTACATATAACCAAAGATGCAGACAACTTCTTTGAATCCGGTTATAATAGTCTTGTCCGCGTCATTGGCAATATAATTGATATTTAAGTTTTACATAGCAAAGTTTAAGGTGATTTTGGCTTAGTTCCGAATAAATGAGATTTCTAAGCATTGAGATTCAGATAATATATAAACCTTATAAGAAAAAAGCAGAAACGATTTCTCGTTTCTGCTTTTTCAATTACTATCCTTAAGGGTACTACTCATATGCCGGGCTTTTTTCAGTCTCAATACGCATTGAAGAAATTATCGAATACATTGTATCCGAGGGCAAAGTATTTGAAAATCCATACAATCGGGTTGAATTTGAATATAGTCCAGTCAAGAGCCGTAACGAGCAGTCTGAGATAATATGGCAAATCTCTTGTCTTGGGAACATCAACAGGTTCAAAATCTTCACCCTCTACACGGAGAACAAGGGGCTGAGAATAGCAGATGCCGTTGTTTTTGCCCTCCTCATCGGTGATATAGAATCTGACATAGAGGTAAGGCTCCGCCTCAAGATCATCATCGTGAAGGTTGAGGGTTGCTTTGCCGTCAGTAACGGCATCGCGCCTGAGTACATTGCCGTTTGATACCCATGTTATGTATTTGAAGTTATCACCCTCAACTGTGATTGTATCGGAAGCCTGGTCTACTGTCAGCTTTGTAACAATAGGCGTAGGAGAGTTTGCAAATTTCTGTTCATCAGCTTTATCCTCGTCAAAGCCGGGAATCTCCGGAATTCCGTTAAGCTCAACGCCGTTTGAATAGTAGGAGATTGAAAAGAACTGCCCTTTTTCAAGACTCTCTCTGAATGTATCCATATTGAAGTCTTTCATCCAGGTCACTGTGAAAGCATCGTTGACTGATTTTATGTTGTGAGAATCCGCAAAGGTGTTGCACCAGGGAACAACGCCGTTGGGTATTGTTTTCTGAAGAACCTGATCGTAGAGAATTCTATCGCAGCGGGTGTGGGCGTCGGTTGCGCTGTTGATACCCATGCCGAGGGAAGAACCGGCATTGTCAAGGAAAAGCCTTGCAAATTTCGTCGGATAATAGTCGTCAATCTTCTGACCGACATGCTCCTTGGAATCCTTATCGGTGTAAACATATTCGCCGACATGAGAGAGAAAAGAAATGCCGCCTGCCTCTTTAACGCCCTTTGAGGGGGTTTCATAGTCACCGAAAACACCTGCAAGACCCTGACCGTAGTCGCAGAAATAGCCTGTCAAATGGCAGTCTGCAACAGGGGTTGCCATGTTCAGCTCAATTCCCTTGGGAACATCGAGCATTCCGTTGGTATGAGTTCTCGTGGCCGGATAGTCAGGGCTTTGTTCGGATTTTGCCGTGCCGTTTATATATGCGGAGTATTCATCTTCAGTCAGAGGAATGATATCCGCCATTTGAGTGCGTTCTCTTTTGACGAAGCGAAGAAGCGGGATAAGATCCGGCGCTTGGTTCCAGCCCTTGTTTATAGTGCCGTGGTCGGTGAGAGCAACTATGTCGTAATCATAATCATAGTGTTCCTGAACATATTCGTGTATGGTCAGGTAGCCGTCGCTTGCGGTGGTATGGCTGTGAAGCTGAGTTTTGTAGCTTCCCCATGTATCCCAATCAACATCTTCATAGGGGTTATCTATTATGTACTTCTTATCATTCTTTGGGCTTTCGTCCTCAGCCGCAGCAGGGATTGCAGCTGAGCAAAGAAGAACAAGCGAAAGTATAGTGGCAACTATTTTTGTAAATATCAAAAAATATCTGCTTTTCATTTCCGTTCTATCCTCTATTATTCATTAGGAATCGTAACTCCCCAATCAGAAGCGAGCCAGTTCCAGCCGAGTCTGACAAGAGAATATTTTGAGAATACATAATTGTCAAGGAAAGTTATAACTTTTCTGAGAACATACGAATAGTTGTGAACGGGAGCAATCTCCTCTTTTTCAAGGGTTTCGCCCTCAACGCTCAGTGCAAAAGGCTGAACATAGCAAACAGCACCGGGACCCTGAATATAGGCTCTGACATAGCAGCCGACGGAATCCGAATAATCGTCAAGGTCAATGCTTTCGCCCTGAGCAAACTCAACGCCGTTAGAAACCCAGACAATTTTATCGTAATTGGAAGCGGAAATAGTGATTTTATCTTCACCCTGATCTACGGTTATTCTGCTGACTTCGGGATATGGACCCTCACCGAGCCAATCATCGCCCATCTCGGCTCTTGCAGAGCGGCAGATGCAGAAGAAGGTTCCGTCCTCCATGCTCCTGCGAAGCTCGGGAACGGTCAGCTCTTTCATCATGTGAACCGTGAAGGCTCTGTCAATTTGGTCAATCGTGTCGGAATGAGAATCGCTGAATGAAAAGCTCCAAGGAACAACGCCATAGGGAATGGTTTTCTGAAGAATTTCATCATAGAGAACTCTATCCCACTTGGTTTGAATATCCCGAGCGCTGTTGATACCCGTGCCGAGACAGCTGGGATTGTCGAGAAAAATTTTTGAGAATTTTCTGACATAAAGGTCGTCCTTTGAAATTTCGGGGTCATTTTCGTCACCTGCGTGAGTGTAGTCTCCGAGATGGTCAAGGAAAGTAATTCCGCCCCTCTTGCCGACCTCGGCTGCCGGAGTTTCATAGTCGCCGTCAATACCGATAAGTCCCTGACCATAATCGGAAAAGTAGCCGTTGATGTGGCTATTCTGAGGAACTGCTCCGTTAAGCTCAACGCCTGTTGTTACTTCGAGCATTGGTCTGCCGTTCCTGCCAATGCCGCTGAGAATTTCCTGCCTTCTTTCGCTAGTGAGAGGAACAAGCTCACTGAATCCCGTGCGCTGGTACTTGACAAGGCGCATAAGAGATACGACCTCGGGCTTCTGGTCCCACTGAACGCCGAGGGTCATATGGTCGGTAAGCGCAAGAATATCATAATCGGCGGCATAGTATGCTTCAACGGTGTCTGCAATGCTCGATGCGCCGTCGCTTGCATTGGTGTGGCAATGGAGCTGGGTTTTATAAGCGTTCCAGCTATCCCAATCTACAGTTTCGTAAGGATTTGAAATATAATAATTTCTCTCTGCCGATGCGTCTGCGGCCGATGTGAAAACTGCTGATGCCGGCAGAATCATAGCTAAAGCAAGAACCGATGCAGTAAACTTTTTAAACATAATATCTCCTCCTCAAAGTTCATTTATACTGCTGATTATAGCAAAATAAAATTCCTTTTTCAAGATAGAAAAAACAACAAAATTATTTAGTGTTTTTCATCTAATCATCAAATCTTGTATGGTCAGAATGAAACAAAAAATCCGAACCCTTTTCCTATCGGGAAAATTTGGTTCGGATTTTTTTGGTTTGGTGCGGGTAACAGGACTTGAACCTGCACAGCCTTGCGACCATTAGAACCTGAATCTAACGCGTCTGCCAATTCCGCCATACCCGCATATTCAATTTGGCGTGATGTAACACAACGAAAACATTTTAGTCCAAAAAGCCGTGTTTGTCAATAGTTTAACTGAAAATATGTTGAAAAGCATAAAAATGAAGCATAAAAAAGGCGACTGCGGATTGATGCAGTCGCCTAAATTTAATTATTGCTTATTTAAGGTTTGCACGGAGAGTTGCGAGCTCGTCAGCAAGAGTTTTGGGAAGCTTGTCGCCAAATTTAGCATAGAATTCTTCGATGCCGTCAGCCTCAGTATTCCAGAGCTCCTTATCAACATCGAGCATAGCCTTGAGAGTGTCGACAGAAACTTCGTCCTCAATGCCTTCAAGGTTGATATCCTCTGCCTTTGGAACATAGCCGATTGCTACTTCGTCAGCGCCAACCTTGCCGTCACAGCGGTCGAGAATCCATTCGAGAACACGAAGGTTATCGCCGAAGCCGGGCCACATGAAGTTGCCTTCATCGTCCTTGCGGAACCAGTTAACATTGAAGATTTTGGGAGCCTTGTCAGCATCGAGTGTTTTGCCGATGTCGATCCAGTGCTGCCAGTAATCGCCCATGTTGTAGCCGCAGAAGGGGAGCATAGCCATGGGGTCACGGCGAACAACACCTACTGCACCTGACGCAGCTGCTGTTGTTTCGGAAGCCATGATGGAGCCAACGAATACGCCGTGATTCCAGTCTCTTGACTGATATACGAGGGGAGCAAGCTTTGCGCGTCTGCCGCCGAATACGATAGCGGAGATAGGAACGCCTGCAGGATTTTCAAATTCGGGGCTGATGCAGGGACAGTTAACAGCAGGAGCTGTGAAGCGGCTGTTGGGATGTGCGCCCTTTTCTTCGCTCTCCTGGCCGTTCCAGGGGTTTCCCTTCCACTCGATAGCATTTGTGGGAGGATTTTTGTCAAGGCCTTCCCACCAAACTGTGTTGTTGTCGAGGTTGTGTGCAACATTGGTGAAGATTGTGCCCTTCATTGTAGCTGCAAGAGCATTGGGGTTGGACTTGTTGTTTGTGCCGGGAGCAACGCCGAAGAAGCCGTTTTCGGGGTTGATAGCATAGAGTCTGCCATCCTCGCCCTTGCGGATCCAGGAGATATCGTCGCCTACGCACCATACCTTGTAGCCCTTCTCAAGATAGCTCTTAGGAGGAATAAGCATTGCAAGGTTTGTTTTGCCGCAAGCTGAGGGGAATGCGGCACAGATGTATTTAACTTCGCCGTTGGGCTTCTCAACGCCAAGGATGAGCATGTGCTCAGCCTGCCAGCCTTCTTTCCAGCCCTGGTAGGAAGCGATACGAAGTGCAAAGCACTTTTTGCCGAGAAGAACATTTCCGCCGTAACCTGAGTTAACGGAGATAATTGTGTTGTCTTGGGGGAACTGGCAAATGTATCTCTTCTCTTCGTCGATATCGCACTTGCAGTGAAGACCGCGTACCCAATCCTCGCTGTCGCCGAGAGCTTCGAGAACCTTTGCGCCAACTCTTGTCATGATAACCATGTTGAGAACAACATATATAGAGTCTGTAAGCTCAATACCTACCTTTGAGAAGGGGCTGCCTACGGGACCCATTGAATAGGGGATAACATACATTGTTCTGCCCTTGTAGGAATCCTTAGCAATGCCGTAAAGCATTTCGTAAGCTTCAGCAGGATCCATCCAGTTGTTTGTGGGGCCTGCCATCTCCTTTGTGGGAGTGCAGATGAAGGTTCTGCCTTCAACACGAGCAACATCGTTAACTGCTGTTCTGTGGAGGTAGCAGTCAGGAAGAAGATCTTGATTGAGCTTAATCATTTCGCCTGTTGAGCAAGCTTCTGCCCTGAGGGCGTCAATCTGCTCCTGTGAGCCGTCGATCCAGACAATTTTGTCCGGCTTTACAAGCTCAACCTTTTCCTCAATCCAGGAGAGAACGCTTTTATTGGTTGTAAGTGTGTTCATTTGTTTTGACTCCTTTCAATCAAATAGTTGATACTAAATTGACACCTAATAATATATATTATTTTTGTCAAATCTTCAATTAAAAATACTACAAACATTTTCGGTAATTTTCGATATTTTTTAGGCATTTTTGCCCTAAGATGGTAAGTGTTATCCAAACTCAGCCCGAAAGCGATACTGTTTTGTGCTTTTCGGCGGTTAGTCTTTCTGAAAAATTGTTTAGAAAATATCAAGACGGCTGCAGCACTGACTGCAACCGTCCGAAAACAGATTAATTTAGATGTTTTTGAGAAGAGGACCAACGCCTGCGATTGCGCCGGGAATGCCCTTGAGAATCTTGCGTATACCGCCTTTTTCGCCGCTCAGGCATTTAACAAGTCCGTCCGCCATATTCTCGCTGAATACGCCGCCGCTCATGCTGATGAAATCACGGAAAGGCGTCTGCAATGCAATGCCCTGTGCAAAGCCTGCCGGCACAACAGCGCAAAGGAGATTATACATACGCTTGCCGTTCTTTGTGTGGCTGCAGCTTTCAAATGTATCAGCAATGGAGAGCTTTCTGTTGGGGTCGTAGGTTGCGGGCGGAAGCTCTCTGCCGAGGACTGCAACAAACTGCTCATCGGGCACATCCTGTACCTTACCTGTATAGTAGATGGGAGCAGTTGCAGAGTAGTCGGGAATGTTCTCATCTGAGCCTGTTACATTAACTGTAGCTGAAAGCTTGATATCTGCGCTTGAAGCGCCGACAAGTATATCAAATTCGCCGCTTTCAACGCACCAGTCGTTGATATTTACATTGTAGAAAGCAAAGGCACGCTTTGAAAGCTCAAAGCTGATTTCCTTTTCTTCGCCCGGCTGTAAAAATACCTTTTTGAAGCCCTTGAGCTCCTTAACAGGGCGATAAATTGTGCTTACCTTGTCTGCAACATAGAGCTGTGCGATTTCTGCGCCTGCAACTGCGCCTGTGTTCTTGATTTTGCAGGTAACGGTGAGAGTGTCGGATTCGCTCATTTCGGTTTTATCGAGCTTAAGGTCTGAATATTCAAAGGTTGTGTAGGAAAGACCAAATCCAAAGGGATAACGGACTGCCTGCTGAGCCTTTTCGTAGTATCTGTAGCCAATGTAAACGCTTTCACGGTATTCTACGCTTGCAGGATTACCGGGGAAGTTTTTATAAGCCGGTGTATCGGAGTAAACCATGGGATAGGTTTCGGGAAGCTTGCCGCTGGGGTTGACAGCACCGGAGAGAATATCGGCAACTGCGCCTGCGCCTGCCTGACCGCCGAGGTAGCTGTTGAGAATAGCCGCAACATCATCGCTCCAAGGCATTTCAACAGGAGAACCGCCTGCAAGAACAATAACAACATTCTTGTTGACCTTGAGAACCTCTGCAACGAGCTTGTCGTGTGCTTCGGGTAGGTTCATATGGGTTCTGTCAAAGCCCTCTGCTTCATATTCATCTGTAAGACCGATGAAGAGAACTGCTGTTTCGCATTTTGCGGCAAGAGCTGCTGCCTGACCGATAAGGCTGTCGTTGTTCTTTGCTTTCTTCTTGGAAAGCTCATAGCCCTGAGCAAATTCAACATTGAAGCCGAGCTTTTTAAGCTCATCAAGGCCGTTGTCAAGCTGTGTGGGATTGATGTGTGAGCTGCCGGCACCCTGATAGCGAGGCTTGCGTGCAAGCTCACCTATAACAGCAATTTTGCTGCCTTTCTTAAGGGGAAGAACGCCGTCGTTTTTGAGGAGAACCATGGAGTTTGCCGCAACTTTTCTTGCAAAATCCTGGTCGTCAGCGTCGTTATACTTGTAGCCGGGCTGTGCGCCGTCTGCAGCTTTCTTGATGAGGTTGAGCACATTGAGAGCTCTTTCGTTAACAACGGCTTCGTCAAGTTCGCCGTTTTTAACTGCTTCAACAATTTTCTTTGCGCCTGAACCTGCTGAAGAGGGCATTTCAAGGTCGTTGCCGTTTTTGAGGCCGAGAACTCTGTTGTTAACTGCGCCCCAGTCGCTGACTACTACGCCGTCAAAGCCCCATTCTTTGCGGAGAATATCAATCTGAGTGTGCTTGTTTTCGGAGCCGTGAGCGCCGTTAATCTTGTTGTATGAGTTCATAACAGTCCACGGTTTAGCCTTTTTGACTGCTATTTCAAAAGCTGTGAGATAAATTTCGCGCAGAGCACGCTCGTCAACAACGCTGTCGCAGGTCATTCGGCGAGTTTCCTGGCTGTTTGCACAAAAGTGCTTGAGGGATGTGCCCACACCCATGGACTGAACGCCGTTGATGAAGCCTGCGGCAAGTTCGCCGGCAAGAACGGGGTCCTCGGAGAAATATTCAAAGTTTCTGCCGCAAAGGGGAGAACGCTTCATGTTGATACCGGGGCCGAGAAGCACGCCGACATCTTCCTTGAGGCATTTTTTGCCCAAAGCAACGCCCATTGCGTAAAGCAGTTCGCTGTCCCATGAGCTTGCCGTAGAGGCGGCTGTGGGGTAGCTGATTGCGGGAACGCTGTTGCTCAGGCTGTCGCCTTTCTTTTCATAGTCCTTTTTACGAAGTCCGTGAGGGCCGTCGCAGACCATGATTGATGGAAAACCGTACTTTTCCATGCCCTTCATGTGCCAGAAATCTGCGCCGTCGCAGATAGCGGCTTTTTCTTCGAGGGTCATTTGCGAAAGAATTGATTTAGGGTCGTTCATATTGTCCTCCTATATTAGTGTTAATATTTTATTCTTCTATTCCCAAAACCGTATCGGCGCTTGCGCCGTCGATTGCTTCAACGGTTTTCAGTTTCTTTTGGATCAAGCGGTTTCTGTTTTGCGCATCGTCAAGAGCTTTGCCTGCATCGTCAATTTTGCGCTTGGCTTTTTCAAGCATATCTCCGAATTTGTCATATTGCGTCTTTGCCGCCGCAAGCAGATGCCTTACCTCGTTTGCCTTTTCATTTATGGCAACTGCTTTGAAGCCTAAAGCAAGGGAGGAGAGCAGGGCAGTTATGGTTGTGGGACCTGCTATCATGATGTTGTAGTCGCTTCTGAGCTTTTCCGGCAAACCGTCGGGAGAAGCGGCAATTTCGGCATATAAGCCCTCTGTGGCAAGGTACATAATGGCGTAAGGCGTTGTCTGCGGCACAACTATGTATTTGGTGATAAGCTTTGCTTCGTCTTTAATTCTGTTGGTCAAAGCCTTTTTTGCCTCTGCGAGAGCTTGAGCGTCAGCGTTTTCTGCTGCTGTGCAAAGGCGAACATAGTCTTCCATGGGGAATTTTGAATCTATGGGCAAATATGTAATGCTTCCGCTGCCGTCGCCTGCAGGGATTTTGACTGCAAATTCAACCTTTGCCTGGCTTCCTTCAACGGGAGCGTAGTTTTTGACATACATACCGGGGATAGTCTGGTCAAGTATGTTTTCAAGGTTGACTTCTGCCCATGTGCCTCGTGCTTTAACATTGGTCAAAACCTTGTTGAGTGTGGAGACATTTGCCGTAACTCCGCTTGAAAGCTCTTTCATTTCGCCAAGGGATTTGTTGACATTTTCAAGCTGATCGGAAACTGTTTTGAAAGAGCTGTTTAATCTTTGAGTCAAAGTTGCGTTTAGCTTTTCGTCAACGGTTTCACGCATTTGGTCAAGCTTCTTTTCGTTGCTCTGCTGCATCTGGTTTATGGCTTGAGCTACCGTGTTGGTGAGCTTTTCGTTTTGCTCGGTATTCTTGCGCTGTATGCTTTCAAGGGAGCTGTTTAGCGCCTGAGTTGTTTTAGCCTGAGCTTCGTAATTGAACCTTGTCATTTCGTCCAGCTTTTTCGCCATTTCGCCAAGGCTTTGAGCTGTTTGCTCGCGCATATCCTTTTGGCCTATGGTCATTTCCCGGCGGTTGCGCTCAAATTCGTCAGCCATCATTCTCTGAATCTTTTCGCCGTCAAGCTGTTTGCCGCTGCTCTTTTTTATGAGTGTATATAGCATTATTAATGTCGCAATAAGCAGAATTATTGCAATGCCGACTAAAGCGGCAATAGTACCGTTGGATGGCACACATAACCCTCCCACCATATAATTATTCTTATTATAACAAAACAAACCGGGTTTCACAAGTGAAATTATTAAAAATATACGGGAATGCTCTGTAGGTTTAGCGTTTTATTGCATTGACTTTTGCTGTGTTTTAATGTAAAATCAGCGAGAGGTGATCTTATGAAAAAGTCAGTTTTAGCAATTTTTCTTTCAGTAATTTTACTAATGTCATCAGGCGTCAGTGCTTTTGCGGCAGACGAAATTGCTTTGGAGGGATTAGAGCCCGAATACTACATAGCTCTGCAAGGTGAAGCAACGGATGCACAGGATGATGCAATGCTTCTGGGCAGCCTTTCTGCTAAGTATGAATCAAACGGCAATCCTGCAACTATTTCCGAGGGCAAGGATACAGGCGGAGTTTCATACGGTGCATATCAGTTTTCAAGCGTTTACGGAGTTCCTCTTGCCTTTGCAAATTGGTGTGTAAGCTCCGGCAAGGGAGTTGTAACAGGCAACACATTGCTCAATGCCTATGCTTTGGACGGCAACAGCTATTCGGATTGCTTTAATACCGCATGGAAAAGCATCGCAGAGGAAGATTCTGCTGCATTTTTGCTTTTGCAGCACGAATTTACAAAGGCTCGTTTTTATGATGTAATGGTGGCGAAGCTTGAATCACAGATTCCCGGTTTTAAGGTTGATAATTACACCTTGGCACTCAAAAATGTCATTTGGTCCCGTACCGTTCAGCAGGGCGTTAACAGCGATGTAATATTTAAAGCCTTTGAAAATTTGGGCGGCTTTAATAATCAAAAGGAATATGAGCTTATCCGTGCCATATATGCTCAGAGCAGTCTGCTTGTTAATACTCCGCCAACTAAAGATTCAATCCCGATTGAGCGCAGTTCAGCGGAAAAATACGACATTGACCCTAATGTTGTTGCAGGAAAGTACATGTATTATTACAGCAGAAATTCATCGGATATTCAGGCTTCCGTTTATCGCAGGCTTGCCGTAAATGAGCTTGATGATGCTCTTAAAATGTATGAAAAATACAGCGGCGAAAAAGTTCCTCCTGCAGAGCCTGCACAGCCCGAAGAAAAACCAACATCAATTTTTGGCATGATTATCAATATTATGCTTGACTTGTTCAAAATGTTTATATCATTCATATTGTCTTTAATAGGATAAAGTGTCAGATAAAAATTTATCTCCGTTGAGTTCAACGGAGATTTTTTTATGTATTAAAGCTCGTATAAACCGGATTTTAAAAGCACAAATTCTTTGCCGCCTGCCAAAAAATATTTTTTGACGGGCTCGTCAAATTCAAGATAATCGCTGACTGCATAGTTGTTCAGAGAAATTGTGCGAACCTTGTTTGAACCTTCATTGCATATGTATAAATTGTCGTTATAGCGCACTAATGAGGTTGGATTAATAAATGCGGTGGACTTTCCGCCGCCTATTCTCATTTGAACTCGCTTTTCATCTGTTGCGTAGCATATAACGGCATTCAGATCGGGAACTACGCTCCAAAAGCATTTTCCGTCAACAGCAACGCCTCTGACAGGGGCGTCGTTATATTTGAGCGCACCTGTCCATACGGCAACGCCCTTTGAATTGAATATGCCCAAATCTCCGTCGGGATAAAGCAAAACCGTGCTGTTGTTGGCAAGAAAGCCTGTTTCGCAGGAAATATAGTCTTTAATCTGCGAGGAAATTTCCTTGTATGCAGGGCCGAATTTGTTTTCAAAATAAACCCATTTTGTAACGGGTACAGTTCTGCCGGTTTGTGCCTCAACGCCGAAAAATTGGCCCTTAACCTTGCCGTCGGGCAATATTTCGGGCTTGATGTATAAAAAGCCTTTTTCAATAGGAAGCAGGCCGTAAATTTCAAAATCAAATATTTTTTTCAAAATATCACCTTATTAGTTTCTGAGCACCCCGCCGTGCCGCTTAACGGCGAATATTAACCTGCAATTAAAAGCAGGTGGGCGGCCTCCCAACAGGTTCACGCTCCCTTCGTCCGCTGAAAAGCGGGAGGTCTGCAATCCGCTGCCGGAGTGGGCTTCCCTTGAAAAAGAGTGTTGGGTTAGTATTGCCGAAAATTTACTCGAACAAAGCAGGGTGCTGTTTAGTTTCGGTTTATTCCTCTTCCTCTTCTTCGTCAAGCTCGAAGAGGTCTGCAAGTCTTTCTTCAAAAAGATTGCCGATTTCGTTGAATTCAGCTTCGTCCTCAATAGCGGAAAGGTAGGTTTCTCCGTCTTCCTCGCTGACTTTGAGAATGATTATTTCACCGCTGTCTTCAAGCTGCTCGGCAGGGTCGTCGTAAACGGGCAGAAGCGCAACATATCTGCCGCTGTCAGTTTCTATTCTGTCCAATTCTTCAAAAATATGCTCTTTACCCTCTTCATCAACAACGCTGACTATATCGGGATCATATTCCTTGCTCATTTTTAGTGCTCCTGTGTTTAGTATTTCTTTCAATAGTATTTTACATTGCTTTTTATGATTAGTCAAGTGCATTGCTTCACATTAATAATTACAAATATTTTACAGTAATCATATAATGATATGAGGGGGTGCGTTTATGAATTACGGGCGGCATAAAAAAATGAAGACGGTTTTGTTCCGTGCAGTGTGTTTGAGCTTAGTTATGCTGATTGCCTTTTTGCTGCTGGATGCAAGGGTGCGTCCTATGATACGCAATACGGCTATCGTTCAGGCTCAAAGCTATGCTGCTCTTGCGACAGGTCAAAACATACCCGATATATTGAGGCAGACAGATATCAGCTATGAAAGTATGGTCGATATTCAGCGTGATGCCAACGGTAATATTGTTTCTATCCAAACTAATGCTATGCAGCTCAACGACTTGAAATCACAGATAAATTCTTCCATAGCTGCTTCTCTGAGCGGTTTGAGCGGAAAAGAGCTTGGGATTCCCATAGGCTCGCTGACGGGTCTTGCACTTTTAAACGGCAGAGGGCCGAAAATAAGCGCAATTATAAGCATAACGGGGAGCGCACAGACGAGTTTTATAAATAGCTTTGATGAAGCAGGAATAAACCAAACCAGACATCAGATTTTTTTGAAAACTACCGTTAATTTGCTTATAGTTTTCCCCACAAAAACTCTCAGCACGGCTTATACATACACTACTCTTGCGGCAGAAACTATAATCATCGGCAAAGTTCCCGCTTTTTTTGCAGGAATAACTCAAAAATAAAATAATCGCCGTTATAATAGCGGCGATTAAATACTCATTTACTTGCTTTTACTTGCTTTGCTTTCTCTTTTCTCTTTGAATTTCTCAATATTACTGAATAAAAGAGAAAGCACAAAGCTGACAATCATAATAGCTACCGAAATTGCGGTTTTTGCGTTCATTCCGACGGCACAGCTCTCGTTCATAACGCTTGGCACAACGGAAAGAAAGAGACCGAAAATAAAAGAAAAGGTGAGGGTGTAGCATGCGGCGATTAGCTTGTTGATTATGAACGAAACGACGAGTACGCCCATCACAAGGCCGAGAGCGGCAGGAACTAAAACCGTAAGGTCTAAATTTGCAAGTGAGCTTACCCACAAATTGTAGAGACCTAAAGCAGAGAGTATGGCGGCGCTGTCTACACCGGGAACGATGTAGGAGGCGGCTACGGCAAGACCCAAAACAATGCTTTGCAAAAAGTTCGGGTTTGTAACTTCAGGGAATAAATCTCTGTTGAAATTAAACAGGAATGTTCCGCCTAAAAAAGCAGCGGCGATTATAAGATAATACCTTTTACTGAAGCCCTCTTTTTTTACCTCTTTATAAAACAGAGGAATTGAGCCGAGAATGAAGCCTAAAAAAGCAAAGCGAGTTTGCATCTCAAAGGAGTTAAGCAGAAAATCTATAAACTTGCTGAAAAGTATTACGCCTATGCCGATGCCCGCAATAAGCGGGACGAGGAATTTGATGTTTTCCCATATTGTTTTAGCTTCTTGGCTGTGCTTTAGATTTTTTTCCTTTTTCAAAAGCTTTCGTGCAAAGCTGAATACGCTTTTAACAGTTGAGCTGATGGCGGTTATGGTTTTTTGGTAAAGTCCGAAAATAACCAACAGTACACTGCCGCTTAATCCCGGAGCAATGGCGCCAAGGCCGATAACTATGCCCTTAATAAAATTCATTATTGTACTTCCCTTATTGCGACCGCAGTGAATTTTTGATCGCACAGAATTTGAGCTGCAACGAACATTATATTACTATTCTGAAATTTTTTCAACATTATCTGCAAAAATGTAATTTTTTACAATTGTAAACTTACACTTGCTCCTCATGGAACAGGCGGATTTTTTATTGCTCAAAACTCATTTTTGGGGTTATATATAAGTTATTGTTTTTACCGACATGTTTACCGACCTTTTTCGCATAAAGCAAGCTAAAACAGGCGAAAGCAGATAAAAAACTACCGCAAAACAGGCCCGAAAAGCAAAAATAAAAACGCTCACACTTGGCTATACAGAGCCGTTTGTGAGCGTTTCATTTTTTGTCTATGGGCTACAAAAAAGATATTTTCGGCATTTTTGCGTATGAATTCGAACTCTTACCAAAAAATCTTGAGTTTTCAAATTTAGTGTGTGGTGGTGAGTCACCGTCAGTCGATCAGTGGCTGCACCACTTTGAGACCGCCTACAAAAATCACCGTGATCTGTTCCTTGGAATCTACCGTTATGCATTCGAGCAGTTGTCTTACGATCTGCTCATCATACCCCATCGGTCGGTTCTTCAGTCCGTCCAGGATGGTGTATATATCGTCGAGTCGGGATTGGGTTTGCTCTCTCTTGAGCTGACCATCTCGGATGTTGCCGAGCTGTTGTTGCAGACGAGCTTTTTCATCCATAAGCCGTTTGGCTTTTTCTTCATCGAAGGCATCCACCGTATCGGTGGATATTTTTGCGAGCATTGCTTTGAACTCTGCGTCGATTTCCGCTATTCGGATTTGCAGTTCCATGCTGTTGTCCTCGGTCTGTTCGGACTGCAAGCCCATTCCGATGTGTACTTTCAGAGTCTGTAGCACACCAAGGTTTTGCTGTGCCGTTTCCATGATCGCTCTCATGACGGCTCGTTGAAGGATGCTTTCCTCTACAGTCGGTGAGTTGTGGCAGTATTTTTTGCCGAAGTCAAGCCGATTGATACATCTCCACACGATTTTCTTTTGTCCTTTTACCGTCCATGTGCATCTGCGGTATACTTAAATATGCCGGTATAAAACGGTGCGGAATACATACACTCAGGCACACTTTTGCATCAATGGCTTATGTGCATTCAAATGGTCAAATTGAAGTTGTGTCTAAACTCTTGGGGCATCGCGACCCTGCTTTTACAGCTAAAATATATGTTACCATTTTTGAAAAATATAAAGATGCGGTTATGAACGATTTCTTTATTTGATTAGAAAAGGCTACGCTTGGTGTAACCCGAGCGTAGCCTTTTGTGCTGTATTTGTATCAGATTTTGCAAATTGACACTGATTTGTGTTTCTTAATATGCTCTCGAAGCTTGATTCAGAGCCGATTTGAGGAACTCTTTTTGACAGTGAATTTGACAGTAAAAAGGTAGAAAAACATAAGAAAACACAGGAGAGAA
This sequence comes from uncultured Oscillospiraceae bacterium, assembly GCA_949297075.1. Classification (GTDB taxonomy): domain Bacteria; phylum Bacillota; class Clostridia; order Oscillospirales; family Acutalibacteraceae; genus UBA8612. The sequence goes on along the minus strand of CASFRX010000058.1, from coordinate 24,972 downwards.
TAGGAGAATTGAATTTAAAAAGGAAAAAGAAAAATCGTTGAAAAACCTTGATTTTTCAACGATTCTGTGGCAGGGGCAGAAGGACTTGAACCCTCGGCACGCGGTTTTGGAGACCGCTGCTCTACCAACTGAGCTATACCCCTATATTTGCATTTAAAATGGTGGGCCATCAGGGACTCGAACCCCGGACCAACCGGTTATGAGCCGGTTGCTCTAACCAACTGAGCTAATGGCCCATGTGGACTGCATTTCCTACAGCTTTCCAAGTATAACAAGAAAGATTTCATTTGTCAATATCATTTTTAAAAATAGTTATAATAGTTTTGCAGGTTTTGCAGGTTTACAATTATGCTCTTTTTATTAATAAAGGTAATTGAAAAATATGGCAAACTGTGATATATTATTTTCATATCATTTAAAGGAGTTGAAAACCTATGAGTAAAACTCTTATAATGGCTTTTGACATCGGCACAACGGGAGTTAAGACTTGCCTTTTCTCCGTTGAAAAAACTGTCGAACTGCTTGGTTCGGATATGGAGGGATATTCTCTCCACACTCATCCCGACGGCTCGGCAGAGCAGATTCCTTCCGAATGGTGGTCTGCAATTTGCAGCACAAGCAAAAAGGTTGTGGAAAAAACAGGCGTTGACCCCAAAGATATTGCAGGTATTTCTTTCTGCTCTCAGATGCAGGGTCTTGTTCTTGTAGAAAAAGACGGCAAGCCTGCACGAAACGCAATGAGCTACATGGATCAGAGAGCAAAAGAAGAACTTAAAGAGATTATGGCGAACGGCCTACAGATTGCAGGCTCAAATATTTTCAAGCTCATCCCTTCTTTGCTTATCACAGGCGCAGTTGCCGCAAGCGTTAAGGATCCCGTTTACAAATACAAGTGGGTCGAAAAGCACGAGCCCAATGTATTCAATAAAACTCACAAGTGGCTCGATGTTAAGGAATACATAATTTGCCAGATGACAGGCGAATTTGTTATGACTCAGGATTCCGCCTTTGCAACTCTGCTTTATGATATCCGCGACGGCAAAAAATGCTGGAGTCCCACTGTTTGCAAGCTCCTCGGCGTTGATATGAAGCACTTGGCAGACATAAAGAAATCCACCGACAAAATCGGCGGACTTACTGATAAGGCGGCTGCTGAGCTCGGTCTTTGCCCCGGCACCGCTGTTTTCGGCGGTGGCGGCGACGCTTCTCTCATCGGAGTTGGTGCAGGCTCTACAGCCCTTGGCGATACTCATGTTTATTCCGGCACTTCCGGCTGGGTTTCAACAGTTGTTGACAAGAGCATTGTTGACACCTCCGCCATGATTGCCGCTATTGTAGGCGCTCAGGACGGCTACTACAACTATTTTGCTGAGCTCGAAACCGCAGGCAAATGTCTTGAATGGGTTAAGGACCATCTTGCCCTTGACGAAATCGGCATCTACCTCAAAAAGGAAGATGTTGCCGAAAGCACGGAAACAATTTACACAAGTCTTTATGATTATATGACAAATGTTATTGAAGATGTTGAGCCCGGTTGCGGCGGCGTTATTTTCACCCCTTGGCTTCACGGCAACCGCTGCCCCTTTGAAGGGCCTAACGCTCGCGGTATGTTCTTTAACATAAGCCTTGAAACAGGCAAGACAGAGATTATCCGTGCGGTGCTTGAGGGCGTTTGCTACCACCTTCGCTGGTTTATTGAAACACAGGAAAAGAAAATCAAGACCTCAGACACTATCCGCTTTGTAGGCGGCGGCGCACTTTCCAAGGTCACCTGCCAGATACTTGCTGACTGCACAGGTAAAACCGTTGAAACAACGGACAGCCCTCAGAATGTGGGTGCAGTCGGTGCGGCTCTGACAGCGGCAGTAGGCTTGGGCATTATTGATAACCTTGAACAGGCTAAAAACCTCGTTCCCGCAAGCTCAACATTCAAGCCTAACGCTAAAAACAAAGCGATTTATGACAAAAACTATGAGGTTTACAAAAACCTTTACAACTCAAACAAGAAAAACTTTGATAAGCTCAACGGCTGAGCGCAACAAGTCAGGCAGTAACGGTTTCCCTCGTTACTGCCTTTAGTCTGTCGATAAATGCGCCCGAGCGCATAGTAATGTATTACAAGAATAATTAAGTTATAACAACCGTACAACTTTGAGTATCATTTTAGCGGCATGGTATAGAAAATACATAGTCGAAAAAGCACTATGCTTGCCGTTTTTTCTCTCTCGGAGTACCTTTGTACGCCTATCGCTCGAACAAAACGGCATCGTGCATCATTTTTCGGCAGCCTCACAGCTTTTTACATTACATAAAACAAAATACAAAAAGCATGGAGCAAACTTCCAAGCACCACAAAAAGATGAAATACAGAATGTATATATCTTTTCTTGACACCTATTCCGTAGCATACTGCGCCAACCGTATATGAAACTCCGCCGGCAAAAAGCAGAATAAATCCGCCTATGCCGAGAAGCTCAATAATCAGCTTCAAGGTAAAGCAAACGCACCATCCCATCCCTATATACAGTACCATTGATATAACACGAAAACTTTTCAGGTCTATTGCGTTGAGCGCTATACCTAATGCGGCTAAGCCCCAAATTACGCCAAATAAAGCCCAGCCCATCCATGTTTTATATTCACGCAGGGTGCAAAGGCAAAACGGAGTATATGTGCCTGCAATGAGCAAATAAATTGAACAGTGGTCAATTATCTGAAAAACCTTTTTTGCCGTATTAGGCCGCAAACCGTGATATATACTTGACATTGTATAAAGCACAATCATAGTTACGCCGAAAATTGCACCGCTGACTACACCGTAAATATTTCTGTGGATTGCGGCAACCACAACGCACAGCACTGTTGCGGCAACGCCTATGCCGCCGCCGACTATATGGGAAACCATATTAAATATTTCTTCGCCTTTTGTATAATCGGGCAACTTTCTGTCTCTAAGTCTTGTTCTGCTCATAACTAATCTCCTCTTCAAAGCAATTTTAGTTTTCGATCGATGAGCCTATTTTATGCCTTTGACCACAAAAAGTCACCCTACAAGACGAATCAATCTCTCTATTGTCGGGCTTTTGCCTCTCTATTCTGCGTAGATATGGCTATATATCAACAAAAATCCCGACAGTCTGTTTTTTAGACCGTCGGGATAACAGAACCTATTATTTTAAGTATTTTTGTATTTTGACAGCATCCAAAGCGCAGCCGATAGCAATAAAAACAATGGCGCTGCCTACTGCCTGAACAATGTTGAACGGCATTGATGCAAAGGCTGATTCAAAGGAATACATAATTCCCTCTGCAAGCCAGTAGCCAAACACCGTAATAACGCCGGATACCAATGTCATGAGAATAGTGGACAAATGAATAATTCTGCTGCTGTTTTTGTGTTTTACATAAATAGCTGATGCAACAATAAAAGGAATACAGTTGCAGGCTTTAATGATCGCTGTAGGAATTGCCCAGACAGCCGCACCGGCAAGAACATCTGCTAATGCGCCGCCTATGACTGCGGCAATTACCGCATATGGCCCCAATAAACAACCTGCAAGATAAACCATGGAATCGCCTAAATGTATATAGCCCTCATTGATGCCTATGGATATTTTAATAAAGGCTGTTGTTACGGTAATAAGTGCGGCTAAAACCGCTGTAACCGTGATTTTTTTGATTTTGCTGTTTTTCATATTCTGTCACCTCAAAATTATAAAAAGGAAATTAATTCCTTGCATAAATTTTGAAAGTATTATATAATAGTTCTGTAATCAATAAAATACACAGATTTAAGATTTTTTTAGAGTACAGATATGAAGAAATACGCTGAGATTTATAGTTTAATCAAAGACATGATTTTATCAGGGGAATTGCAGGCCGGAGATAAAATTCCGTCCGTGAGAAAAACGGCGGCAAATTACAATGTTTCCGTTACAACGGTTCAAAGCGCATATTTTGAGCTTTGTGCCGACGGTTTCATTATCGCTCACAGCAGGAGCGGATATTTTGTTTCAAATATCGCACACAACCCTCCTGCCGAAAAACATGTTGATGTGCAAAACAACATAATATATGATTTATCGGGCGGAATTGCCGACGAGGAAAGCTTTGACTTTGCATTATGGCAAAAATACATAAAAAGCGCACTCAGGCAAAGCGATCGACTTCTTTCATACAGCGAGCCTAAAGGCGAATACGATTTGAGATGCGCCATAGCGCAATATATTAAAGAAAAAAGAAATGTCATAACTTCGCCGGACAGAATAATTATCGGCGCAGGCATGCAGCCCCTTTTGCATATTCTTGGCTCCTTGCTTGATAAAAGGCTCTGCATATCCTTTCCCGATAAGAGCTTCGCTTTAGGTATGGGCGTGTTTTCCGATTACGGATTCGATGTTCACATTAGAGACAAAGACGCAGATGTTATATATGTATCGCCGTCTCACATGACACGGTGGGGCGATGTTATGCCTATCAAGCGTCGGTTAGAGCTTATCGAATATTCCCGGAAGAACAATTCTCTTGTTATTGAGGATGACTATGAAAATGAATTTCTCTACAATGTAAAGCCTACTCCGTCTCTCTATGCCTTGGGAAAAGACAATATTATTTATATGGGTTCATTCTCCGCAATGCTTTTGCCCGGAATCAGAATCAGTTTTATGGTGCTGACTAAAGAACTGACAGAAAAATACAATCAAAACGCTTTCAGATATGCACAGACGGCAGGAAAAACAGAGCAAATTGCCCTTTGCAGTTACATAAGAGACGGTCGCATACAATCACAAACAAGAAAAATAAGGCGAATATATTCCGCAAAAACCAAGAGATTTGCATGTATATTAAAAGAACTACTGCCTGATGCCGAAATCGAAATCGGCGAAAACACGCTGCAGATTATCCTCAAAGCACAGTGGAATCAGCCCCTTGAAGAATTTGAAAAAGCAGGGTTAAAGGTTTTTACGGAAAAATATGAAGCCGATAGAATAACGCTGGTTATCTCCCCTTCCGGAGTACCGAAAGGGAGCTTGGAAAAAGCGGCTCAAGTTCTCGCAGATGTGATTTTATGCAAAGCATAAACAAAAACCATAACCCCGGTTCAATCGGTAGTTATGGTTTTTGCATTTTTAAATCCCTGTATTTATACAACAAACTCGAACAGCTCGTTGAGCCACTTAATGCTCCATTCCACCCATCTTCCGTTATATGGATTAGGCGAATTAACTTCCATGTTACACACAGATGAACCGTGACCGCCTTTCGGGAAAATATGCAGTTCAAAGGGAACGCTTGCGGCAGATAATGCCGCCGCAATTTTCAAGCTGTTTTCAACAGGCACGCCTTTATCCTCTGCCGTATGCCAAAGAAAAGTCGGCGGTGTCTGCGCATCAACATGCTTATCGAGCCCAAACCATTTATATTCATCGCTTCCGATTTCTGCGCCGCTCACACGGCTGATACTGCCCTTGTGGGCAAACTCATCCGCAGTAATTACCGGATAAGAGAGAATCATAGCATTCGGACGGATATCATCCTGCCGTCCGAACACATTTAGAAAGCGTTCTTCGTTAAACAGCGTTCCCAGAGAGCAAGCTAAATGCCCTCCTGCCGAGAAACCGATTACCGCAATTTTATCTTTTGCAATATACCATTCATCAGCATATTTGCGCACATGAGCAATCGCAGAAGCCAACTGACACAGCGGATAGAAATCTTTCGCCTTTTCTTTAACGGCGTATCTGAGAATAAAGGTATTAAATCCTGCCGCAAAATAGCGTTTTGCTACCGGTTCGGCCTCTCTCTCCGAGTTCATTTCGTAACCGCCGCCGGGGCAAATAATTATCGCAGGACGCTTGTAGGCATAAGACTGCATTTCTGAAAAGCTCTCCGTTGAGTGAAGCCAAGCTGTAACAGTGCCGTCCTTTATGCCTTCCGGAATAAATTCAAAAAATTTCATTGGTTTCTTTCTCCTGTTATTATCCGATATTTTAATCGCTTGAAAAAGTGTAACACAAATAAAAATGAGTTGCAAGTTTATCGGCAATATTCTCAAATTTAAACTGTAGCTTTACTTTCGCAAGACCTCTTGACTGTGATCGGGTTTCGGATTTTTGAAAACAGCGGGTGCGTAAGAATGACAGCATTGCCGAAACCTGATTGCTGCGGCAAGAGCGCATATATTTATATCAGAATACTTGAAATTTGATTTTTTTGGTGTATAATAAATACAATGAAAAGCATATGGGAGCTTGTGTTACAGGCTGAGAGGAAGGTGAGACCTTCGACCGCTTACCTGATTTGGATAATGCCAACGTAGGGATACATGAATATTAAGCGTATTTTTACGGGAAGTTACCGAAATAGGTTTCTTCCCGTTTTTTGTTTCAGGAGGCGAAAAAATGGTTACAATCAACGGCGAGAGCATAAATGCCGCAGGTAAAACAGTGTCGGAATATTTAAGCGGCACTGATTATGACGCCAAAAGAATAGCCGTAGAGCGAAACGGCGATATTGTTCCGAAAGCGCAATACGGCGAAACTGTTTTGCAGGACGGTGATTTTGTCGAAATAGTAAGCTTTGTGGGAGGCGGTTGATTTGATGCCCACAAGAGAAGAATTTATATCAGCTTTAAAAAAGCGACACGGAGAGGCTCTTCAAGAAAGATTTTCTTCGGCGACGGTTGCCGTGTGCGGCCTCGGCGGTCTCGGCTCCAATATTGCAATTTCTCTTGCACGCCTGGGAATAGGCAAGCTCATTCTTATTGATTTTGATAAGGTAGATATAACCAATCTCCACCGACAGCAATATAAGGTATCGCAGATAGGCAAGCTTAAAACGCAGGCAATGGCTGAAAACCTCAAGGAAATTGCACCCTATACCGATATTCAGACATATACCGAGCGCATATGCGAAAGCAACGCAGAAAACCTGCTGAAAGAGGCGGATATAATCTGCGAGGCCTTTGATAATCCCGAATGTAAAGCCATGCTTGCCGATATTGTGCCGGAGAAAATGCCGGACAAGTTTCTTGTGGCGGCTTCAGGCATGGCAGGCCTCGGCAGCCCAAACGGCATAAAAACAAAAAGGATAACTAACCGCTTTTATCTGTGCGGAGACGGCGTCAGCGATGTAAGCGACGATATAGGCCTTGTAGCTTCAAGGGTTATGCTCTGCGCCGCTCACCAAGCCCATACAGTTGTGCGTATTTTGGCAAATGAATTTGAAATATAAGGGAAGAAGGATTTTAACATGAACAATGACAAACTTATCATAGGCGGCCGCGAATTTGATTCACGCTTTATTCTCGGCTCAGGCAAATATTCCTTGAATTTAATTGAAGCGGCGGTAAAAGATGCAGGTGCCGAGATAATTACTCTTGCCGTGCGCCGTGCCAACACAAAGGACCGGGAAAATATACTTGATTATATTCCCAAGGGAGTAACGCTTCTGCCCAATACAAGCGGCGCAAGAAACGCAGAAGAGGCTGTGAGAATTGCAAGGCTTGCAAGGGAACTCGGATGCGGAGATTTTGTAAAGGTTGAAATTATGCGTGATTCAAAATATCTCCTTCCGGATAATCAGGAAACCGTAAAGGCAACGGAAATCCTTGCAAAAGAGGGCTTTGTTGTTATGCCTTATATGTATCCTGATTTGAATATTGCCAGAGACCTTGTAAATGCAGGCGCCGCCGCCGTTATGCCTCTGGCTTCTCCCATAGGCTCTAACAAAGGCCTTGCAACAAAGGATTTTATTCAAATCCTCATTGATGAAATTGACCTTCCGATTATTGTTGACGCAGGTATCGGTAAACCCTCTCAGGCCTGTGAAGCAATGGAAATGGGTGCGGCCGCTATTATGGCAAACACAGCCCTTGCTACTGCCGGAAATCTTCCTTTGATGGCTCAGGCATTTCGCCAGGCCATTGAGGCAGGCAGAAAAGCATATCTTGCAGGTCTTGGCAGAGTTCTGACCAGAGGGGCAAGCGCATCAGACCCCCTTACGGGATTTCTTCGTAACTAAGAGGTAAGTTTATGGAAAACAAGTTTTTTGTCGATTCCGAGTTTTTATCTGAGGCAGCGCTTGAAAGAAAACATCGCCTTGAAACCGATCCGACTTTCAGAAAAAACCATATGGAATATATGCCGGGCATGGAAAAAATAGAGTCCGATGTTTGCGATGATGTTTTGGCGCATATGAATTCTTACGATTATTCAAAATATACCGCAAAGGATGTAAAGGCTGCCCTTGAGCATGAAACTTGCAGTATTGAGGATTTCAAAGCCTTGCTTTCTCCTGCGGCGGAGCCTTTTCTTGAGCAAATGGCGCAAAGGGCAAGGCTTGAAACAAGCAAGCATTTCGGAAACACCGTATATTTGTTTACCCCTTTGTATATTGCCAATTACTGTGAAAATTACTGCGTTTATTGCGGCTTTAACTGCTATAACCACATTAACCGAATGAAGCTCAGCACCGAGCAGATAGAGCATGAAATGAAAGTAATTGCCGACAGCGGAATGGAAGAAATTCTCATTCTCACAGGCGAAAGCCGTGCCAAAAGCGATATACAGTATATCGGCGAAGCCTGTAAAACAGCGAGAAAATATTTCCGCATGGTCGGGCTTGAAATTTATCCCGTCAATACTGATGAATACCGCTATCTGCATGAGTGCGGAGCAGATTATGTTACGGTTTTTCAGGAAACCTATGACGCTGACAGATATGAGCAGCTGCACTTGCTCGGCCATAAGCGCATATGGCCTTACCGCTTTGATGCACAGGAGCGTGCTTTAAGGGGCGGCATGAGAGGCGTAGCTTTTTCTGCTCTCTTGGGTCTTGCGGATTTCAGAAAAGACGCCCTTGCAAGCGCCTTGCATGTTTATTATCTTCAAAGAAAATATCCCCATGCAGAAATGTCTCTGTCATGTCCGAGACTTCGTCCGATTATAAATAACGAAAACATCAATCCTCTTGATGTTCATGAAAAACAGCTCTGTCAAGTTCTCTGCGCATACCGAATCTTTTTACCCTTTGTGGGAATTACGGTTTCCTCCCGTGAAAGTGCAGAGTTTCGCAACGGCATCGTAAAAATTGCCGCAACAAAGGTTTCGGCCGGTGTATCTACAGGCATCGGAGACCATGAAAGCAAATACAGCGGAAAGGAGACGGAGGACACGCAAGGCGATGAGCAGTTTGAAATCGACGATAACCGCAGTCTGACTAAGATGTATAAGGATATTTCGGATGAAGGTTTACAGCCCGTGTTAAACGATTACCTTTATGTGTAAATCGGAGGAAAAGCAATGAAAAATTTTGATTCAACTCTATATTTTATAACGGATAGCACTATTTTTAGTGAAGAAGAATTCTTATTCAGAATTGAAGAGGCTCTTAATGGCGGAGCAACACTTCTTCAGCTTCGTGAAAAGGATAAAACAACCAGAGAATATATAGCACTTGCTAATAAAGTACATACTATAACACAAAAATATAATGTGCCTCTTATCATCGATGACCGTATTGATGTTGCCATGGCAATCGGAGCCGAGGGCGTGCATCTCGGTCAAAGCGATATGCCGATAAATATTGCAAGAAAAATTCTTGGCAGCGATGTCATTATCGGAGCTACTGCAAAAACTGTTCCCCAGGCTTTGGAGGCATATGAACAAGGGGCAGATTACCTTGGAGTTGGGGCAATATATCCAACCACAACTAAAGTGAAAACGGTACTTACATCTGTCGATACTTTAAAAGATATCTGTAAAGCGGTTCCAATCCCTGTTAATGCCATAGGCGGACTTAATAAAACAAACACCGAGATACTAAAAGGTGTAAATATAGCCGGACTTTGTGTTGTGTCTGCCATAATGAAAGCAGATAATCCAAAATCCGAAACAGAAATACTTCTTGAGATTGCAAAAGAGCTGACAAGGCAGCAGAAGATTTAAAACATAATTTCAGCGGCAGACCGGGGGCACCACTCTCTGTCGCTCAACAAAAATAATGCAAATATAAAGAAAGGATTTTTGTATGAAAACAGCATTATCAATCGCAGGCAGTGATTCCTGCGGAGGCGCCGGTATTCAGGCAGATATTAAAACAATGACGCTGAACGGTGTTTATGCCATGAGCGCAATTACCGCAATGACGGCACAGAACACCACCGGTGTAAAATCAATTCAGGATTCAACTGAGAAGTTTTTGAAAGAACAGATTGACGCTGTATTTGAAGATATATTCCCTGATGCAGTTAAAATCGGAATGGTTTCTTCGGCTCAGCTTATAAGGGTGATTGCCGATAGGCTTGCATATTACAAAGCAAAAAATATAGTGGTTGATCCGGTTATGGTTGCAACAAGCGGCTCGGCGCTGATAAAGACCGATGCCGTAGCCACTCTTGAAAAAGAGCTTTTCCCACTGGCAACGCTTATTACGCCCAATATTCCGGAGGCTGAAGCCCTGACGGGAATGGCTGTAAATTCAAAAGAAGATATGGTCAAAACGGCTGAAAGGATGAACGAAGCATATGGCTGTGCCGTTTTGATAAAAGGCGGACACGGAATAAATGACGCTACGGATTTGCTCTATGAATCGGGGAAGATAAAGTGGCTTGAGGGCAAGCGGATCGACAATCCTAACACTCACGGCACAGGCTGTACCCTTTCCAGCGCAATCGCCGCAAATCTTGCAAAAAATTATTCCCTTTACGAATCGGTTTACAAAGCGAAAGAATATATTACCGGCGCACTTGCCGCTATGCTCAATCTCGGCAAGGGAAGCGGCCCCATGGATCACGGGTTTGATATTAAATCCCGTTTTGCAAATTAATAATAAATATCTGTTTGAAAGGATGCATCAATAATGAGAAACTACACAACACAAATGGACGCTGCAAGAAAAGGTATCATTACGCCTGAAATGAAAGCAGTTGCAAAAAAAGAATACCGCACGGAAGAAGAAATCAGAGACCTTGTTGCCAAAGGTCAGGTGGCTATTTGCGCCAACAAGCTCCACACCTGCATTGAGCCCAACGGAGTAGGTTCAATGCTCAGAACAAAAATCAATGTCAACCTCGGAGTTTCAAGAGACTGCAAGGATTACGATATTGAAATGAAAAAAGTAATGGCGGCAGTTGAAATGGGCGCAGAGGCAATTATGGATTTATCTTCCCACGGAAACACACAGCCCTTCCGCCGCAAGCTGACTTCCGAGTGTCCTGCAATGATAGGCACCGTTCCTGTTTACGACAGCGTTATTCACTATCAAAGGGATTTGGCAACCCTAACCGCAAAGGATTTTATTGATGTTGTCCGTCTGCACGCTCAGGACGGCGTGGATTTTGTTACTCTGCATTGCGGTATAACCCGCAAAACCATTGAGCAGATTAAAAAGCATAAGAGGAAAATGAACATCGTTTCCAGAGGCGGTTCCCTTGTTTTTGCATGGATGAGCATGACGGGCCGGGAAAATCCGTTCTATGAGTATTATGATGAAATTCTCGATATCTGCCGTGAATATGATGTTACGATTTCTCTCGGAGATGCCTGCCGCCCCGGCTGCCTTGCAGACGGAAGCGATGTTTGCCAGATTGAAGAACTTGTCCGTTTGGGTGAGCTGACTAAGCGTGCATGGGAAAAGGATGTTCAGGTTATGGTTGAGGGTCCCGGTCATATGCCCATGGATCAGATTGAAGCAAATATGAAAATTCAGCAGACTATTTGCATGGGCGCACCGTTTTATGTGCTTGGCCCCATTGTTACGGATATTGCTCCCGGATATGACCATATCACATCAGCTATCGGCGGCGCTATTGCGGCGGCTTCAGGCGCAGCTTTCCTTTGCTATGTAACGCCTGCGGAACACCTTGCTTTGCCCAATGTAGATGATGTTAAGCAGGGCATTATCGCTTCAAGAATTGCGGCTCACGCTGCGGATATCGCAAAGAAAATTCCCCATGCAAGAGACCTTGATGACCAAATGGCAGATGCAAGGCGCATTTTTGATTGGGATAAACAGTGGGAATGCTCCATCGACCCCGAAACCGCAAAGGCAATTCGTGACAGCCGTGCCCCGGAGCACGAGGATACCTGCTCAATGTGCGGAAAGTTTTGCGCCGTAAGAAGCATGAACAAGGCTCTTAACGGAGAGTATATTGATATTCTGTAAATAAGAAATCTCAGTTATATATTTAACTGTGGCGAAAACCGCAAATTACCGCAGAAACATTTGAATTTACAGTATAGAATTTGCCGACCTCGACGAAAAATCGGGATTGGCTTTTTCATATATTTAAATTGACTATAAAGTGTATTTATGGTAAAGTTAATGTAATACTTAAAACTCGTTCAGGGGAATATAATTCTATATACAAAAGCATATAACCGATATAAAGCGATAGGAGATTTATATGAAATCAAAAGTATATTTCAGCAGAACAATAACTCCTGAAAAAATAAAAGAGCTTTATGAAAAGCTTGGCATAAACTTGCCGGGCAAGGTTGCGGTTAAGCTCCATTCAGGCGAAGTTGGCAATCAGAATTTTTTAGGTCCCGAAATGTTCAAGCCTATAATTGATTTTGTCGGCGGCACTGTTGTTGAGTGCAACACAGCCTATGACGGCGGCAGAGATACGACGGAAAAGCACCTTGAAACTCTTGAGAAACACGGTTGGAGCGAGCATTTTAAGGTGGATTTGCTGGATGCCAGAGGTCCTGACCTTATGCTTGAAATCAAAAACGGCAAAGTTATTGATAAAAACTTTGTGGGCAAGCACATTGCCGCATATAAATCAATGCTTGTGCTTTCTCATTTCAAGGGTCATCCCATGGGCGGCTACGGCGGAGCTCTCAAACAGCTTTCAATCGGCGTTGCATCCTCTTACGGTAAAAAATATATCCACGGCGTTGGTGTGACGGAAAATTTCTGGACCAGCGACCATGATGACTTTCTGCGTGCTATGGCAGACGCCGCAAGCAGTGTTATTGAATATTTCGGCGAAAACGCCGCTTATATCAATGTCATGAAAAATATGTCTGTGGACTGCGACTGCTGTGCAAAGGCTGAAGACCCCTGTATGAAGGATATTGGCGTGTTGGCTTCTCTTGACCCCGTTGCCATTGATAAGGCTTGCCTTGATTTGGTCTACAGCTCAAATGACCCCGGCCGTGACCACTTGGTAGAGCGTATAGAATCACGCAACGGTTGGCTCACTCTTGAAGCCGCCGCTGAGCTTGGCTGCGGCTCTAAGGAATACGAGCTTATTGTGATTGACTGAACCGAATTTGAGAGGATTAAAAAATGACCCAAAGAGAAAGACGGGATAAGGCATTAGCCTATAAAATAAATGATGATTTGATGAAAGATGTTCTTGCGGCACGCACAAAGGCAAAGCACTTTAACGATGCTGACCCTGCCGACCTTGATAATTTGAGAGCTCTTTTTGCGGATATAGCAGGGGGAACAGGTGAGAACTGCACAGTCTGTCAGCCTTTTCACTGTGATTACGGCTACAATATTTTCGTTGGCGATAATTTTTTTGCCAATTATAACTGCATGATTTTAGATGTGGGAAAGGTTGAGATAGGCGATAATGTAATGTTCGCTCCCAATGTTGCCGTTTATACCGCAGGTCATCCCGTTCACCATGAGGCGCGCAACAGCCGATATGAATACGGTATCCCTGTTAAAATCGGAAGTAATGTTTGGGTTGGCGGCAACAGCGTCATAACTCCGGGCGTAACAATCGGGGATAATACGGTAATCGGCGCAGGCAGTGTGGTTACAAAAGATATACCTGCAAATGTTGTTGCGGCAGGAAATCCCTGTCGTGTGCTTCGTGAGATTACACAGGAAGATAAGAGATACTTTTTTAAAAGGCAAGAATTTGAGCCTGATGTGATGGCTGAAATTTACTCAGACAATACCTGAGATCTAAGAAAGGAGATAATCAATATGAAGAAAACCGGAAGAAAAGTTTTATGTTTGCTCATGAGCCTCGTTTTTGCATTGCAGCTTGGCGTTGTTGGCTTTGCGGCTGAAAAAAAAGAGGCTGAAGCTTCAATTAACGGCGCTTTTACTCAGGAGGATTTTCTGAAGGTTAAGGGAACGGATATCTTTAACCAAAAGGGCGAAAAGGTTATCCTCAAAGGTGTGAACCTTGGCGGATGGCTCATTCAGGAGGATTGGCTCTGCCCCTATGAGGAGGTTTCCGACCACTACGAAATGCTGGAAACTCTTATTGAGCGTTTCGGAAGAAAAGAAGCATATGAGCTGATGAATACATATGAAGATAATTTCATCACCGAAGCCGACCTTGATATTATCAAGGAAATGGGCTTTAACAGCGTTCGCGTTCCTTTTTGGTACAGGAATTTCTATTCCGATGATAAGGGCACAAAAATCCTCGACAAAAACGGAAATTGGGATTTATCTAAGCTTGAATGGGTAGTTGAGGAATGTGCCGAAAGAAGAATTTATGTTGTGCTGGATATGCACGGCGCACCCGGTTTCCAAAGCGACGCCCCTCATAGCGGCAAGGGTAATAGCTGCGGCCTTTATGACAAAACGGAAGAGGGCGAATTTTACCGCACCTTGACCGATGAGCTGTGGACTGAAATAGCTCTGCGCTTTAAAGGCAACCCTGCTGTTGCAATGTATGACCTTCTCAACGAGCCTATGTGCGATGTGGATTGCGGCGAGCTGACAAGAAGAGTAAATAACGAATTTATCTATACCCGCCTTTATGAAACCGTCCGCAAGGTTGATGCTGACCATATTATAACCATGGAAGCTATCTGGACAGGCTTTGCTCTGCCTTGGGCATGGACAAAGGGCTGGGACAATGTTGTTTATCAGGTTCATTTCTATAATAATTCCGATTTTATCTTTGCGTTTTTCCTTTGGCTTACGAGGGTTTTGCACCCCACCGTTCCCCTGATGATGGGCGAATTTTATCCACACAAAAAAACAACATGGGAGGGCTGCTTCAAGTCCCTTAAAAAGTATGAATACAGCTGGTTCCTCTGGACCTACAAGGCGGCAAACCACGGAATGTGGAGCTCCGATTGGTGCTTGAGAGGTGCGGCAGACGGCTTTGAAAGAGCGAAAATCAAGACCGATTCTTATGAAGAAATCGCACGCAAATGGGGCGAGAAAATCCAAACGCAAAATTCTTATGTTGATACAGGGCACTATGCCGCTCATGTAGAAGCAAATCTTAAATAATTAACAGAGGATGTAAAGAACGAAAGCTTTTTACATCCTCTTTTTGTAAGCTTTACGGATTAGTAAAAAAAGTGTAGAGGAAGCTTTTAAAAAACCTCTTTGGCCTTTCCAATATTTGTGCGTTGACTGAAACCCTGTCGAATGTTAGTATGTTTTTGTCGAACAAACAGTTTCGCACAAAAAACAAAAAAGGAAAGGATTTTGAGCAAATGAAACTCAAGAAAGTTATTGCAGCATTTCTTGTTGCAGCAATGTGCTTTTCTCTCGGCGTAACAGCTTTTGCGGCAGGCGAAGAAACTACAGCCGAAGAAAGCACAGCAGAAAACACAACCGTTGAGAGCACAACAGTTGAAAGCACAACAGCTGAGAACACGACAGTTGAGAACACGACAGTTGAGAACACAACTGTTGAAAGCACAACTGCAGAGGCTTCTACAAGCGAAGCAACAACAAACGAGGAAGAGAGCAGCACAGAGGAAGCAAGCTCTTCTGAGGAAGAAACAACAAAAGAGCCTACAAAGTCTGATGTAATCAGCCTTATTGTTAAGCTCCTCGGTCAGATTGACCTTGCAGAGGTTAAGGATACCATCAACGATATCAACGAGGCTCTCGGTCTCCCCAGAATTGAAAGCTTTACTGATATCCCTGCCTATGCAGATGCCCTCTATGAGAAGCTTGAGGCTATGGGCCTTGGCTACGGCGATATTATCAACGGTATCACCTCAAGCGATTTGCTTGAATGGCTCAGCAACCTCATTTTCGGCGGCGGTTCTTCTGACAAAACAACTGTTGCAGATGATGTAAACAACGGTTCAAACAGCGACAGCTCCGAAAGCACACCCGATACCGGTATTGCTCTTGGCGCAAGCCTTGCAGCAGCGGCAGTGCTCGGCCTCGGCGGCACAACAGCTTTTGTTCTTGCAAAGCGTAAGGATGAGGAATAATAAATAAATCATAGTTTTTTATCTCCCCCTGAAACCGTGATATATTAATGTTGCGGAAAACTAAAAGCTTGAAGCGGATGATACTCTGCTTCAAGCTTCATTTTTGCGCTTATTTAATTTGTTTTATTTTGTTGCCCTTTACGAAAAATACCTTTTCCGAAATATCCATGAGTGGCTTATCGTGCATAGAATCTGTATAAAGGCAGTCGATCTTTCCGTCAGGGTAGCGTTCAAAGAAAGCGTCAATCTTTTTCTCACGGAAACATACTCTTTCAATTTTGCCCGTCTGAGTGTCGAAAACAGAGCCTATATAGTTTTTGATGCCCAATCTTCGGCAAATTTCCGCTATTACAATTTCAGGCGAAGCGGAAATAACCAAATCGTCCTCCTGCTGAATATCTTTGTAAAACGGCTTGATTTTATCCATGTGTTTATCCCAAAATTCTACGGCAAGTCCGTCATAATCTTTTAGAGTTACAATGTATTCCTCAAAATACTTTGAATATTTGGCGAATGCAGTATCAAACCTGAGGGTGCCGAGCTTATATTGAATTACACCGGAAAGCATATAGGGCGTATATTTTAAAAGGGACGGATCTCTTTTTAAAATCATGAGGAAAATATCTATAAAGCTTTCTCCGTCATAAATTGTGTTGTCAAAATCGAATACATTCATAAGTTTCTGTTTACTCCTTGTTAGGTGTTATGCTAAAACATCATAGCCGGAAACGCTGATTCTCATATCGCAGTTGCGGTAGGGTGCGGCGTCGGTGTTGTAGGTTATGCCGATATAAAGTCCGTTTACAACAGAGTAGTATATGTAGCTCTTTTGCACCATATTTTATAACAAATAACCGGCTGTTGTCAATGTTTGGCTAAATTAAAATATAGCCGATGCACTTGAATCCCAAGTGCATCGGCCGGTAATTAAAGTTATTTCTTTCGGAAAACGAATTGACCGTCTGCCGTTTCGCAAATGCAGCTGTCGCCGGACTTGATTTTTTCTTCGAGGATTTCTTCGGAAAGCTTATCTTCGATTTGGCTCTGTATTGCTCTGCGGAGAGGTCTTGCGCCGTATACCGGGTCGAAGCCTGCGTCGGCAATTTTGCTGACTGCCTCATCGCTGAATTCAACCGTTACGCCCATTGAAGCAACCCTTGCGGAGAGGGCGGCAAGCATACGCTTTGCAATTTCGGCGATATCGTCTTTTTGAAGCTTGCGGAAAACAATAGTATCGTCAACACGGTTCAAAAACTCAGGCCTGAAAGCCTTTTTCAGTTCTCCCATAACAGCTTCTTTGATTTTTTCATCGCTGAGCGCATTGCCCTTTTCCGAGCCGAAGCCGAGGGATGAACCGCTGCCTGCAATCAGCTTTGCGCCTATATTTGAAGTCATAATGATTATGCAGTTTTTAAAATCGACTTTTCTGCCTTGTGAATCGGTCAAAATGCCGTCATCAAGAATTTGAAGCATCATGTTGAATACATCGGGATGAGCTTTTTCGATTTCGTCAAAAAGAATTACGGAATAAGGCTTGCGGCGTACACGCTCGGTGAGCTGTCCGCCCTCATCGTAGCCTACATAGCCGGGAGGAGAGCCAACAAGCCTTGAAACAGTGTGCTTTTCCATATATTCGGACATATCGAGCCTTATCATTGCGTTTTCATCGCCGAAAAGGCTTGCGGCAAGGGCTTTGCAAAGCTCGGTTTTACCCACACCCGTAGGACCTAAGAAGATGAAGGAGCCTGTAGGCCTTTTGGGGTCTTTCAAGCCTACTCTGCTGCGGCGTATAGCTCTTGAAACGGCCTTGACCGCTTCGTCCTGACCGACTATTCGCTCATGAAGCTCGTT
Organism: uncultured Oscillospiraceae bacterium; assembly: GCA_949297075.1. Taxonomy (GTDB): domain Bacteria; phylum Bacillota; class Clostridia; order Oscillospirales; family Acutalibacteraceae; genus UBA8612. The sequence goes on along the minus strand of CASFRX010000058.1, from coordinate 6,955 downwards.
TTCCATGTTGAGCAGACGCTGGCTTTCCTCTCGTGTCAGTTCAACCACGGGAACACCTGTCCAGCCGGATACTATTTCCGCAATTTCGTTGGCTGTAACTTCACCCGCAGTGCCTGAGCTTCGCTGCTGCCAGCTTTCTTTTTCCTGAGTCAGCTTTGTCTGTAATTCACGCTTTTCATCTCGCAGCTTTGCCGCTCTTTCAAAATCCTGAGTGTTTACGGCGGCTGACATTTCATCGTCAAGGGATTTTATTTTTTCTTCGAGCTCTTTCAAATCCGGCGGTGCAGTGAAAGCACGCAAGCGCACCTTTGATGCCGCCTCGTCAACCAAGTCTATAGCCTTGTCGGGCAAAAATCTGTCGCCGATGTAGCGCACGGACATTTTTACTGCGGCAACAATGGCTTCATCGGTTATTTTTACCTTGTGATGCGCTTCGTATTTGTCACGCAGACCTTTGAGGATTTCAACGGCTTCGTCTTCACTTGGCTCGCCAACGGTTACGGGCTGAAAACGCCTTTCCAGAGCAGCGTCTTTTTCTATGTGCTTGCGGTATTCCTCAAGGGTCGTTGCGCCGATAACCTGAATTTCGCCTCTTGCAAGGGATGGCTTGAGAATATTTGCGGCATCAACTGCGCCCTCTGCACTGCCTGCACCGATAAGGGTGTGAAGCTCGTCGATGAATAGAATTATATTGCCGCACTTGGTAACTTCTTCAAGGGCTGTTTTGATGCGTTCCTCAAAATCGCCTCTGTATTTAGTGCCTGCAACCATACCTGTTAAATCAAGGGAAACAATGCGCTTATCGGCAAGAGTTTCGGGAACTTCGCCTGCTGCAATTTTGAGGGCAAGACCCTCGGCGATTGCGGTTTTGCCAACACCCGGTTCACCTATAAGGCAGGGATTGTTTTTGGTGCGTCGGGAGAGAATTTGGATAACTCTTTCAATTTCCTTTGACCTGCCGATAACAGGGTCGATTTTGTTGTTCTTTGCCATGTCTGTCAGGTCACGGCCGAATTGCTCTAAGGTGGGAGCGTTGCTCTTGTCGCCCGATTTGCCGCCATTTTCCGAGCCGGGCTTTGCCGTTGAATCACCGCCTAAGGCTTTTATAACATCGTTCAGGATATCGGATGGTGATGCGCCGAGCTTTGTTATAATGTTAACGGCGCAGTTTGAACCCTCTTTGATAAGGGATATCAAAAGATGCTCCGTACCCGTGTAGGTGTGTCCCATTGAACGGGCGGCGGCAATGGAAAGCTCAATAATATATTTGAGCCTGGGGGTGAAATCGTCAGGCCCCAAAACCGTAGGTGTGCCGATGCCTACTGTGGATTTGAGTGCGTTTTCAACATCGGCGGCAGTGATACCTCTTGAGCTGAGCGCTGTGCAGGCAACTCCGCCGTTGGCTTGCAGAAGACCTGTCAGCAGATGTTCACTGCCGATGTAGGTGTGTCCCATGCCCTCCGCCGCTTTGATAGCGGCATTGAGGGCGTTATTTGCTTTTTGTGTAAAACCTGTGAATTTATACATAACAACAATTACTCCTTCCAAAAAGTATTTGATGTCTAATTTTAATTGCTTTTTGCGGTTAACTCAGAGCTTCTCTGACCGCTTTTGCTCGCAGCTCATCACGCTCTGCGGCTGTTAAGTTTTGGTTTTCTCTTGCGTTTATTGTTGCAGGCTGCATATCAGCCATAAGCTCGCTTAAGCTTTCCAGACTCACATCTTTCAGCAAGCCTTGCGCAATGCCTAAGCGCACAAGAGAGGAAAGCTGCATGAATTCGTCACAGCTTAAAAGCCTTGCATTTTGAAGTGTGCCCAAAGCACGGAAAATTTTATCCTCCCATGCAGGACTTTTCAGCATTTGTTCACGAACATTGAGCTCCTGCGCCACAAGCTGCTGTGCAATGGCCTTGAGGTTGCTCAGGGCTGTTTCCTCGCTGATGCCGAGAGTTACCTGATTACTCAGCTGATAAAGGTCTCCGATGGGCGATGAGCCCTCTCCGTAAGCACCCCGTATAATCAAACCGAGCTTTGAAACCGTAGCGGCAATTTTTGTTATCTGTCCGCTTTTGCTAAGACCTGGCAGATGCAGCATAACAGAGGCTCTCATGGCTGTGCCGAGGTTTGTGGGGCACTGGGTCAGGAAGCCTATACGCTCGTCAAAGGCCAGCTGAAGCTTCTGTGCAACGGCATTGTCAAGGTTGTCGGCTCGTTTATATGCGCTGTCAAGAGCTAAGCCGGATTCCATAACCTGCAAGCGTATATGATCCTCTTCGCAAAGCATAATGCTGACTGATTCATCCTCCGAAAGCATAAGCGCTCTGCCTTTGGGCGCACTTGCAAATTCGGGGCTGATTAGATGCCGCTCTGCCAATGATATTGCCTGTGCACGGCTCAGACTCTCCATTTCAATGTAGCTCAAATCTTCTTCGCAGCCGCCGAGAAGGGCGTCACGCACAAGGGCATTGACCTGTGCTTTCCCCTCAGCATTGAGCTTTGCAGGGAAGGGATATTCCTCTAAGTTTCTTGCAAGGCGGACTCTTGTGCTGACTACAACTTCGCATTTATCTCCGCTGCTGATGTACCATTTGCTCATTTAATGTCGCTCCCTTCCAGTTCTCTTATTTCATCTCGCAATTTTGCGGCCTGCTCAAATTCCTGCTCCTTAACAGCTTCATTGAGCTTTGCTTTAAGCTGTTCGATTTTTTCTCCCTTTGTCAGCTCTCTGCTCTCTGTTTTGTTGACGGCAATTCTTTTTCCGTTGTGCATAGCTCTGCCGTGTATTCTTTCAAGGGACGGCTGAAGCTTATCAAAAAATGTTCGGTAACATTCCGAACAGCCTAATTGGCTGTCACGCACAATGTCGTTGAAAGAATTGCCGCAACGGGGACATCGCTGTACCTTTGCGCCGATTGCTTTTTTGTTGATGTCTCCGAGAAAATCGCCGAAAAAGTCGCTCAGGCTCAGTGGCGCAAAACCCGAAAACATATCGGTGTAACCGAGCTCTTCTGCGCACTGTGAGCAAAGGTGATGCTCCGTAGTGTCGCCGTTTACTACTCTTTTGATGTGTGTGGTTGCTTGTGCTTTACCGCAGTTTTGGCATAACATAATAAATTCCTCCTGTTTCTTTTCATTTATATGGTTTGCAGCAGCATTTGTTTAAATACTGCGGCTCTGACTTTGTCTTTTTGCGGCTGAGGAAGCTCTCTGTAGCAGCTGTCCGAAATTGCCGCAATCATAATTTTGGCTGTTTGAGTCTGTATTATATCGCTGTTGGCTAAATTAATAATATGCGCTCGGGCTGTGCGCTCATCCAAACTCATTCCTATGTGGTTTAGAACATGCATTATTACATTGCCCTTTGAACCACCTGCCGTGCGCGTGATGCGGATGTATCCGCCGCCGCCTCGTCGGCTTTCAACTATATAGCCCTGTTCAGGTGTGAATCTGGACGAGATTACATAGTTAATCTGGCTGGGAACACAACCCACAAGCTGTGCAAGCTCATTGCGCTGCATTTCCGCACTGCCGTCCTTTTCGAGCATATCCATAATAAGCTTTGCAATAGTGTTGCTGATATTCACTTTTGCTCACTCCTTGCTTTTGACTTTGACTATCTTTGACCTTTGACCATATTCTATATCTTTCTGTTCCTTTAGTCAAAGGTCAATAAAGGTCAAAAATATCTGTTGTGCGCCGAAATTTGAAAATAGCTCTGTTTTTCTCTTGATTTCTTCAATTTTTAAAAAATTTGACTATCTTTGACCTTTGTTTGCAAAAGAAAAACCTCCCGCAATTTCTGCCGGGAGGTAAAGGTGGCAAGTCTTCAGTTTGCGGATACGGTCGTTTTTGAGCCGAAGCTTACAATATAGGAGTCGGGTGTTGAATCGTCACGGGGAGGATAATCGGTAGAGACAATCTGAGCGCCGCTGTCCATAGCGTTTTTAAGCTGTTCTTCTGAAATATCGGTAAATTTATCCGCTCTCGTGCGCACCATTATTTTTTTATCAAAAATAACATCTTCTTTGATTTCTATAAGCTCGTGGGGCTTGTTTATAAGTATGAACGATGTGCAGTCGCGCTCAATATCCTTTTCACGGAGCATGGGGAACATAGCCTGAGTTTTAATGCTCTTATCAAGAGCTATGTAGTCTTCCGTTGTGGCTGAGTTTTCATGGAGAAGAACAAGCACTTTTCCGAGGGTTTCCTCCGCCTTGCACCAATCATCGGCGGCACGCATTGCGCCGAAGCTTTCATAATCACGGAGCATATCCGCAGGCGTAAAGAGCTTATCGCCTAAACCTGCTCTCAGGGTTTTGTCAAGCTCTAGGGCATAGTCCAAATTGAAATACTTCATATCTTCAAGGGGCAGGAAAGCGGCCTTGGGTTCAATGATTATTGTTATGGGCAGATGATTGGGGTTGTTGTCCGACCACATTCTGATTTCCTTGAGTGCAAGCTCAAAATCGTAGCAGGTGGTTGACATATCAATATACGGACTGTGCATACAGGTGAAGCTGATTTCACCGCCTCGGTCAAAGGTTTCAATATCCATTTCAAGGCTGCGTATGCCGCAGTTGAGCTGTTGGGTTAATGTCTGGCTGTTGAAGGTGCCTTTTTCGGCTTTGACTAAGCCGAAGGTAAGCTCGGAAAGCTGAGCATAGAGCTTAGTAAATTCTTCAACGGGTGCAGGCTGATAGCTGTTGTGGGTGCCTAAAAAGCGAAGCTCATTAAATTTCAAGCCGTTTTCAAGCTCTGCCTCAAGGTCGCCGTCAAAAAAGCTTGCCTCGTCAACAGGTGCAATTTCTCCTGCCTTGTAAGCTTCTTCAAGGGCGGCTATGCGCTCAATCTGCTCTGCTTTATCAAGCTCAAGCCTCTCTAAGCCCGCAGGAAAAAGTGAAACGAAGCCCATAGCAAGTGATATGAGCAACGGAATGAACCGAACAATGTAACGCACTATTTTGTTAACCATATGTTTTCCCTCTTTTATAAATCCAAATTAGAATTTAACACACGAATAAAGAATAGCACCGCCTTAACCGTTTGTCAACCGCATTTCTGCGTTGTAAATAGATGTGACCCATTTTTGATAAAAATAAGTCAGAATATAGTACAATTAAGGAGCAGTGACACTGAAAATGTCATTGCTCCTATTTTTATCAGCAACCGCAGTTTTTGTCAAAAGAGGGGTTGCAAGCATAATAGTTTTTGGAATCGAGTTTGTCGGTTGCAAAGCGTAAACCTTCGCCGAAGCGTTGGAAGTGAACAACTTCACGGGCTCGCAGGAATCTGATTGCATCGCTTACATCCGGATCGTCGGAAAGGCGAAGAATGTTGTCATATGTCTTTCTTGCTTTTTGTTCGGCGGCAAGGTCTTCAAAAAGGTCGGCAAGAGTGTCGCCGGTAGACTGAATGGACATGGCAGACCACGGAGTGCCGCTTGCGGCTACAGGGTATACGCCTGTAGTGTGGTCAACGAAATATTTGTCAAAGCCCTGCTTCTTTATCTCGTCAACAGTGAGGTTCCTCGTGAGCTGGTAAACAATAGTGCCTATCATTTCAACATGGCTCAGCTCTTCTGTACCGATATCAGTTAAAAGCCCTCTGACCTCGTCCCAAGGCATTGCAAAGCGCTGGTTGAGGTAGCGCATTGCGGCTCCCAATTCGCCGTCTGGTCCGCAGAGCTGAATTAAGTGATAATATAATAGTATGCTTGATAGCGGTTTAAATTACCACAACTTATATATAACCCCAAAAATGAGTTTTGAGCAATAAAAAATCCGCTTCAGTCTCACTAACACGGCGGCGCCCACACCGGAAGAACTCCAAAGCGTTCAACATTTAGTTAAGATGTTTGCTACAGCTTTTTTTAATGCTAATGCTTTCTTGTGGTACGGAAATCTTGATATCGAAAAAAGATAGCTGCCGTAGGCTCAAATACAAGTGTGGGAAAAAATATCGTCTTCCGAGAGCACCAAGGGGAGCTGTACGCTATCCCTACAGGAACACATCGCTCACCGCAGGGCATATTCAATGTCAGAGGTCATTTTCGTTTTTACAAGAACACTGGTAAAGTCGTATGGATTGACAGCTATTTCAAAGGTCTCTAAAATATAAAAGCCGCCTGTTCCATGAGGAGCAAGCGGCTCTGTTTTTTGCTAACGAATATTATTGCTTAAAGTATTAACCAACCTATCATTCTTTGCCCAAAGTTCCTTAGCTTCGAGGAGCAGGATTTCAAGCTTGGCAGAGAGCCAATCGGTATCGATAGTTTCTTTAGCCCAATCAGGCAGCATTGAGAGAAACTGCGACATTACGGCTGAGAATTTGAGCTTGCCTGTACCTTTACCGAACTGCCGTTCTGCCTGAGTGAGGAGAGCAAAGGCGACCTGCTCAAGGAGCTTTTCGCACAGCTCTTTTGCTGCATCGATTGATTCGAGCTTGTCTTCGTCAGATTCATAGCGGCTTCGCAACAGTCGAAGAATCGTTATTGTTACTGCAAATATCACAAATAGACCCATAAGTGCAATTGTTAAATCTTTCATTGCTTTTCATTCTCCCTTTCTGCTTTTTTCTTTTTTCGTATGTTCTTGGTGTCAGTGTTCTTTATCCACGCCATTGCGCCTCCTTCGATTCCCCAAAATGCAAAGAAAGCGATAATCAACTCATCAGGTACGGCATCTTTGGCGCAGAATACGATAATCATAATGATTGTGAATATAAGCACCGAAAGAAGCATTAATGCGGTGCACATTTTTGAAAATTTCATAGGCTCACCTCACAAGCCTATTTTTGCGAAAACATATGTTACAACAGCCGCCGCAACTGCGCCTATTACACCAAAAATCAGCTTATCCCAAAGCTGTGAGGGACGACTGCTAAGGCGGTTTACGCTCTCTTTCAGCTCGCCTAAGGTCACCAGCATATTATCAAGCTTTGTTGTGACCGTTGCCAT
>CASFRX010000057.1 GCA_949297075.1 uncultured Oscillospiraceae bacterium | reverse complement strand
GTTAACGATGTTACCAAGGGAGAGCTTTTTAACGGCGAGGTTGACATGGTCATAACCTTACACGCCTGCGATATTGCAACTGATTTTGCTCTTCACCATGCAATCAGCCGCAAGGTGCCGAGGATATTCTCCGTCCCTTGCTGCCAGCACGAAATTTGCTCCTCAATCAAAAAAGGCGGAGATTTTGATATCTTGCTCGGTCACGGACTTTTCAAAGAGCGTTTCAGTGCGCTTTTAACTGACAGTATAAGGGCAGAAATCCTCAAAAAATGCGGTTACGAGGTTGATGTTATTGAATTCGTTGACTTTGAACATTCTCCTAAAAACCTGATGCTAAGGTGCAAACTGAAAAAGCCCATAACTCCCGATTTAAGCGAGCTAAAAGAGCTTGAAGCAAAATATAAATTCAGTCAAAAGCTTATTGAACTCACAAGCGGATAAAAAGCAGGTGCTGCAATCCTCGAGACTCCTTCAAATTTTGTGTAAACGCACTTTTATGGTATAAAATTTAGAGTGGTAACATGGTGTGTGAGCCGCAGGCGGCTTACACGCCTTGTTTGCATCATAGCGGAAATATCGGGGCATGTCGAGGGCGGCTACTTTTAGGCAGCCGTTCATTTTACCCTTGATATGAGCCGGAATTGCTGCTGTTCAAAATATCCACTCCGTTATTCAGACCTCAACTGCGAACAGATTTTTTCAGTGAGAGCCATGAGCTCATCATACTTCTTTTCTATATCCTCAACAAGTGCAAACTGAGTTCTGCAACGGTCAAGATTATGTTCGGGGTGAGCTATTCTGAAATAGACATCACCGTTGAGATAATCGGTCAAAAACCTAATGCCGCACTCAAGAGTCATGAGTTTAACGGAAAAAGGCAAATAATATATTTCCGCATCATTAAGGCTATCAATAGCCGTTGATAAATATCCCTCGGTATAGCTGCGGTAAATATCCGTATTAAAGCTGACTTTGCTCAAATCTTTTTCGTCCTCATCGGCTGTGTTGCCCGCAAATCGCAGACTGTCACCGAAATCGTAGAGAGAAAGGCCGGGCATAACAGTATCAAGGTCGATAATGCAAATGCCCTCTCCCGAATCCTTATCAAAAAGAATATTGTTGAGCTTTGTATCATTATGAGTTACACGAAGGGGCAATTCTCCCTTTTCAAGCAAACCAAGCAGCACGGCGCAATCGGCCTTGCGGCTTTTTACAAAATCAATTTCCTTTTCAACAGAAGAAGCTCTACCGATTTTATCGGCAGAAAGCGCCGCTTCAAAATCGGCATAGCGGGAAACGGTATTGTGAAAATTGGGTATGGTTTCATAAAGCCTGTCAATAGGATAGTCTGCCAAAATCTGCTGGAATTTGCCGAAAGCTTTACCTGCGCTTCGGCATATTTCTGCATTATCGGGGAAATTATAGCTGACCGTATCGGTGATATAGTTTATTATGCGCCAATAGCGGCCCTCCTTATCGATAAAATAAGAATTGCCGCTGTTTGTGCAATAAACTTTTACTGCTTCGCGCTTGGGGTCGCCGCCATTCTCGGCTACTTTTGAGCGAACAAAATCCGTGACGCCGATATAGTTTTTCATAAGCACATCGGGGTCTTTGAAAACAGCCGTATTTATCTGCTGGAGTATATAGGATTTTTCGCCCTCATCGGTTGCAAAATTAATCATGTAAGTATTGTTTATATGCCCGTTATTGAGCACCGAGTAACCGCAATACTCACCCTTAAAAGTATAATTATCTAAAATCTCTTCAAGATTGAAAAGAGCTGTATCCATTTTAAAATTCATTCCTTTTCTGATGAAAATATAATTGAGCCGAAATACTCCGGCCTATGAAAATCAGGTATAGGAGTGCCTACAAAAAACAAAGAAGAATAATGGGGAAAAGCTGTTTCGTCTCCGCATTTATATACATTAGCTTTAATCTCGCCGTTTGAAACAAATTCACGGGAAAAGACGGAAGAAATCAGCTCTTCGGGAATAAATAATTCTACTCCCCAACCTGTTTCAACAGACATACTTTTCACAGAATACTGCAAGTCCGTAAGCTCGCTGACAGAAGTCCGATTATTCCTATCGGCCCCTATAGCGGAAAGATAAGCACAGTTAGGGTTAATTTCTATATTGATATAGCGCAAATCATCCGAAAACGGCTGAAAAAACAGCTCCATACAGCTATCTAAATACACAGGCTCATCCCTGTTTTTAAACACCGCTTTCACAGGCGATTCATCGCTTAAAAGCCGAACATAAATGCCCTTGTTTTCGCTTGCACAAAGCTGCACAGACGTACGCCAAAATGTCGGATAATCGTTCTTCCAAAGGTGATTATCCAGGCTGTATTTCGGCACGTTATTCCAATCAGGTTCACCTGCAAAAACAGGTGCAATTAATCGTTTTTTACTGTTACTCATGTTTTTTGATAAAGCGACCAAAGCTGTTCTAAGGACATACCGGTTTCGTTTTTTCAAAAGCTCTTGTCAAAGCTTCCGTCCTGCAAAGCTCTGTTCAAACGATATACCAAGTCCGTTTCCGTTCGTTTGCTTGCCCATTTCAAAAATGCAGCAGCATAAATTCCGCCCTCTTTGTATGAGTGTCCGTCATTCCGTGAATCTCCCGGCTCTATAAATATGGTTATTTTAGGGCGAGAAAATTGGTCTGCGTATTTGCTGAAATTTGCTAAAACATTCTTTAGTTTTTACATATCAGCTTCCGGTGAAGAAACATTGGGACAATCAATTTGAGGCAATCTGTAGCAGGGCGCAGCAAAGCGAACCGCATTTGTGATTATGCGCTGAATTTCGGGGATGTGATAAGTCGGATTGCTTTCGTGACCGGGTTGGAAATAGAAAACCTTTCCGAGGCCTTTATTCCATACACAGCCCGAACGGAACACCTCGCCTCCCCTGAACCAACCGAGGAATATGAGCTCATCCGGTGTGGGAACATCAAAGCGTTCGCCGTACATTTCTTCTTCAGGAATTTCGATATATTTACCTATGCCCTGTGCAATGGGATGAGAGGGCATAATATTCCAAAGTCGTTCCCTGTCTCCATCTCTCCAGCAAAGGGAACAGGTTGAACCCATAAGCTTTATAAAAGGCTTTGAAAAATGAGCCGAATGCAGGGCGATGAAGCCCATACCGCACATTACATGGTTATGTACTCTGGCGGCAACCTCATCGGGCACTGCCTCATGAGCACAGTGACCCCACCAAATTAAAACATCCGTCTCTTTGAGCACTTCATCGGTAATTTCTTCAACATTGTGCATAGTGAAGGTTTTGATTTCCATATCGCCGTCGGCACTCAAAAAATCCGCTATGCAACCGTGTATACCCTTAGGATATACAGCTGCAATTCTTTCGTCCTCCAGCTCGTGCTTATATTCATTATAAATCGTAACTTTAATCACAAAAACCGCCCCTTTTGAAGTAATAAATACATTTTACTTTAAAAAAGACGGTTAGTCAACTAAAAATTTATTTTCATATTATCTAAGGCAACTGAGTAAGCGGCTTAAATACATAGCCCTGAGAAAGAGCATAATCAATTATATCTCCCAGCGCCTGCGCATTATCCGACGAAACAGAGTGAAGCAGAATTATTGCTCCGGGATGAAGGCGTGAGGTCACTTTTTCAAAGGCATAATCTTTGCCCTTTTGGTTTGAAGTATCCCAATCCGAATAAGCAAGCGACCAGAACACACTTTTATATCCCAAGGAACCCACAAGCTGCAAGGCGCTCTCGTTATAAGCGCCCTCAGGAAAGCGAAAATAAGGCGATGTGTAGCCGAATTTCTGCCTGAGGTAATCGTCACAGCCCTTGATTTCCTCTGCCATTTTTTCTCGGCTTATTTTGCTGAAATTTGCATGGTTATCGGAATGGTTGCCCACAATATGCCCCTCTTTAATCATGCGTGTAATCAGTTCAGGCTCGGCCTTGATGTGGTCAAGAGTGCAAAAGAACGCCGCACTGACATTCTTCTCTTTCAGAGTATCCAAAACATCGAATGTGTAGCCGTTTTCATAGCCGCAGTCAAAGGTAAGGTATAGCACTTTTTCGGTTGATTTATTATCGTAAGTTACGGCATTATAGCCCTTAGTATCAAACATTTTTTGGGAATCAACGCTGATTTGATGAGGCTGACCGTTCTTCGCAACGCCGAAGCTATGGTTAATTGCCGTAGTCGGCAAGCCTGCCGAATTGGATGGGTCATTTACCGAAAAATCACCTAAAGGAAGCGGCGCATATCCCGTAAAAGTGTCGGCAGAGGCGTTTGGCGCGCCTGTGATGCTTTCCGCCCTGAAAGCAGGATTTGTAAGGGTAGGTTTAGGTGCCGTAGTCTGAAGCGTTGACGGCACTGTAGTTTGCAGAGCCGTTGTGCCGTTATTTATTGTAGCTTTGGTTACTTTGTTTGCGTTTTGCGCAGTTTCATCGACAGCGGTTTCAGGCTGCGCATCAAAAAGCAAATCTTTGTTAGCGGCAAAAACGGCAACAGCGAGAGCCGCCAAAACAATACAAAGCATTGACAGAAGCTTTTTTTGCGTCAATACTCTTTCCTCCTTGAATTTTATGTTTGCGGTCAAAAGACCGCATAAAGTTTGATTTGGTTAAAATTATACAACAAGATTTGACAAAATAAAAGCTATTTCATCATAGAATTAACCGTATCCATCATGTTGCTGACTGTTTTCATTGCTTTCATGGCATTTTTCTTTGTCTGCTTTTTAAGGCTCGGAGTCATCATGGAAGCACCTATTGCCGCAGCTGCACCGCCGACAGCCAAACCGATGCCGAGACCTTTTACCATGGTTGATGTTGTCATTGTATTCACCTCACAAAATTTAAGTTACTATTATTTTGAACAAAACCAAGACAAAAAAACGATAAATTTATTGGAATAAGACATCACTAAAACTTGATAAGCGAATACAGATTGTGTTATAATGATTCTCAGTTTTTTACAGTTTGGCGGTGACAAAAAAATGAAAAAAGCAAAACGAGCTTTAGCTATACACGATATTTCAGGCTTCGGCAAATGCTCTCTGACCGTTGCCCTGCCTATTATTTCCGCCTGCGGAATTGAAACGGCAGTTATGCCTACAGCGGTGCTTTCCACTCATACCGGAGGCTTTACAGGCTACACATACAGAGATTTGACCGACGACATGCTTCCCATGGCTGACCATTGGAAAAGTCTGGATTTGAAATTTGACGCCCTGTATTCAGGCTATTTGGGCTCATTTGAACAGATTGAAATTGTAAAGAGTATTGTCAAGGATTTCAAGACTGCGGATAATTTTTTTCTTTGCGATCCTGCTATGGCAGATAACGGCAAAATGTATGCACTTTTTGATTTGGAATTTGCCCAAAAAATGGCTGAGCTTTGCGCTATGGCTGATATTATTGTGCCCAACTTTACAGAGGCAGCATTCCTGCTCGGCGAAGAATTTAAAAAAGGTCCGTACACCAAGGAATATGTAGAACATATACTTACTTCACTTTCAGATTTAGGTCCGAAAAAAATTGTTTTAACAGGCGTTTATTTTGACGAAAAAGCTGTCGGCTGCGCTTGCTACGATAAAGAAGCCAACATAATGGATTACTGCTTACAGCCTGTTCTGGAAGGCATTTATCACGGCACGGGAGACACTTTCGCAAGCGCTCTTTGCGGTGCGCTTCTCAACGATTTAGAGCTAAGAAAAGCAGCAGAAACTGCAACGAAATACACATGCAGATGTATCAGAAGAACCCTCAAAACCACACCTGATGTGCGTTACGGTGTAGCCTTTGAGGGCGAATTGCCGTGGCTTATAAAGGAGCTTAAATACAATGACTAAACGAACACTGAATATCGTACTGATTGAGCCTGAAATACCGCAGAATACAGGCAACATAGCTCGCACCTGTGCCGCAACAGGCACAAGGCTTCACCTTGTTGAACCAATGGGCTTCAAGGTTGACGATAAAAAGCTAAAGCGTGCAGGTCTTGATTACTGGCACCTTTTGGATATAACATACTACAAAGATACAGACGATTTTTTTGAAAGAAACAAAGGCGGCAATTTCTTCTATTTTTCAACTAAAGCAAAGCATCGCCACACGGATGTTGAATACCCTGACAACAGCTACCTTGTTTTCGGCAAGGAAACAAAGGGTCTGCCGGAAGAACTGCTGAAAACAAACCCCGAAAAATGTGTAAGAATCCCCATGATTAACGACTCAGCCGCAAGAAGCCTGAACCTTTCAAATTCTGCAGCAATCGGAGTTTACGAGGTGTTAAGGCAGTGGGATTTTCCCGAACTTCTATGCGAAGGCAAGCTGACAAAATTTGATTGGTAATAGCAAAAGAGCAGATGCAAACTAAATTGCCTCTGCTCTTTTTGATATTATTTCCTTAGATATCGTTTCTTAGTTTTTAAATTTAAATTATCGGCAGGCTTTTTCAATTTCTGCCTTAACAGCTTCTATACCGTCGCCTTTGACAGAGGAACAGGGAATTTTTATTATATCCGCATAGTCCGCAAGCTCTGTTTCAAGTGCTTCAAGCCTTGCGTTAAACTCGGTCTTATTGAGCTTGTCGCACTTTGTGAGAGCGATAATAAAGGGATAATCCATTTCACGCAGGAACGAAAGCATAGTCATATCGTCAGCCGTAGGCTTGTGGCGCATATCAATGAGCTGAACAACCAGGCGAATATCACGCTCGGTTTTGAAATAGCCCTCCATAAGCTCTGCCCATCTGCGCTTTTCGCCGGGAGCCGCCTTTGCGTAGCCGTAGCCCGGCAAATCAACAAGGCGAACATCACCGACAGAATAGAAATTGACAGTAATTGTTTTGCCCGGCACCGAGCTGACGCGAGCAAGAGCCTTACGGTTGAAAATCTTATTCAAAATTGATGATTTTCCAACATTTGAGCGTCCTGCAAAAGCAATCTCCGGCACGGTTGATTTCGGAAGCTGTTTAAGCATGCCGAAAGCAGCTTCAAACCTTGCATTTTGGTAGTTCATTGTGATTTTAACCTTTCGATTACTGTGCATAATCCTGCACAGCAGACTTTTTATCTTCTACAGGCATATTTTTCTTTACCTGCTTCTTTTCTGCTTTGGGCATAGTTACAAGGGCTGTTTCAAGCACGGTCATAACATCCGCAACAGGCACAAAGCTTACATTTTCTTTGACTATTGCTTCAACCTCATCGAGAGAGGGCAAATTGCGCTTTGGAATAATAACCGTTTTAACCCCTGCAAGGTATGCCGCCATGGTTTTTTCCTTTAAACCGCCTATTGGCAGCACTCTGCCTCTGAGAGTGACCTCACCTGTCATTGCTACGCTTGCTTTAACGGGTATACCTGTCAAAGCGGAAACAAGCGCTGTGGTGATTGTAATGCCCGCAGAGGGACCGTCTTTAGGCACTGCACCCTCAGGGAAATGCAGATGAATATCCTTGGTTTTATAGAAATCCGGCTCTATGCCAAGGCTTACGGCACGGCTGCGAATGAAGCTGATTGCCGCATGAGCAGATTCTTTCATAACATCTCCCAAGGAACCTGTAAGCTCCAATTTGCCTGTACCGTCCAGCACAGCGGCTTCAACATCGAGCATTTCACCGCCTACCGCAGTCCATGCAAGGCCTCTTGCAACACCTATTTCGTCTTTTATAAATCTATCTTCACGCTCAAACTTGCGTGAACCGAGGATTTCGGCTAAATCATTAGGCTTTACACCGAAGCTCTTTGCGCCGCCTGCAACAGCAACTGCGCCCTTGCGGCAAATTGCGGAAAGCTCTCTTTCAAGCTGTCTTACACCGGCTTCACGGGTATAACCGTCGATAACTTCCCTGATTGCAGCATCGCTGACTCTCAAAGTGCGGCCGTTTAAGCCGTGGCGCTTAGCCTGCTTGGGGAGCAAATGTTTTTTAGCTATATTAAACTTTTCTTCTGCCGTATAACTGCCAAGCTCAATAAGCTCCATACGGTCAAGCAAGGGCTGAGGAATTTGCTCTCGGTTATTTGCTGTTGTGATAAACAAAACCTTGCTCAAATCAAAGGGCAGTTCAACATAATGGTCACGGAATGTGTCATTCTGCTCGCCGTCAAGCACCTCAAGAAGCGCAGAGGACGGGTCGCCTTTATAATCAGCGCCGAGCTTATCAATTTCATCAAGCAAAATCAAGGGATTTGCACTGCCGGCCTGTGAAACAGCGTTAATGATTCTGCCGGGCATTGCGCCGATATAGGTTTTTCTGTGGCCTCTTATTTCAGCTTCATCACGCACTCCGCCGAGAGAAACCCTTGCATATTTTCTGCCCATTGCCCTTGCAACGGAACGGGCTATTGAGGTTTTGCCAACACCGGGAGGACCCACAAGACAGATAATCTGTCCCTTTATATCCGGGGCAAGCTTGCGCACTGCAAGCATTTCTATCATTCTCTTCTTGATTTTCTCCATGCCGTAATGATCGGCGTCCAAAATCTTTTTTGCCTTTTCCAAATCAAGGTCATCATCGGTATAAACATTCCACGGCAAAACAAGACAGGTTTCAAGGTAAGTTCTGATTACCATTGCTTCGGGAGAAGATTTTGAGGTTTTATCCAGCCTTGAACACTCTTGCAGTAGCTTTTTCCGAGCAGTTTCGTCAATGCTGAGCGCTTCGATTTTTTCACGGAAAATTGCCGCTTCGTCAGCCTCTTCGCCGTCAAGCTCTATAGAAATCGCTTTCATCTGCTCACGCAGATAGTATTCACGCTGATTTTGGTCCATTTGGCTCTGAACCTTATCCTGTATTCCCTCTTCAAGCTCTAAAATCTGAGTCTCACTGCGCAGCAATGCACACAGTTTTTCCATGCGGATTAAGGGATTGAGCTCAGCTAAAATGGGCTGCTTTTTCTCTGCTGAAATTGCTGTATTTGCCGCAATAAAATCAGCTAATTCTCCGGGATTATCCTGCGCCAAAACATCCAAAACAAACTCGGTGGGCATATTGGGCACAAAGGCTGCGTACTCCTGAAAATCGTCTTTACATACACGAACGAGAGCCTGAGCATAGTCCTTATCTTCTGCCTTAACTCTTGAAGTATATCTCTGCTGAACAAGGGTTATGAGGTAGGGCGATGTCTTTTGGATTTCCATCATACTGCCTCGGTGCAAACCCTCAACGGCAACACGGAGATTATCGCTGTTGGGTGAGCTTAAAATTTGCTGAACATTGCAGATAACTCCCATGGGATAAAATTCAGAAGCTTCCTTGGGTGCTTCCGTCCGCAAATCTCGCTGCATTACCAGGAATATTTCTCTGTTGCCCGCCATTGCCGCTTTGAGAGCCGACACGGACTGTTTACGGCTGACCTCAAAATGCAGCTGCATATTCGGGAACACCGCCATGCCCCGTATCGCCACGGTGGGCATTGAACGGATTATAATTTCTCTTGCCATTTACTTTTCATTTCCTTTCGGTTTCCGTTACATACAAATACATACAAAACGGTACACAAATATCTTGTCGAAATTTATGATAATAACCATGATATTTTAACATAAAGAGAAAATATAGTCAACTAAAATCAATAGCAATATAAGGCAAAACCGTGCGTTTTGTGTAATGCTAATATACTTTACACATGAGATTTATCTGTAAAGCTATATTACTTTATACCATGCGTCAAGCAAAAGAAAGGCAAGGCCTCGGCGGCCTTGCCTTGTAGATTATTTGTTGATATATAGCCGTTTTCAGCCTATAACTCTCACTCTGTAGACACCGTCAATCGCTTCTACTGTCTTTGCACATTCGCCGCAACCGCACATATCAGCCACTGTGTATGAAACACCTTTCTTAGCTGCCGTGTTTACATTTTCTGTGCAATTCTGAATAGCCGCCATAACATCAGCAAGTGCACTGTCTGCATGAATTATGCAAATACGCTTGCCCTTAACCGCACCCAAGCGCATTGCAGGAACATTTACGGAATTTATAATCTCACCTTTTTCGAGATAAGCAGTAAGCTCATCAGCCGCCATAACGGCACAGTTATCCTCTGATTCGGGGGTTGACGCACCGAGATGAGGCATAGCCACAACACCGTCAACGCCAATTTGCTCATCAGTTGGGAAATCTGTCACATAAGCTGCCGCTTTACCGCTGCCGAGAGCTTCAATAACGCTCATGTTATCAACAAGCTCACCGCGGGCAAAGTTGAGAATACGCACGCCGTCCTTCATCTTTGCAAAGGTCTCTGCATTTATCATGCCCTTTGTGCTGTCGTTACAGGGAAGATGAAGAGAAATATAATCGGATACGGCATAAACATCATCTAAACTGTCAACAATTTTAACATCAGTCGTAAGTGCTGAAGCAGCCTGTTCGCTGAGGAAGGCATCGTAGCCAACAACATTCATACCCAAAGCAGCCGCCGCAATTGCAACCTTTGCGCCGATTGCGCCCAAGCCGATTACGCCGAGAGTTTTGCCGCTTATTTCCGGGCCGACAAACTGTGACTTGCCTTTTTCGACAAGCTTGGAAACATTTGCACCTTCGCCTTTAAGAGTTTTGCACCAATCCATAGCGGCAGGGATTCTGCGTGAGGAAAGGAAAAGACCACAGAGCACAAGCTCTTTAACGGCGTTTGCATTTGCGCCGGGTGTGTTAAAAACAACTATACCCTGCTGAGTGCATTTATCAAGGGGAATGTTGTTGACGCCTGCGCCTGCACGGGCGATTGCAACCGTATTCGCGGCAAATTCCATATCGTGCATTGCGGCAGAGCGAACCATAATGGCGTCAGGTGCTTCTACATCATCTGAGCACATGTAGCCCTCAGGGAAGCGGTCAGTACCGCACTTTGCGATTTTGTTAAGTGTAAGAATATTCATTGTGTAATCACCTCATGCGTTGTTTTTTTCAAATTCAGCCATGAACTCTACAAGCTTTTCTACGCCCTCATAAGGCATAGCGTTGTAGATAGAAGCACGCATACCGCCTACCGAACGATGACCCTTAAGGTTGACAAAGCCTGCTTCTGCCGCTTCTTTGACAAATTTTGCATCAAGGTCTGCATTACCTGTAACAAATGTGACATTCATCAATGAACGGTCTTCTTTTTTGACTCCGTTTTTGAAGAGCTTACTGTTATCAAGGAAATCATAAAGAACCTTTGCTTTCGCTTCATTGCGCTCTTTCATAGCTTCAAGGCCGCCAATGCTCTTAATCCACTCAAGAACAAGCTTGCAAATGTAGATTGAGTAGCAAGGGGGAGTGTTGTACATTGAATCGTTATCTGCCATCAGTTTATAGCTGAGCATAGAGGGAGTATAGTCCCTCTCGTTGCCGAGCAGATCTTCACGGACGATAACAACAGTTAAGCCTGCAGGACCTATGTTCTTCTGTGCGCCGCCGTAGATAAGGCCAAACTTCGTAACATCCATGGGCTCTGAAAGGAAGCAGGATGAAACATCGGCAAACAGCGGAACATCGCCTGTGTCGGGGATGTATTTATAGGTTGTGCCGTAAATTGTGTTGTTGAAGCAGATATAGACATAATCAGCCTCGGAGTCGAAATCTGACTTTTCAAGGCGAGGAATATAAGAAAATGTATCTTCCTTTGAGCTTGCCGCTACACGGGCTTCGCCGTACTTGCAAGCCTCTTTGTAAGCCTTAGTGGAAAACTGACCTGTAAGGACATAATCGGCCTTGCCGCTTCCGTTCATAAAGTTGAGAGGAATTGCAGCAAACTGAGTTGATGCGCCGCCTTGGAGGAACAGAACCTTGTAGTTGTCGGGTATATTCAAGACCTCACGGAAAAGAGCTTCAGCCTCTTTGATAATACCGTCGTAAACCTTTGAGCGGTGGGACATTTCCATAACAGACTGACCGCTGCCTTTATAATCAAGCATTTCTGCCGCCGCACGGTTAAGAACGGATTCAGGAAGCATTGAAGGACCTGCTGAAAAATTATAAACTCTTGACATTTGAGAAACCTCCTATAAGGACTTAATATAAAGTCATTATATGCATCTACAAAAATAAAAGTCAAGTTATTATAATACATTTTCAAAAAAATTTAAAGATATTAGCAAAATGCCCAAAAATTTGCTCAACAAACAGAGAAAGAACGGAAATTTGTATGATTGAAAATTTAACCGATTTGTTATAAAATAAACGAGATGGACTTTAGGGCCCCCTGCAAGGTTTCAAATTCATAAACTATATATCACGAAAGGATGTTCCTAAATGAACGCACTGAACAAAAAGACAGTTGAAGACATTGATGTAAGCGGCAAAAAGGTTCTTGTCCGCTGCGATTTCAACGTTCCCCTGAAAGACGGAGTTATCACAAGCGACAAGAGAATCGTTTCCTCTCTCCCTACAATCAAGTATCTTCTTGATAACAACGCTAAGGTTATTCTTTGCTCTCACCTTGGCAGACCCAAGGGCGAGGTTATGCCCGAATTTTCACTTGCTCCCGTAGCAGCTCGCCTTTCCGAGCTTCTCGGCAAAGAAGTTAAAATGGCTAAAGATGTTGTCGGAGAAAGCGCACAGGCTCTTGCAGCCGAGCTCAACGACGGCGATGTTATGCTCCTGGAAAATGTACGCTTTGAAAAGGGCGAAACAAAGAACGATGCAGAGCTCAGCAAGGCTTTTGCTTCTCTTGCAGATATCTTTGTTAACGACGCTTTCGGTTCAGCTCACAGAGCTCACTCCTCAACAACAGGCGTAGCAGACTACATCCCCGCAGTTTGCGGCTACCTTATCCAGAAAGAAATTTCTTTCATCGGCGGCGCTCTTGAGAATCCTCAGCGTCCTTTTGTTGCTATCCTCGGCGGCGCAAAGGTTTCCGACAAGATCGGCGTTATCACAAATCTTCTCGACAAGGTTGACACACTTATCGTTGGCGGCGGTATGGCTTACACATTCATGAAGTTCCTCGGCCACAATATCGGCACATCTCTCCTCGAAGCTGACAAGGTTGAGCTTGCAGGCGAAATGATGGCTAAGGCTAAGGAAAAGGGTGTAAACTTCCTTATTCCCGTTGATAATAAAGTCGGCAAAGAATACGACCCCAACACAGAGGCTATGGTTGTTGATTCAGACGATATCCCCGAAGGCTGGATGGGTCTCGATATCGGCCCCAAAACTCAGGAGTTATTCGCAAACGCAATCAAGGGTGCAGGCACAGTTATCTGGAACGGTCCCATGGGTGTTTCCGAATGGGAAAACTTCGCAGCAGGTACTATTGCAGTTGCTAACGCAGTTGCAGAAAGCGGCGCAATCTCCATTATCGGCGGCGGCGACTCTGCAGCAGCCGTTCAGAAGCTCGGCTTTGCAGACAAGATGAGCCACATCTCCACAGGCGGCGGTGCTTCCCTCGAATTCATGGAGGGCAAGGAGCTTCCCGGCATTGCAGCTCTCAACGAGAAATAAGTCTTACTGACTGATTAAACTTTGCCCGTGTATAGTTTCTCATACGCGGGCAATTTTCTGAAATAATACTCTGCTAATTCTTCGAAAGGATGTATATAAAATGGATAAAAGTCTCCGCAAGGTTGTTATTGCAGGCAACTGGAAAATGAACAAAACTCCCGATGAGGCTACAGCACTCATCAATGAAATCAAGCCTCTCGTGGCAGATGCTAACTGCGATGTAGTAGCTTGCGTACCCTACATCGACCTTTTCGCAGCTATGGAAGCTGCAAAGGGCTCCAACATTAAAATCGGTGCAGAAAACTGCCACTGGGCAGAAAGCGGCGCTTTCACCGGTGAAGTTTCCGCAAATATGCTCAAGACAATCGGCGTAGAATATGTTGTAATCGGCCACAGCGAGCGCAGACAGTTCTTCGGTGAAACAGATGTTACTGTTCAGAAGCGTGTCCGTGCAGCGCTTGACAACGGTCTTAAGGTTATCCTCTGCGTAGGCGAGCTTCTTGAGGAGCGTGAGCAGAATGTAACAATGGAAATTGTTCGCATGCAGACAAAGATTGCTCTCCTCGGCGTAAGCGAAGCGGAGCTTGAAAACATCATCATCGCTTACGAGCCTGTTTGGGCTATAGGCACAGGCAAAACAGCTACAGCTGCTCAGGCTAACGAAGTTAACTGCGCAATCCGTGCTCTTATCGGCGAGCTTTACGGCAAGGCAGCAGCAGACAAAATCGTTGTTCAGTACGGCGGCAGCATGAATGCAGGCAATGCAGACGAACTCCTTGCTCAGTACGATGTTGACGGCGGCCTTATCGGCGGCGCATCTCTCAAGGCTCCCGATTTTGCAGCTATTGTTAAGGCGGCAAGCAAATAAATTCCCGAAAGGTTACGATATAAAATGAAAAAACCTATTCTTCTTTGCATCATGGACGGTTTCGGCAAGAATCCGGACGATTACGGCAACGCAATCGTTTCTGCCAAAACCCCTAATTTAGACAATCTCTTTGCTAATTATCCCCTCACCTACATCGGTGCTTCAGGTCTTGATGTCGGTCTTCCCGACGGTCAGATGGGTAACAGCGAGGTTGGTCACACAAACATCGGCGCAGGCCGTGTAGTTTACCAGGAGCTTACAAGAATCTCCAAATCCATCGAGGACGGCGATTTCTTCACAAATGAAGCTTTCATGAAAGCTGTTGAAAACTGCAAGGCTAACGACTCTGCGCTTCACCTTATGGGTCTTTTATCCGACGGCGGTGTTCACAGCCACAACTCTCACCTTTACGCTCTCCTTGAGCTTGCCAAGCGCAACGGACTGGAAAAGGTATTTGTTCACTGCTTCATGGACGGCCGTGATGTTCCTCCTACTTCCGGTAAAGATTTCATTGCCGAGCTTTACAAGAAGTGCGGTGAAATCGGCGTAGGCACAATCGCAAGCGTAATGGGCCGCTACTATGTTATGGACCGTGAAAAGAAATGGGATAGGGTTGAAAAGGCATACAGGGCTATGACAGCTCTTGACGCTCCTAAATTTTCCTGCGCAAAGGAAATGATGGAGGAATCCTATGCAAGCGGCACAACGGACGAATTCATTGTTCCCTGCGTTAACGAAAAGGCAGAGGCCGTTAAGAACGGTGACAGCGTTATTTTCTTCAACTTCCGCCCTGACCGTGCAAGAGAAATTACCCGTGCATTTGTGGACGAAGAATTTTACGACTTTGAAAGAAGCGAACTGCTTGACCTGACATATATTTGCATGACACAGTATGATGAAACAATGCCCAATGTTGAGGTTGCTTTCAAGCCTCAGCGTATCACAATGCCCCTGGGCGAAGTTATCAGCAACGCTGGTCTCAAGCAGCTGAGAATTGCTGAGTTTACAAAGTACGCTCATGTCACTTTCTTCCTCAACGGCGGTGAAGAAACCGTTTACAAGGGCGAGGACAGAGACCTTACAGATTCTCCCAATGTTCCCACATATGATATGCAGCCCGAAATGAGTGCTTACATTGTTGCCGACAAGGTTGTAAAGGCCGTTGAGAGCGATGAATACGATGCAATTATGCTCAACTTTGCTAACTGCGACATGGTTGGCCACACAGGCGTTTTTGATGCCGCTGTTGCAGCCGTTGAGGCTGTTGACGAGTGCGTCGGCAAGGTTGTTGACGCCGTTATGGCTAAGGGCGGCGTAGTTCTTATCACTGCTGACCACGGCAATGCAGATAAGATGCTTGAGCCTGACGGTTCTCCATTCACAGCTCACACAACTTTCCCTGTTCCTTTCTGCGTAGTCGGCCACGATTGTCAGCTTCGTGACGGCGGCAAGCTTTGCGATATTGCCCCCACAATGCTTCAGATTATGGGACTTGAACAGCCCAAGGAAATGACAGGCGTAAGCCTTATTAAATAAGGTCAGGGTTAAACCTAACCTAATAATTAAGAGATGCGATGAAATTTCACCGCATCTCCTTTTTTTATTAGCCCAGCAGCTTTTTAAGATACTGACCTGTATAAGATTTTTCGCATTTTGCGACCTCTTCGGGGGTGCCTGTGGCGACTATTTCGCCGCCTTTGTTACCGCCCTCAGGTCCCAAATCAATTATATAATCGGCTGTTTTTATTACATCTAAATTATGCTCGATTACAAGGACTGTATTGCCGTTATCCACAATCTGCTGCAATACTTTTATGAGCTTTGCAACATCGGCTGTGTGCAGCCCCGTTGTAGGTTCATCGAGAATATAAATTGTTTTACCCGTAGAAACTCTTGCAAGCTCGGTTGCAAGCTTAACACGCTGTGCCTCACCGCCCGAAAGAGTTGTTGCAGACTGACCGATTTTTATATAACCGAGCCCCACATTATAGAGCGTTTCCAGCTTGCGCTTGATTTTCGGCACGGCAGAAAAGAAATTCATGCCCTCCTCAACCGTCATTTCAAGGACATCGTAAATTGTTTTGCCTGCGTATTTAACCTCTAAGGTTTCACGGTTATAGCGCGTGCCGTGACAAACCTCACAGGGCACATAAATATCTGCCAAGAAGTTCATTTCTATCTTAACTATGCCGTCTCCCTGACAAGCTTCACATCTGCCGCCTTTAACATTGAATGAAAAACGGTTAGCTTTGTAGCCTCTGATTTTGGAATCCGTGGTAGATGCGAACAGTTCACGAATATCGGTAAACACACCTGTGTATGTTGCGGGATTTGAACGGGGAGTTCTGCCGATTGGGGATTGATCTATATTTATTACCTTATCAAGGTGGTTAATTCCCGTAATCTTCTTGTGCTTGCCGGCATATCGGCGTGCGCCGTTGAGCTCGGCGGCAAGCTTTTTATTGAGGATTTCGTTAATCAATGACGATTTACCTGAACCTGACACGCCTGTAACACAGGTCAAAGTACCCAAAGGAATTTCAACATCAATATTTTTGAGGTTATTTTCTTCCGCCCCGTAAATTTTGATTTTCTTGCCATTTCCCTTTCTCCTCGATTCGGGCAAGGAGATTTTCTTTTTGCCGCTCAGATACTGCCCTGTAACAGAATTTTCATCAGCCATTATTTCTTCAGGTGTGCCTGCCGCAACGATTTCGCCGCCGTGAATACCCGGACCCGGACCCACATCGACAATATAATCTGCGCTGAGCATCGTTTCCTCGTCGTGCTCAACAACAATAAGTGTATTATCAATATCACGCAAATGCTTGAGGGTTTCTATAAGTCGGCTGTTATCACGCTGATGAAGACCGATACTCGGCTCATCAAGAATATACAGCACGCCTGTAAGAGACGAGCCGATTTGAGTAGCCAAGCGGATACGCTGGCTTTCGCCGCCGGAAAGAGTACCTGCAGAACGGGCAAGAGTCAAATACTCAAGACCAACACTGATTAAAAAGCTCAAGCGTTCACGGATTTCACGCAAAATAAGCTTGGCAATTTGGGCATCTCTCGGTGAAAGAACAAGATTATTAATAAACTCAAGCTCTTCGCTGATTGACATATGAGTAAACTCATTGATGTTTATGCCGCCGACTGTTACGCAGAGAACTTCTTTTTTAAGCCTTGCTCCTCTGCAATCGGGACAGGCCTGCTCGGACATATACTGCTCAATTTCGCCCCGTGAACTATCGCTGTTAGTTTCGTTGAAACGGCGCTGTAGATTATTGACTATACCCTCGAAATCCGTTTTGTAGGAGCCTGTCATATACTGAGTAGTGCGCTCCATTGTTATTTTCTCTCCGTTAGTGCCGTAAAGAATTATATCAACAATAGATTTTGGCAGCTCATCAATAGGAGTATCAAGGGAAAACTTATAATGCTTGGCAAGGCCATCAAAATACATTCTTGCTATTGTTCCCGAATCGCTGCTGCTCCAGCCGCTTGCCTTAATTGCGCCCTCGTTGATGGAAAGAGATCTGTCGGGAATTATCATATTTTCGTCGATTTTCATAAAAACACCGAGACCCGAACAGGTCTGGCAAGCACCATAGGGATTGTTAAATGAGAACATACGGGGTTCCAATTCCTCAATGCAGGTGCCGTGTTCAGGGCAGGCATAGTTTTGAGAAAAGAGCTGTTCTTCGCCGCCTATAACATCGCAAAGCACCAAGCCCTCCGCAAGGTTTGCGGCAGTTTCAACGGAATCTGCCAGACGGGAGCGTATGCTATCCTTGACAACAAGCCTGTCAATTACTACCTCTATATTATGGCGTTTATTCTTTTCAAGTTTGATTTGTTCCGTTAAATCATAAACATTCCCGTCAACACGGACTCGAACATAACCGCCCTTTTTTGCAGATTCAAGCACTTTAATATGCTCGCCTTTCTGCCCTCTGATGACGGGAGCCATAATCTGAATTTTAGTGCCTTCAGGCATAGCTAAAATCTTATCTACTATATCGTCAACAGTCTGCTTTTTAATCTCTCTGCCACATTCGGGGCAATGGGGAACACCCACACGGGCATAAAGCAAGCGGAGATAATCGTAAATCTCAGTGACCGTGCCAACGGTTGAGCGAGGATTTTTTGATGTTGTTTTTTGGTCAATGGAAATTGCAGGAGAAAGTCCCTCAATATAATCGACATCGGGCTTATCCATCTGCCCCAAAAACTGCCTTGCATAGCTTGAAAGGGATTCGACATATCTTCGCTGACCCTCGGCATAGACAGTATCAAAGGCAAGGGAAGATTTACCGGAGCCTGAAACGCCCGTAAAAACAATGAGTTTATCCCGTGGAATTTCCAAATCCACATTTTTCAGATTGTGCTCTCTTGCACCTTTTATAATTATCTTTTTCTCTCTCATTTACTTACCTCTGCGCAGTTTTTCTATCCTGTCACGCAGATATGCTGCGTGCTCAAATTCAAGTATTTTCGCCGCCTGTTTCATTTCATTAGTCAGCTGTTTAATAAGCTGTTCCCGCTCTATGCGGCTGAGCTGACGGTCAGGCTTATCCGCTTTATCGGCCTTTGTTGATATTTCAAGTACGTCGGAAACATCTTTGACAATAGTTTTAGGAATTATTCCGTGTTCCTCGTTATAAGCCATCTGCTTTTCGCGGCGGCGCATGGTTTCCTCTATAGCCCGTTCCATAGACGGCGTAACAGAATCTGCATACATTATAACTTCGCCGCCTGCATTACGGGCCGCACGGCCGATAGTCTGTATAAGCGAGGTTTCACTGCGCAAAAAGCCCTCTTTATCCGCATCCAAAATTGCAACCAAAGAAACTTCAGGTATATCAAGACCCTCACGAAGCAGGTTTATGCCCACAAGCACATCAAATTCGCCTAAACGCAGACCTCTGATAATCTGCATACGCTCAATAGTATCAATATCATGGTGCATATACCGCACATTTATGCCCATATCGGTGAGATAGTCGGTCAGATTCTCCGCCATTTTCTTAGTCAGAGTTGTGACCAAAACACGCTCTTTTTTCTCGATGCGTTTATTGATTTCACCCAGCAAGTCGTCAATTTGACCGTCTGTACTGCGAACGGAAATCTCCGGATCTAAAAGCCCTGTTGGACGAATTAACTGCTCAACAACCTGAGAGCTTTTTTTGTACTCAAATTCACCCGGTGTTGCGCTGACGAAAACACGCTGATGGGTGCGCTCGTAAAACTCATCAAAGGTCAAGGGTCTGTTATCAAAAGCAGAGGGCAGACGGAAGCCGAAATCAACAAGATTTTGTTTTCTTGCTCTGTCGCCGCCTATCATGCCTCTGACCTGCGGCAAGGTTACATGAGATTCATCCACAAAGAGCAGAAAATCATCGGGAAAATAGTTTAAAAGAGTGAACGGTGTAGAGCCGGGAGGCATACCGGAAAGCACACGGGAATAGTTTTCAATTCCCTTGCAAAAGCCTGTTTCCCGGAGCATTTCCATATCGTATTCCGTTCTCTGCTTAATGCGCTGAGCCTCAAGGAGCTTGCCCTGCTCAACAAAGGAAGCATAGGTAGCGGTCATTTCGTCAAAAATTCTGCCGATAGCCTCCTCCATCTTCTCCTGAGGAATAACATAGTGAGAAGCAGGATATATAGCCGCATGGCTGAGTATGGCTTTAACTTCGCCCGTCAAAGCATTAATTTCACTCAGGCGGTCAATTTCATCGCCGAAAAACTCAACACGGATTGCTGTGTCCGACGAATAGGCAGGGAAAATTTCCACAACATCTCCCCTGACTCGGAATTTATTACGGATAAAATTAATATCGTTGCGCTCATACTGAATGCTGACAAGCTTTTCAATAAGCTCATCACGGCTTTTCTCCATACCGGGGCGCAAGGAAATAAGCATATTCTTATAGTCAAAGGGGCTGCCTAAGGTATAGATGCATGAAACGCTGGCAACTATTATAACATCGTTTCTTTCAGCCAATGCACTTGTGGCTGAATGGCGAAGCTTATCAATTTCATCGTTGACCGCCGAATCCTTTTCAATATAGGTATCGGTAGTAGGGAGATACGCCTCAGGCTGATAGTAATCATAATAACTGACAAAATATTCTACTGCATTTTCGGGAAAAAATTCTCTAAATTCACTGCAAAGCTGAGCCGCAAGAGTTTTATTATGAGCGAGAACAAGGGTTGGCTTATTAACTCTTGCAATAACATTCGCCATAGTAAAGGTTTTACCTGAGCCTGTGACGCCAAGCAGGGTTTGCTCTTTATAGCCCTTATTGATGCCCTCGACAAGCTTATCTATAGCTTGGGGCTGATCGCCCGTAGGCTTATAAGGTGCAACTAACTTAAACTTTTCCACTGCAAAGCCTCCTTAATTTCGTATATTTCATAAATGAAAATCAACTTGCTTAAACATAGGTTTTATGGTATATTAATCTGCGGTGATTAGATGAAAAGCTTTACTATTAATCAAAATGACGCCGCACAGCGGCTTGACAAATTTGTTACCAAAACCGTTCCTCTCCTGCCTCAAGGGCTGATGTACAAATACATACGACTTAAAAGAATCAAGGTTAACGGCAAGAGAGCTGAGATTTCCACAAGGCTTCAAAAGGGCGATTTAGTTGAAATGTATATCAACGATGAATTTTTTGAAGCCGCACCGGATAACTACGATTTTTTGCGAGCCTCCACAAAATTAGATATTATATATGAAGACGAAAACATAATGCTTCTCGACAAAAAAGTAGGTCTTTTGAGCCACCCTGACGAGGGCGAATATGTTGACACCCTGATAACAAGAGTTGAACGCTATTTATACGAAAAGGGAGAATACGACCCAAAGGCTGAAAACAGCTTTGCTCCTGCCCTTGCAAACAGAATTGACCGCAACACAGGCGGCATAGTCATAGCGGCAAAAAACGCAGAATCTCTCAGAATCCTCAACCAAAAAATCAAGGACAGAGAGCTGAGCAAAATATATCTTTGCGTTGCCCACGGCTATTTTGACAAAAAGCAGGCAACCCTTAACGCCTACCTAAAAAAAGACGAAAAGAAGAACAAGGTGCAGATTTTTGATACGCCGCAACCTGATGCAAAGCAAATCAAAACACGCTACAAGGTGCTTGACGAAAAGGATAGCCTTAGCCTTGTTCGAGTTGAACTTTTGACCGGCAGAACCCACCAGATAAGAGCGCACCTTGCCCATATGGGACATCCTCTGCTTGGTGACGGAAAATACGGCACGAACAAGCTCAACAAGGAAAAAGGATACAAAAAGCAGTGCCTTTATTCATATCGCTTGCAGTTCAGCTTCACAACCGACGCAGGTATACTCAACTACTTAAACGGCAGAGCCTTTGAGGCAAAAGATGTATGGTTTGAAAGAGCTTTCAAGGACGGAACTCTGTAAAACTCATTCTTCAACCATTCTTTTAAATGCTTCCTCATCAATGACCTCGACTCCGAGGTCATTTGCTTTTTTAAGCTTGCTTCCTGCTTCTTCGCCTGCCAAAACATAGCTTGTTTTTTTGGAAACGGAAGAAGAAACCTTTCCGCCGAGGCTTTCAATAATTGCGGCGGCTTCATTGCGAGTATAGGTAGGCAATGTACCCGTTAAAACAAAGGTTTTACCGGCAAACTTATCGCTTTGAATTTCTTTGAGAGATTTCATATTCAGCCCGAGAGCCTTTAAATTTTCAATAAGCTTAGCCGTTTGCGGCATTGCGAAATACTGAAGAACACTCTGAGCCATAATTCCGCCGAAGCCCTCAATTTGGGCTATATCTTCAGCGGTAGCCGCCTGCAAGGCCTCCATTGTTATAAAATGCTCGCTGAGAAGCTTAGCGGATTTTTGACCGATATGCCTTATTCCCAAACCAAACACAAGCCTATACAAATCATTATGTTTTGAGTCGGCAACAGCCTTTACAAGGTTGTCTGCCGATTTTTTTGCAAAATGCTCTAAGCCTATCAAATCTTCGGCTTTAAGAGAATAGATATCCTCAACGCTTGCAACAAGCCCCTTATCCACAAGCATTTCAATAACTGCTTCGCCAAGGCTTTCAATGTCCATAGCGTCACGGGAGCAGAAATGAATCAGGCGGCGTTTAAGCTGAGCCGGACAATCGGAATTATTACAGCGCACTGCCGCTTCTTCGCCCTCTCTGACCGCAGGAGCGCCGCAAACAGGGCAAACAGTAGGCAAAGTAAAAACCTCGTTGCCGCTTTTTGCCTTAACGCTCAAAACCTCGGGTATTATATCACCTGCTTTGCGAACAACAATAGTATCGCCGAGAGCAATTTGCTTTTCGTTGATAAAATCCTGATTGTGCAAAGTTGCACGGCTGACAGTTGTGCCTGCAAGTTGAATAGGATCAAAAACCGCAGTAGGAGTCAGAACGCCCGTTCTGCCAACATTGATTTCAATTTCACGCAGGACAGTTTCTTTTTCTTCGGGAGGATATTTGAAAGCTATAGCCCAGCGAGGAAATTTCGCCGTACTGCCCAATAGTTCACGCTTTGCAAAATTATCAACCTTGATAACTGCGCCGTCAATATCAAAGGGCAAAGTGCCGCGCATTTCTCCGATTTTACGCACCTGCTCAACAGCATCGTCAAAGCTACAAAAACGCTTATAATAAGGCACTGTTTTAAATCCCAAAGAACCGAGAAAATCAAGAGATTCTTCATGGGAAACCTGAGCCTTACCCTCAATCTGCTGAATATTGAAAATAAACATATCAAGGCCACGAGCGGCAGTAACAGAGCTGTCTTTTTGGCGCAAGGAACCTGCGGCGGCATTACGGGGATTCTTAAAAGGCTTCTCCCCTGCTTCATCCTGCCGCAAAACAAGCTCGGTAAAACTGCTGTGAGGCATATACACTTCGCCGCGAACTTCGATAAACGGCAAAGCTTCATTCAAGGTTTTAGGCACTGATGCTATAGTTAAAATATTGTGCGTTACATCTTCGCCGACATCTCCGTCCCCACGGGTTGAGCCCCGAACAAGCTTTCCGTCAACATATTCAAGAGAAACCGATAGTCCGTCAATTTTAGGCTCGACGACATAATCTACCCTGCCTGCCGCCTGTTCAACACGGCTATTAAACGAATAAAGCTCCTCCTCGCTGAAAGCATCTAAAAGGCTCTCCATACGAACCTTATGCACAACGGGAGCAAAAAGCTTGCTTGCCGAGCCGCCGACACGCTGAGTTGGAGAATCAACCGTTACAAGCCGGGGATATTCCTCCTCTATTGCTTTAAGCTCACGCATGAGCATATCGTATTCATAGTCGGTTATTTCCGGAGAATCCTCATCGTAATAACGCTTTATATGGTAATTGAGCTCCTCTCGAAGCTCCTCAGCTCTCTGCTTTTTTATTTCAAACTCGGCCATCAGACACACCTCGTTATTAATTTGTCATAATAACAGTATTTTATCAAAAACAATTTTATAAGTCAACAGAAAACGAACAAATGTTTGTAAAACAATAAAAAACAAAAGCTGCAAACCGAGGTCTACAGCTTTTGACCGTTACTATGTGCTAATCAGACAGCCCTTAGTATGTGATTGTGTAGTTATCGTGTGTTGTGAAGGGAATGATAACACCGGCCTCATCAAAATTGATAGTCCAGTTGAGCTTGTAATCAGCAGTCTTAACATGGCCTGTAGCAGCATCAACTGTGATAACAGCTGTTGATGAGGGATAGTTCATAGCTGCAAGACCTACAATCTTTGTTGCAACACCGGGAATGTTGTTATTAACAGTACCGGGAAGAATAACATTGAAAGCCTTGGGAGCATGACCCTGACCGTGCTGAATGCTTGATGATTTGCCGTCGGCAACAGTCTTGATTGTGATTGTGTAAACGCCGTCTTTCTCTGTGCAAGTTGCAGAAGATACATCTGATGCCGAAAGCTTAGATGCGTAGGATTCGCCTTCTACGGGGAAGTATTTATCAATATCTGAACCCGTGTATGTGGATTCACCCTTGCTGTTCTTAGCGAGCTGGTTGCCGATGAACTTTTCAGCACCGCCGAGCATCTTGAGAATGCCGCTG
Organism: uncultured Oscillospiraceae bacterium; assembly: GCA_949297075.1. GTDB lineage: Bacteria > Bacillota > Clostridia > Oscillospirales > Acutalibacteraceae > UBA8612. Next base: position 61,308 of record CASFRX010000057.1, on the reverse strand, counting down.
ACTACGCCGGGATATGTACCCTTACCGTTAGTTGTGATCTTTGAGTAGTGGTGCTTAACAGACTTAGCATCTGTCTTTACGGAATTAACAGCGTCGTTGAAATAGGCAACGATTTCTTCCTTGGTTTCGGGAGCCTTAGCTGTTTCTTCAGCTGATGTAGTCTCTTCAACTGTTGTAGTTTCTTCAGCTACTGTTGTTTCTTCGGCAGAAGTCTCTTCTGTGGGCTCAACTGCTGTTGTCTCCTCAACGGAAGCATCAACTGCATCTGTTACTTCGGGAGCTGTTGTTGTTTCTTCTGCAACATCGTTGCCGCCGCAGGCTGCGAATGAAAGGCAAAGAATTGCTGCAAGAAGGATAGCAATAAATTTTTTCATTTTTAATACATTCCTCTCAAATTAATATTTTGGATATATTCCAACCGTTATTATATATTAACATCGGCAATTTATTTTTCCAATTTGGAATTAACATAACTTTAATATATTTTTATTTTAGATAGCAGGTCAAAAAACCCCTCTCAAAATTTTTCGGCAATCATACGCAGCCTATCAAAGAGGTAAAGCAGATTAAGCCAGCCCTTTTTCAGCAGCCAAACACGCATACGCTTTACACGGCTCAGCTTCATCGCTGCACCGCTATCCATTGCTTCGGAAAAGAAAGGCATATCAGCTATTCTTTTATACTGTGCCGTTCTTTCTTTTCGTGTGAATGATTTTAGTTTGCTGATTTGCAGAATAGTGTTAGCCACACAAAACAGAAAAGCTCTGTAAAACTCCGTCTTTGCAGCTTCGTCTGCGCAGTTTAGCCGTTCGAGTTCCGCCATGATGGCTTGCCTTGAAGCTAAAAATTCCTCCACAATAGCCTCATTATAGTTATTCGTAATGCTGGCAGGATTATCCAAACGATAAAAATAGAGAGTATGGGGTACATAGCTTATTTTTTGCGCTCTCTTTACGATTTCCAAGGAAAGCAGCAGATCCTCCGAATTGCGAAATCCCGAAAAAGACGAAATATCAATATCATTGAATATCTTTCGTGATGAAGCCTTTAAACACAGAGAATTTAACCGACTGTAATGCAAATTAGTCAGCAGATATTCATTTAACAAAACAGTATCTCTTTCTCCGCCGAAGAAGTCTTGTCCCTGCGGATTACCGTCATAGCTGTAGCAATATATCAAAACATCGCAGTTATATTTTTTGATAGCTTTTTCTATTTTATGAAATGAATCCGGCAGATAATAATCATCGCTGTCTGCAAAAAGCACATATTCGCCTGTTGCCGCTTCAACACCGTTCATACGGGCGACAATATGGCCGCTGTTTGGCTGATGTATAACCTTTATTCTGCTGTCTAAAGCAGCAAAGCGGTCACAAATGTGACCGCTGCCGTCAGCCGAACCGTCATCAACCAAAATCAGCTCAAAATCACCCATATCTTGGTTCAAAACCGATTCAACGCACTGTTCAAGATACTTTTCCACATTATAGACCGGAATTATAATGCTGAAAAATGGCTCCATCTTATTACCACTCCATGATTTGCTCGGGATTATCGCAAATATCCTGAATTCTGTTGAGGAAGCCCACAATATCGCCGTATTCGCAGACACGGTGGTCAAACATAATTGTCATAGGCAGAACCGAGCGGATTGCAATTTCCTTTTCGCCCTTTTCGTTGGTTACAACAACAGGCTTATCGGTAATTGCATACAATGCAATAGCCGCAGTCTGTGGCGGAATAACCTCCAGAATAGTACAGTAGCCCTGTCTGTTTCTGTCTATAGAGCCCATGTTGCTGACTGTAATTGTGCCCTGCTCAATATCTTTCTTTGTGATTCTGTCCTTTTCGGGGATGCTGTAATACTCTTTTTTAGCCTTACCGCTGAGAGTTTTAACCTTGTGCTTGCCGAGCTTTGCGCCGAAGAGACGGCAGAGAACTGTCTTGATTTTACCCTTTTTGAGTGCTGTAATGGTGTTATCCATAGATACCTCAAACATAGCCTCTGTAAGGTTGGTGTTTTTAAGTCTGCGTGCAACATCCATCATATACTCTGTCATTTCATCGAGGGTTTTATTCTCAAAGTTATGGCAGTTAATTGTCATCATTTCGCCGTTTGGCAGCTGCATGGGAATAGAAAAATGAATTTCATCAAAATACTTGAGTTCGCCCTTAACAAAGTGGCGGTTAAAGTCAAGGTGAGCATTAAGTTTCGGAGAACACTTAAGACCCTCTGCAATAGCTTTTAGCATAAGGGTGTTGATGCTCAGTTTATACTTGAGCTTGCCTGAATTGCGGAGCTTGTTGAAAGCTGCCATAAGGTCAGTTACATCGAACTCCACAACAGGACCTGCATGCGGAATTTCCATCCATGACTGAGTTGTCATATTGGATACAATTTTGCGCTGAATACCAAAATGTTCTGTCTTTACCGGTTTCATTTCTTTTCATCCTTCCTTATATCTTTAGTTCTTAGTTAAATTTCTACTTCCATGGTGTCGTAAGAAACGAGGAAGCCCATTTTTTCTGCAATCGGAACCAATTCCTCATATGTATAGCCGCCATTATGGGAAAAATGATGCAGGCAGAAAACTGTTTTTTCATCTGCGCAGCCAATTTTAAGCAGTTCTTCTTTTGTAGCTTTGCAGGCGACCAAATTCATATGGCCGTTAGGTCTTTCAACTGTTTCGCCGGTACAGGTGCAATCGAGGGAAACATAGTCAAAGCGGACGCCGCTGTTTTTCAAAAACGCCCATGTTTCTTCGGGGAACCAACCTGTATCATTGCCGTAAAGCATTGTTTTTTCGCCGTCTGAAATAATATAAATCAGTGAATCAATGCTGTAATCGTGGTTAGCGGTCAGAGGAATAATATTATAGTTTTTAACTTTAAAAGGCTCAAAAGCTTTTACGGTTTTTATTTTGAGATGCTTATCATCGAGAACTTGTCCCTTAACGGCGCCGCGGAAAACTTCAGCCGAAGAACAGGGCGAAGCATAAACATTTACGGGTCCTGCATCAGGCAATCTGTGAGCAAAAGGCAAACGGATATTGGTAAGTTCGAGTGGATAAAGATGATCCTCGTGAGAATGAGTAATCAGTATATGCTCTATGCTTCTCAAATCCAACCCGTAATCCAAAATATGCATATATGTATCAGGCGGTAAATCTATGAGTAAATCGTCGTTTATGAGCGCCTGAGATCGTGTTCTGATATTTTTGCCACCTGCTTTCTTTGCACGCTCGCAATGTTCGCAATAGCAAAACAGCGCAGGCATACCTTCGGCAGCTGCCGTACCAAAGTATTTAAGTTTCATTTTCCCTCTCCGCCCTATCTATTCACTAATGTGTACATATTAACATAAGGAAATTAAGATGTCAATTTTTTGCGGTTAAATAGGAGTAAAATATTTTAAAAATCATTATTTTGCTTAAAAGCTATTTACTATTTCTTTTTTTTGGTGTATATTTATTTTCTATGAGTATTAATATGGGGAGGTAACAGCCATGCAATTTTCTCTGAATCCGAAAATGATGTTCGGGCTTTCTTTTGCCGTGCCTGCCGAGATTGCGGACAAGCACCTCAAGCTTGCAGGCGCAGCACAGCTGAAAGTTTTGCTGTGGCTGTTGCGCCATGCAGCCGAAGCGCCCACAAGCGAAGATATCAGCAAAGCGCTCAACATGAAGCATGCCGACGCTTGTGATGCCATGCAATATTGGATTGAAGCGGGCATAGTTATTGCCGACGGAAAAGAAGCAGAGGTTGAAGAAATGCCCTCTTACGCTGTTGAACAACCGGCACAAATACAAACCGAGCTTGCTCAGATGATGCCCATCAAGCCTTCATCGGAGCAAATAGCTAAACGTGCAAAAGAAGATTCAGAAATACATTTCATGTTTGAACAGGCACAAAAAAAGCTCGGCAGAACTATAGGTTACGATTCACAGGCAACACTGCTCATGATTTGCGATACCTACGGTCTGCCCGTAGAAGTTTTGCTGATGCTGATAGAATACTGCGTTTCGGTTAACAAACGCTCCATTAGCTACATAGCCAAAGCCGCCAAGGATTGGGGCGAACGAGAAATTGACAGCCTTGAAAAAGCCGATGAGCAAATCAGACTGCTTCGCCGCTGCGACGGGCTTTGGAAAAAGTTTTGCGCCATGACCGGCATCAGCACCCCGCACCCCACATCGGAACAGAGCGCACATCTGCGGCGCTGGTCAAACGAATTAGGCTTCGATATAGAAATGATATACTTAGCCTATGAAGAAATGGCAAACCACACAAACAAAATCAGCTTTGCCTACATGAACAAGGTTTTGCAAAATTGGCACGATGAGGGAATTAAAACCCCTGCACAGCTTGAAAAAAGCAAAGCGGAAAAGAAAGCTGAAACTAAAACTAAAGCTAAACCAAAACCGGGCAGCGGTTATGCGGCCTCCTACGATATTGATGAATTCAACCGCCGCTCGTTAAACGAGCCGCCTATATACAAGCCCAACGGTGATTGAGAGGTGTTTAGGAAATGAGCTACAGCAAAAGCACATATATGACGGCTCAGGCAAAAATGGAAAAGCGGCGCAAATGCGCCCTTGACGCACTTGAAGAAAGAAAATCGAGAGCATATGCCGCCATACCCGAATTATATGATATTCAAAGCAAAATAGCCGCCTGCGGCGCACAGGTTATAGGCGCATTTGCAAAAGGTTCGGGTACAGAGGGAAGAGCCTTTATAGAGAGCCTTGCAAAGCAGAGCCTTTCCGCACAGGAAAAGCGCAAAGAGCTGCTGAAAGAAGCCGGATTCCCGGAAGATTATCTTCAGCCACGCTTCACTTGCAGCATTTGTGAAGACACAGGCGTAACCGAAAACGGAATTTGCGACTGCCGGCGTAAATTGCTGACAGAAACCGCAAAAGAGGAAATAGAAGCTTATGCGCCTCTCAAGCGCTCAACATTCGATAGTTTTTCCCTTGAATATTACCCTGAGGCAGTTGACGCAAACGGAATTTCTCCGCAAAAGCGTATGGGCGAAATTGCACAGTTTTGCAAAGACTATGCCTCGGATTTTTCCGCCAAATCCCCTTCGCTTTTTATGCACGGCGCTACGGGCTTAGGCAAAACCCATCTTTCTCTTGCCATAGCTAACGAGGTTATCGAAAAAGGCTTCGGAGTTATTTACGGCAGTGCGCCTAACCTTTTCGGAAAATTAGAAAAAGAGCATTTCAGCCGTCAAAATTCAAACGAACAAAGTTTTGAACAGGAGATGATTGAAAGCGACCTTTTAATTATCGACGATTTAGGCGTAGAATTTTCAACACAGTTTACGGTAAGCTGTATTTATAACATAATTAACTCCAGAATTTTAAGCGGCAAGCCAACAATAATCAGTACAAACCTAACTCCAAACGAGTTAGAGGATAAATACACGCAAAGAATTACCTCAAGAATCATAGGCAGCTATGTCTCCCTCAAATTCATGGGCAGAGACATTAGACAGATAAAAAGATACTAAATCGGAGTCAACAAAAATGAACACAATCAAAAAATTTCTCAATCGCTTATTCATAGACGGATTAAGCGGAATGGCATTCGGCCTGTTTTCAACCCTTATAATCGGCACAATCATACAGCAGATAGGTAACTACATGCCCGGCGAAATCGGCACCGTTATTTTCTCAATCGGCAAAATTGCCGCTTCGCTCATGGGCGCAGGCATAGGCTGCGGAGTAGCCGCAAAATTCGGCGAAAAGCCCCTTGTAACCCTCTCCGCAGCTGCGGCCGGCATGATAGGCGCATTTGCCACTAAAATACTTGCAGGCGGTATGATTGACGGCGCCGCTGTCACTTTCACGGGTCCGGGCGAACCTATGGGTGCTTTTATTGCCGCTTATGTGGGAATTGAGCTTGGTCACCTTGTTGCAGGCAAAACCAAGCTTGATATTATTCTCACTCCCATAGTCACAATAGGCTCCGGCTCTGTTGCAGGACTTCTTTTAGGCCCATACATTTCCACTTTCATGACATGGCTCGGAAATATTATCAACTGGGGCACCGAGCAGCAGCCCATAATTATGGGTATAGTAGTTGCCGTATTCATGGGTATATTCTTAACTCTGCCCATAAGCTCTGCCGCAATCGGCGTTGCCCTGGGACTAAGCGGAGTTGCCGCAGGTGCAGCCGTTGCAGGTTGCTGCGCAAACATGGTAGGCTTTGCGGTTGCCAGCTACCGTGATAACGGCTTCGGCGGACTTGTTGCACAGGGTATCGGCACAAGTATGCTTCAAATGCCCAACATCGTCAAAAAGCCCATAATATGGCTGCCTGCCATTATTGCAAGCGCAGTAACAGGTCCCGTGTCTTCAGCTCTTTTAAAAATGGTTAACAATGCTACAGGCTCAGGCATGGGCACAGCAGGCTTAGTGGGTCAGATAATGGGCTTCCAGAGCATGACAGAGGCAGGCGTCAGCCCCACAGCTGCGCTCATTGAAATGGCTGTTGTTCACTTTATTCTGCCTGCAATTATAGCATTATCCGTAAGCGAAACCATGAGAAAATTGCGCTGGATTAAGCCCGGCGATATGAAGTTAGATACATAATCGCTACAAGCAAAAGTATAATAAGGAGAAAAGCTTTGGATATCATTTCAACATTAACGGCTGAATTCAGCCTGCAAAAATGGCAGGTTGAAAACACTGTAAGCTTAATTGACGAGGGCAACACCATCCCCTTTATTGCCCGTTACCGCAAAGAGGCTCACGGCACTCTTGACGACCAGACATTGCGAGAAATTTCCGAAAGGCTTGAATATCTGCGCAATCTCGACAAGAGAAGAGAAGAGGTAAGCTCCTCTATCACTGCTCAGGAGAAAATGACCGAGGAGATTGCCGCCGCACTTGAAAACGCTAAAACCCTTGCTGAAATTGAAGATATTTACCGTCCCTTTAAGCCAAAGCGCAAGACAAGGGCAAGCGTTGCCCGTGAAAAGGGCTTAGAGCCTCTTGCTCAGCTTATTTTTGCACAGGAAAAAATGAACATATCCGCTCTTGAAGCGGCTGTTGATTACATTGATGAAGAAAAGCAGGTTGCAACTGCAGAGGATGCTCTTCAGGGCGCTATGGATATAATTGCGGAAGACATTTCCGATAATGCGGATATTCGCCGCAGAATACGCAATCTTTTCACAGTTACCGGCATCGTTAATTCAAAGGCAAGCGATGAAGAAAAAGACAGTGTTTACGCTCGGTATTACGACTACAGCGAGCCGGTAAACAAAATCGCAAACCACCGTATTCTTGCTCTCGACCGTGGCGAAAAAGAGGGCTACCTCAAGGTAAGCGTTACTCTCGACATATCAAAAGCGCTCGGCGTCATAGCAAGCGTCACTCTCAAAAACACCGGTTCGTTTTTCACCGATACGGTCCGTGATGCAGGCGCAGACAGCTACTCCCGCCTGATTATGCCCTCCATTGAGCGTGAAATACGCTCTATGCTAACAGAGCGTGCGGACACAGATGCAATCAAAGTTTTCGCCGCCAATCTTCGTCCCCTGCTTCTTCAGCCGCCTGTTAAAGGCAAGGTTGCTTTAGGTCTTGACCCCGGCTACAGGACAGGCTGTAAGGTTGCTGTTGTTGACGAAACAGGCAGAGTGCTCGACACAGGCGTTATCTACATAACACATTCCGAGGCGCAAAAGCAAGCGGCAAAGCAAACCGTTGCAGGACTTATCAAAAAACACAACATTGAAATTATCGCAATCGGCAACGGAACAGCTTCCAAAGAGACCGAAATTTTCACAGCAGAACTGCTTAAAGAAACAGGCAGTAAAGCTAAATACATGGTTGTAAGCGAAGCAGGAGCTTCCGTTTATTCTGCCTCAAAGCTTGCGGCAGAAGAATTTCCTCAGTTTGATGTTTCTCTCAGAAGTGCGGTTTCAATCGCACGCAGATTACAGGATCCTCTTGCAGAGCTTGTTAAAATCGACCCAAAGGCAATCGGAGTAGGTCAATATCAGCACGATATGCCCCAAAAAGAGCTTGGCAATGCTCTTGACGGCGTAGTTGAGGACTGTGTTAACAATGTAGGCGTTGACCTTAACACTGCCTCACCCTCACTGCTCACAAGAGTTTCCGGCATTAACTCAACGGTTGCCAAGAACATAGTTCTCTACCGTGAGGAAAACGGCGCATTCACAGCCCGCACACAGCTTAAAAAAGTTCCCAAGCTCGGTGCAAAGGCATTTGAGCAATGCGCAGGCTTCCTGCGTGTTGCAGAGAGCAAGAATCCTCTCGATAACACTGCCGTTCACCCCGAAAGCTACGATGCGGCAAAAGAGCTGCTCAGGCTTTGCGGCTACGAGCTCAAGGATGTTAAAGAAAGCAATATTGCTGACCTTGCACAAAAGGTTGAAGAAAAAGGTGCAGAAAATCTTGCCAAAGAGCTTGGCATCGGTGTTCCTACGCTTAACGATATTGTAAAAGAAATGCTTCGTCCCGGCCGAGATCCCCGTGACGAGCTTCCGCCGCCAATGCTCATGACTGATGTTATGGACATAAACGACCTGAAGCCCGGCATGGAAATAAAGGGCACTGTAAGAAATGTTATAGATTTCGGTGCATTCATTGACATAGGCGTTCATCAGGACGGACTTGTTCATATTTCACGCATTACCGACAGATTTATCAAGCATCCCTCAGAAGTGCTGAAAGTCGGTGATATTGTAACTGTTTGGGTAATCAGCGTTGACACTGCTAAAAAGCGTATTTCTTTAACAATGGTTAAGCCTAAGGAGGTAGCGCAAGTTGGCTGACATATTTCACAAAGATTTAACCCAGGGAAGTGTAAGCAAACAGCTGATTAAATTTGCCACACCTTTCCTTATCTCCAACCTTTTACAGGCGCTTTACAGCGTTGCCGATATGATAATTGTCGGTAATTATTACGGCACGGCAGGCATCACAGGCGTATCAATAGGCAGTCAGATAAATATGCTTGTAACAGGCGCCGCTATGGGACTATCAGTCGGCGGCACGGTACTCATTTCTCAATACGCAGGTCAGAAGCGTTTTGACGATCAACGCAAGACCGTCGGCACAATGACCACAATCTACATACTGATGGGTATTGCTTTCAGCATAGCCATGCTTTTCCTCTGCGACCCTCTCCTGACTTTGCTAAAGACGCCTCAATCGGCCTATGAACAAACGAGGGACTACTACAACATCTGCAACGGCGGTATGCTGTTCATGTTCCTTTACAACGCAATAAGCGGTATTCTCAGAGGTATGGGAGATTCAAAAAGCCCCCTTTACTTTGTCCTTATAGCCGCAATAACAAATGTTTTCCTTGATTTATTGCTTGTAGGCAAATTTGAAATGGGTGCGGCAGGTGCGGCATGGGCTACCGTTTCGGCGCAGGCACTGAGCGTTGTAATTTCGCTCATTTATCTTGCAAAGAAGAATTTCTTTGCTGAATACAAATGGTCAGATCTGAAAGTAAAAAAGGATAAGCTTATACCGCTTATGAAAATAGGTCTGCCCTCCTCTGTTCAGAGCCTTGTTGTTTCTCTTTCGTTCTTAACTCTCACTGCCCTTGTAAACTCACTGCCGAATGCAGAAATTGCTTCTGCCTGCCAAGGCATAGGCGGCAAAATCAACTCCTTTGCCATTCTTCCCGGTCTTGCAATCAGCAGCGCTATTTCCTCAATGGCAGGTCAAAACCTCGGCGCCGGTGAATTCAAGCGAGCAAAAAAGACCATGTATGTTGGCATGGTTATGGCGTTCTCAATTTCCGTTATTGTTTTTGCGTTTGTGAACTTATTCCCCGGGTTTTTCATAAGCCTTTTTGACAAGAATCCGGAAGTAATTGAAACAGGTACACGCTACATACGCCTTATTTCTTTCGATTATCTTTTTGCAACTGTTATGTTCTGCATGAACGGTCTTGCAATAGCCGCAGGAAGCACATACATTGCTCTCATAAACGCTTTCTGCAACGCCATACTCATCAGAGTACCCTTAGCCTATTTCCTCACCAACACAATGAACATGGGCTTCGATGGTATTGCACTTTCCATGGGCTTTGCTTCCCTCGGCGGCATTATAATTGGTTTAATATATATAAAGAGCGGCAAATGGAAAAAGAGCATCACTCAAAGCTAACTTAAGCACTGACTTAAATAAATATTTAAGGGAGGTTTATCCAAAAATGAAAAGAGCTTTCGATTTCACAGCTTCTTTAGCGGCAATCATTTTGCTCTCACCCCTGTTTTTGGTAATTGCCTTAATAATCCTTATCTCCGATGGCTCACCCGTTATTTACAAGCAAGTGAGAATAGGCAAGGACAAAAAGAAATTTACTATTTTCAAATTCCGCACCATGAAAAACGGCACTCGCCTTGCTCCTACCGGTGCTCTTAAGGAATCGGAACAACAGATTATCGGTGTAGGAAAACTTCTTCGCAAGTCAAGCCTTGACGAATTGCCCCAGCTCTTCAACATTCTCAAGGGCGATATGAGCTTTGTCGGTCCTCGTCCTCTCATCGTTAACGAGGGTAACATCCACGCTCTTCGTGAGGCTGCCGGCGTCTATACCGTTCGCCCCGGTCTCACCGGCTGGGCACAAGTTAACGGACGCGACCATGTAAATAACGAGCAAAAAATTGTTTTGGACAAGGAGTATATTGAAAAGCAAAGTCTGCTTTTTGATTTTAAAATTCTTATCCGTACCTTCACAAGCGTAATCAAGAGCAAAGACATTGCAGACGGCGGCGAATTTTAATTGCCTCAATTAAATTGCTGTTTCCATGAGAGCTTAATCTGCGGATTACTCAACAGGTTTCCCATTGCACGCTTTCATAGCCTCAATTAAATTGCTGTTTTCATGAGAGCCTATGTTTAATGTAAAAAAACATTAACAAAACGCTAAAATTTCGCTTGAAAAAGCGAAAAAAATGTTATACAATAATTAGGAATAAGTGTTTATACCCATTTTACTACATCTGCTTAAGGGGGTTCTTTTTTGACTGCGGATTTACATTGCCATACCAAATTATCAGATGGCTCTATAGGCATAGATGAGCTGATAATTTTAGCAAAGAAAAAAGGAATAGATACTATCGCAATTACTGACCACGACTGCCTGGCAGGCACAGTGCGAGGAAAAATCATAGGCGAGCGCCATGGTGTAAATGTTATACCCGGCGTTGAAATTTCTGCATTTGACAAAGAGAGCCAGCGTGATGTGCATTTGCTCTGCTATATGCCCGACACCCCCGACAGGCTTGAAGGGCTTTGCCGACGCAACTCCCTTTCTCGCAAGAAAGCAAGCCAATATATGATACTCAAGGCGGCACAACGCTATCCCATAACGCCCGATCTTGTATTAAAATGTGCCACAGGCTCAACAAATGTTTTTAAGCAGCACATTATGCACGCAATTATGCAATGCGCTGAAACAACTGAGCTTTACGGTGAAGTATATCGCGAGCTTTTCTCACCCGAAAGCGAAACAAACATTATTGTTCGCCCTGAATTTTTCTCACCTGTTGAGGTTGTTGAACAAATCAAGGCGGCCGGCGGTATTGCCGTGCTCTCACACCCTGCTCATTCCAAATGCACAGACCTTATCGAAAGCCTCAAAGCAGCAGGCTTAGACGGCATCGAGGTTTGGCATCCCTGCCACAGCGAAGAGGATATTCTTAACCTTACAAAGTTAGCAGAAGAAAAAGGACTAATTATGACAGGCGGCAGTGATTTCCACGGTATGTACACACCAAAAGCTGCAGGAGTTGGCTCCATAGAAATTCCACAGCAACACCTTAATACCTTCCTCGGCTACAAAGCAAAGCAAAAGCGCTTACAGAAAAAGGCAGAAAACGCTTAATTTTTGCGCACAGGAGATAAAGCCATGCACGATGACAGCGACATCAAAATCTTTAAAGGTAAAAGCGACTACGGTGACGGCAGCGACCTTTTCGCCCTTGCCGAAGAGATGAAGCGCCATATTTTAAACGGCAACTCACCTAAAGCAAAAGAGCTCGGCAAGGTTCTTGCAGAAATCTCGCCGGACAGCGACGATTTAGGCGATGAGCTGACTAAATTTGTTTGCAGCAGCGTTGTAACGCCCGAAATCAAAACGCAAATACAAACGCTCATGCTGTTTTGTGCGGAATACACCTTGCTCAGAAAGCTTTGCCCCATGCTTTCCACAACAGCGACCGAAGCTATGTATGACGCTTTACGCACTTCAAACGCCGCTTATTATGACGATATTTCAAACGGTACGGCTGTAAGCTTCTATTACCTTGCCGTTAAACGCAACAAAACAATAGCGCAGTCCGTAGGCGAAAGCTTTGCGATGCTCTGCGAAGCTCAGGACAACAAGCTGATTAAAGCTCTCGGCGAAAATGTCTTTGAGCTCATGTGTGAAAAAATTGGAGCTCTTATAGATTCTTATAATTTTGAGAAATAACCGAATGAACAGAAAAGAATTAAAATATTTTGCCCGAATGGCGGCGGAAAGCTACATTGACGACCCCGTACACAAATACGCTACAAAAGATCCCGAACGCAGAAAAAAATATGTTTACCATTTCATGATGGAGAGGTTATCCACCTCAAACAGAGAGGATATTATTTACATTGATGAAGAAAACCGTGGAATTTGCGTTTGGCGAGATGCCCATAACGACTACACGATGATTGATTTTCTTCGTTGTCCCAACTGGATTTTCTTGGCGCTCTATGCAGTCAACACCTTTAAAACCTTAAAGGCTTACAGCCACCTTGACACAAGCGTTTTCCCAAAAGGCACGCTCATCATATCCCCTGTTTTTGTAGCAAAAGAGCATCAGAGCAAGGGCATTGCAACAAAGCTAATAAAGCAAGGAATCGAGGATTTAACTGCCAAGGGCTATAAATTGGGTCTTGAAGCACAAAACCCCGATAATGTAAAGTTTTATGAAAAGCTCGGTTTCAAAACCGTAAAATATGTATACTTCGAGAAAGAAAAAATACACAATTACTATATGATGTATGAAAAAGGCTAAGGATTTTTCGTCCTTAGCCTTTTTAGTTACTATTTCTTTTTACATTCAAAGCAAAGCCAATCGTTTTTGTTGTGGCGTTTAATAACTTCAAAGCCGTTTTTCTCAAAGGCTTTAAGCACCTCAGGCTCACGGGGAGCGATAATACCCGATGCGATAAACACACCGTTGTCTGCCAGGAACTCACCGACCTGTGAAGAGAAAAGTATGATAATATCCGCAACAATATTTGCCGCAATAACCTCAAACTTACCGCTGACTTTATCAACCAGGTTGCCGTGATAAACAGTATATTTAGGCTCTAAAAAGCCGTTAACCTCACCGTTTTCACGGGCTGTTTTGACAGCGAGAGCGTCAATATCAACGCCGACCGCCTTTTCGGCGCCGAGCAAAAGGGAAGCAACGCTCAAAATGCCGCTGCCGCAGCCTACATCGAGCATATTTGTATCGGGCTTGATATAAGGCTCAAGTGCCTCTAAGCAAAGCCGCGTTGTTTCGTGAGTACCTGAGCCGAAAGCGAGACCCGGCTCTATTGAAAGCACTGCCCTGCCCTTTGCATCATAATCGTCAATCCAAAGAGGACGAATAAGAAGCCTTTCGCCTATTTCCATGGGCTTAAAATATGCTTTCCAATTATTTTCCCAATCTTCGTTTCTGCAAATATTAGTTGACAGCTCATAGGCTATTTTTTCGCCTGCAAGGCGTTCGGTCAGGAAAGCCGTAGCCTCAGCCGGATTATCCTCAGGCGAAATATAGATATGTATGAGTCCCTTAGTTCTGTCTTTCTGCAGCAGCTCTTCATCAATCAAGTCAATACCGGCTATTTCGAAAGCCTCCTGCTCCAATGTGCGGTAATCCTCAATATAAACTCCGGGCACAAGCACCTGAGCAATGGCAGCCGCCTTATCCAAATCATTTGCGTCAACTGTTATTATAATCTCAGTCCAGTCCATTATTAACCCTCTTTAAACATATCCTTGCATGGATTACAAATTATAAATCCAAATTGGTTTCTTTGGTTAAATCACCAAGGCCGTGATTATAAAAAGTACGGTTATCAAGCGCCCACTGGCGAGTAGAAAATCCGCCGACAGCCACGCCGGAAACAGCGTTGTTAACCTCAACAATCCTTGCATCAAGCCTATCAAGGGAGGCTAAAATCTCCGCTTCGATAAACAGGGGCCGAACAGCAGCGCCGAATTCCGGGTCTCCGTGATGAGAAATGAGCATATGCTCAAGCAGCACTGCCTTTTCCTTTGAAACACCGAGCTCACCGGCTGCTTGGTCGATAAGCATTGCGCCCTTTACAAGGTGGCCGAGCAATGTACCCTCTGCGCTATAGCCTGAAGCTATGCCTGTTTCATTTGCAACAAGCTCTTCAAGCTTTGCAATATCATGGAGCATAGCACCGCCCAAAAGCAAATCGCTATTGACAAAAGGATAAATCTTGCAGATGCTCTGCGCCAAACGCACAATAGAAAGAGTATGCTGCAAAAGTCCGCTTCGCATTGCATGGTGAAGTTTAAATGCCGCAGGATAATACAGCAGCTTTTCACGGTTGTTATTAAGTATAGCCTTAACAAGGGTGGCTATTTCTTTATCATCAAAGCCATCGGCTATCCTCATAAGCTCGTTAAACATATCCTCTCCCGAACAAACGGCAGATGTGACATAATCCTCAATCTTTACGCCGTCCGATTCCACGACAGGACGGATTCTGTCAATACGCAGCTGGTCGGCTTCATTATATTTGCTTATAACTCCCTGAACCTTAACAAGAGTATTCGGCTCATATGTTCCGTGTATATTCTCGTCGTATTTCCAAAGCTTGGCGTTGATTTCGCCGCTGCGGTCGCTCAAAATCATATCAAGATAAGCTTCATTGTTTTTGTTGATTTTTTTATCGCAGCTTTTGACAAGGCAGAAGCCTGTATGTGTGCCTGATTTTTCGTGATAACTGAAATTCAAAATAACACTCTCCTTTTGTATCGTCTCTATTATACTATGAAACTCGGCATTTTACAATAATTAATATATTACAAATTAATTTGAGCTGCGTTATTTATAGCTATATATATTCTAAGCACATTTAAAGGCTGATATAATATTGCTTTCATTAACAAATAATATAATTTTTTTCAATATTTATAGATTATATTAAAAAATATGATATAATAATATAGATTAAGTTTGAGAAAGGAATAAGTTTTCCATGAATTATTCTTTTGCACTAAGCTCTCCTGTTAACGGACTGCGATTTTGCTCCGTTGATACCAAATCAAATTTCAAGCTCGCCATATACACGGCAAGCTTTGCTCTGCCCTTAGGCAAGGATACGGCAGTAAATGCCCTTCTGCCCGGTCTTTTGAAGCGCACCTGCAAAAAGTACCCTACTCTCACACAAATGAACAAGCACCTCGCCTCTCTTTACGGCGCTATGGTTTCCGCAGGAGTTTCCAAAGACGGCGAAAGCCAGATACTCACCTTACGAATTACTGCCCTTGAAGACAGATTTGCTTTAACCGATGAAAAGATTTCCGAAAAAGCCGCCGAGCTTCTGCTCGACCTTATTTTCGACCCCAACACGGTTGACGGAAAATTTATAGAAGCTGATGTTGAGCGTGAAAAGCGACTAATGATTGAGCAAATCGAAAACGAGCTCAACGACAAGCGTTATTATGCACTGAAACGCTGTACGGAAATAATGTGCAAAAACGAAGTTTATGCAATGAGCCGTTGCGGCGATATTGAAGACATTAAAAAAATTGACTGCGAAGCCGTAACAGCGGCATGGAAGAAAATGCTCGAAACAGCAACAGTTTATATCGGAGTTACAGGCAGCATGGACGCCGAACCGATAAAGCAGAAATTTGCAGAAAAATTCAGCACCGTTAACCGCACAAAGCTTGCCGAACTGCACACAGAATTTATAACAAGCGCAGATGAAACAACAAAGGTGCGTGAAGAATTGCCCGTTAAACAGGGCAAACTGGTGCTCGGTATGCGCGCCGGTATGGTTGACGATGAAGATAACTACATTCCGATTAAAGTTATGTCCGATATTTTCGGCGGAGGCGTATATTCAAAGCTTTTCAACAATGTCCGTGAAAAAATGAGCCTTTGCTATTACTGCTCCGCAGGCTTCAACCGCTCAAAGGGACTTATCATGGTTCAAAGCGGCATTGAAAATGAAAACGAGCAAAAAGCTATTGAAGCAATACTGAACGAGCTTGAAGACATGAAAAAGGGCAATTTCAGCGACGACGATTTAACCTCATCGATCAAAGCGCTCACCAATCTTTCCCTTGTCAACGACACGCCTGAGGGGCTCGACCGCTGGTACTGCGGTCAGATGCTTGACAGGGATATAATCACTCCCGAAGAATATGCAGAGCAGATCAGCGCTGTCACAAGAGAGCAGGTTATTTCCGCCGCACAAAATGTAAGCCTCGACACAGTTTATATGCTTGCAGGAACAGCTACAGGCGAGGAGGGCGAAGACGATGAATAACAAAACCGTAATAAACGAAATATATAACGAGCTTTTGGACGAAAAATGCTATCACGCCGTTCACCCCACAGGCCTTAACATCTACTGTATGCCCAAGAAAGGCTATTCGGGAGCTTACGCTGTTTTCGGCACAAACTACGGCTCAATCGACACGAAAATACTCAACAAAAACGGCGAAATTGAAGATATTCCCGAAGGCACGGCTCATTTTTTAGAGCACAAGCTGTTTGAAAGCGAAGACCTTGACGCTTTTGCACGATACGCAAAAACAGGCGCCAATGCAAACGCATACACCTCCTTTGACACAACCTGCTATCTTTTCTCCTGCACAGGCGATTTCAACGCATCACTTCGTATTCTCCTTGATTTTGTTCAGTCGCCCTACTTCACCGAGCAAACAGTTGCAAAAGAGCAAGGCATCATCGGTCAGGAAATAACAATGTATAAAGATGTTGCCGATTGGGAGGTGCTTTTCAACCTCCTGCGTGCCCTTTATCACAGCCACCCTGTACGCATTGATATTGCAGGCACAACAGAATCTATAGCTGAAATTACAGCACAGACCCTTTACGATTGCTACAACAATTTCTACAACCTCAACAACATGGTGCTTGCAGTTGCAGGCAATGCGGATATCAACGAAATTCTTGAAATCTGCGACGAGCTTTTAAAGCCCTGTGAACAATTCAAATTTGAACGCAAGCCTCACGACGAACCTGAAGAAATTGTTCAGGAATATATCGAAGAAAAGCTGAGCGTAGCATCCCCCATATTCTCGTTCGGCTACAAAGAGAGCTTCGGTCTTCCAAAGCGCAGTCTTAAGGATAAAATTGCAACAAATGTACTGCTGGAAATGCTCGCCGGCACAACATCGGACCTTTACAATTCCCTTTTAGAGCAGGGCTTAATCAACACAAGCTTCGGCTTTGAGCAATTCACAGGCTTCGGCTACAGCGCAACAATATTCAGCGGAGAAAGCAAAGACCCTCATGAGGTTGCAAGACAGATAAATGCCGCAGTAAAAGAAATGCGTGAAAAGGGCGTCAACGAAGAGGAATTTGACCGAATCCGCCGCAAGCTCTACGGCCGAATAGTTATGAGCTTCAACGATATTGACGAAATTGCAAACGACCTTGTAGGCGCACATTTCGACAAAGTCGGCATGTTTGATGATATAGAAATCTTCCGCAGCCTCACAACCGCAGATGTCAAAAAGATTCTTGATAACACAATGAGAGAGAAGTTTGCGGCTCTTTCGGTTATTAATCCCATAGACTAAATTCCAAAAGGAAGTGTAAAAATGGATTCAACAACAGTATATTTTTCCTGCTTTGAAAAGGGCTTCAATGTAAGCTCCATATTGGCTTCATTCAGCCTTTTCGGCCACGAAATAACAATCCGCTGGTACGGCGCAATTATAGCTTTCGGCTTTTTGCTCGCCGTGCTTTGGGGCGGCAGAATGGCATACAAATGGAAGATGAGCCTCGACAAAATGATTGACATTCTGATTGCAGGCACTTTCGGCGGAATCATAGGCGCAAGAGCTTACTATGTCATTTTCCGCTGGGAATACTACTCCGCTCATCCTGACGAGATAATCCAAATCTGGAACGGCGGACTTGCAATTTACGGCGGTATTATCGGCGCACTGCTTTGCGCTTTCATTATGAGCCGCTTCAACAAGCTCAACTTCTTAAATCTTCTCGACTGTGCAGGAATGAGCCTGCTCATAGGTCAAGGCATAGGCCGTTGGGGCAACTTTGCAAACCAAGAGGCTTTCGGCACAAACACAGATATGCCTTGGGGTATGATAAGCGAAAAAACAACCACCTACCTTGTTGACCATAAGGAAAGCCTTGCTCAGCTTGGTATGAATGTTGACCCTTACTCCCCTGTTCACCCAACATTCCTCTATGAATCACTTTGGTGCTTAGGCTCATTTTTGATTATACTTTTCGTTTACAAAAAATGCCGCCGTTTCAGCGGACAGCTTTTCCTTATGTACGGTCTGTTTTACGGCACAGGCAGAGCCATTATTGAGGGCTTCCGCACAGACAGCCTTTATATCGGAGATACTACTCTTCGTGTTTCACAGGTTCTTTCAATGGCAGTGGCTCTGATGTTCCTCATTGCTCTTATTGCCCTCACGGCAAAATACAAAAAGCACCCCAAGCCCATTGAGGGAGTTGATTTCTTCCCGGAAGAGGAGCCTAAAAAAGCTAAGAAGAAAAATAGGGCAAGCAACGAAGACCTTAAAACCTTAGCCCAAAAAAGAGAAGAAAAAGTTCTTAGCAAAGATGCACAAAGCAACGAAGAAGCAACATCAAACACCGAACAGCAATAAAGTTTAAATTTAAACAAAAAAGCAACGGCGGTTATTTCGCCGTTGCAATCACCTTATCCTTTATGGAATAAATATCTTCAATTTTTTTAAGCTCGCATATTTCCCTGCGCAGTGCCGCCGCACCTCTGATACCTTTCATATACCATGCGGCATGCTTGCGAGCTTCCAGCATACCCACCTTTTCACCCTTATACTCACAAAGGCGTTCGATATGCCTCAACATTATTCGCATACGCTCTGCCACAGGAGGCTCAGGCAAAATCTCTCCGCGCTGAACATAAGCGTTAATCTGCTCAAAAACCCAGGGTCTGCCCAGAGCGCCTCTGCCTACCATAACAGCCTTACAGCCTGTTTCGTCCATGAGCTTTTTGGCAGAAACGCCATCGGTCACATCGCCGTTTGCAATAACATCAATTTTAAGAGCTTTGCAAACCTCGGCTATATGCTCAGGCTGAACAGGCGGCGCATACATCTGCACCTTTGTTCTGCCGTGTACGGCAACAGCTGCTGCCCCTGCGTTTTCACAGCGTTTTGCCAAATCAACGCAGTTTATATTTTCGCTGTCCCAACCGATACGCATTTTGACGGTTACAGGCAAATCAACAGCTTTTACAACCGCTTCAACTATTCTTTCAGCAAGCTCCGGCTGTTTCATCAGCGCTGAGCCGCCTCCGTTGCCTGCAATTTTGGGAGCGGGGCAACCCATATTTATATCAATCGCATCCGGCTCAAACTCCAGTGCTTTCATAGCGGCTTTTGCCATAAACTCAGGGTCGTCGCCGAAAAGCTGAGCCGCCGTAGGTTTTTCAGCCTCCGATATTTTAAGCAGCTCACGGGATTTTCGGTCACACATACAAAGACCCTTTGCGCTGACCATTTCGGTCACGGCATAGGCTGCACCAAATTCACAGCATATTTCACGGAAAGCTCTGTCTGCAACTCCTGCCATGGGAGCAAGAGCGGCAACGCCTTTCCAATCAATTTTACCTATCAACAAAAATATCACCTTGAATATAACGAATAGTTTGTATATAATACCACATTAAATTCTTTCAGTCAAACGAGAGGAGCTAAAAAAATCATGAGGTTAATGGTTATTGACGGCAACAGCATATTGAACCGCGCCTTTTACGGCATTAAACTGCTCACAACCAAAGACGGAAAATTCACAAACGGAATTTACGGCTTTTTATCAATACTTCTGCGTTTGACAGATGAGGTTAAGCCTGACGGTGTTGCCATTGCCTTCGATGTCAAAGCCCCAACCTTTCGCCACAAAATGTACGACGGCTACAAGGCTCAGCGCAAAGGTATGCCCGCAGAGCTTGCTCAGCAGATGCCTACCCTTAAAGAGCTTTTGAGGGCTTTAGGCTATACATTACTTGAATGTGAAGGCTGGGAGGCAGACGACATTTTAGGCACACTCGCAAAAAGCTGCCAAAATGGCGATGAATGTTACATCGCCACAGGTGACCGAGACAGCTTGCAGCTTGTTGACACAAACACAAAAGTGCTTCTCACCTCCACAAAAATGGGCAGACCGCAAACAGTTATTTACGATGAAGAAAAAATCAAAGAGGTCTACTCAGTTAAGCCCCTACAGCTGATTGAAATCAAAGCTTTGCAGGGCGACAGCTCGGACAATATACCCGGTGTTCCCGGTGTTGGCGAAAAAACTGCCGGTGACCTTATTCAAAGATTTGAGTGCATTGAAAATATTTATAATAACATTGACACCCTTGATATTAAGGATTCCGTGCGCAAGAAGCTGATTGACGGCAAAGACCTTGCTTTTTTGAGCCGGAAGCTTGGCACAATCAGCTGTGAAGCGCCTATTGATAAGGATTACAGCCTATATACCGTAAAGGAGTCCAATAATTTTGAAGCAGTTAAGCTTCTCAGCGAACTCGAAATGTTCAGCATGATTGAACGCCTGCATCTTGACCCCAAAGCCGCACCTGCAAAAAAAGAGAGCAAGCCTGCGGAAAAATTCAGCTCTATTGAGTGCGACAACACCTCTGCCCTGCTTGCATCCCTCAAAGCAGAGGGCAAAATGTTTTTCACTCTTGAAATTCAGGATGGAGAAGTTAACGGAATTTACATCAGAAGCGGCACTGCTGCGGCGCATATTTCTGCACTCAATTTATGCTTCATGAGCTTTATTGAAGAAGCTTTTGAAGACGGCAATATACAGAAAATAACAGATGATTCCAAAGCTGCTTATAAATTCGCCCTTGACAGCGGTATTAAACTTAATAATGTGAGCTTTGATACTCAGCTTGCGGGATATATATTAAATCCCTCCTCCAACGATTACGGCGTCAACCGCCTTTGCATGGAATACTCCGTTCCTCTGCCGCAAGAGGAAAGCTCCCCTGCCGTTTCCGCTTGGCTGTTGCCTGAGCTTGAAAAAGTCCTCTGCGAAAAGCTGAAAGAAAACGGTCAGCTTGAACTCCTGGAAGAAACGGAAATACCCTTGGCACAGGTGCTTGCAAGCATGGAGCTGACAGGCTTTGAGGTTGACCGCAGCGGCATAGCAGAGTTTGGCAAAAAGCTTGAAGCGGATATAGAAAAAATCACTGATGAAATATACGAGGCTGTGGGGTATGAATTTAACTTAAATTCACCAAAACAGCTCGGTGAAGCTTTATTTGAAAAGCTGAAACTGCCTGCAAAGAAAAAGACAAAGAGCGGCTGGTCAACAAGCGCAGAACAGCTTGAAAAGCTTGCTCAGGAATACCCGGTGGTTGCAAATGTTCTGCAATATCGAACTTGGGCAAAGCTCAAATCCACCTACTGCGACGGTCTTATAAAGGCAATAGCCTCCGATGGCAGAATACACTCAACTTTCAATCAGACGGAAACACGAACAGGCCGAATTTCCTCAACTGAGCCCAATCTTCAAAACATCCCCGTAAGAAGTGAACTCGGCAGAGAGATGCGAAAATTCTTCAAGGCTAAAGAGGGCTTTGTGCTTGTGGATGCGGACTATTCGCAAATTGAGCTTCGTGTGCTTGCCCATGTAGCAGATGATGAAACAATGATTAACGCCTTTAACAGCGGCGATGATATTCACACTATCACCGCTTCCCAGGTTTTCAATATGCCAATCAACATGGTAACTCCCCTTATGAGAAGCCGAGCAAAGGCCGTTAACTTCGGCATTGTTTACGGCATCGGTGCTTTTTCTTTGGCGCAAAATATCGGAGTTACGAGAGCGGAAGCGGACGCATATATCAAAGGCTATCTGCGCCACTATTCGGCAGTTGACCGATACATGGAAAGAATAGTTGAAACCGCAAAGGAATGCGGCTATGTCAAAACCCTTTTTAACCGCCGCAGATATTTGCCTGAGCTCACCTCCGGCAACGGTATGCTCAGAGCTTTCGGTGAAAGGGTTGCACGAAACATGCCTATACAAGGCACGGCGGCAGACATAATCAAAATAGCCATGGTGAGAGTTTACAACAGGCTCAAAGCAGAAAATCTGCGTGCAAAACTAATAATGCAGGTACATGATGAATTGATTATTGAAGCGCCGGAAAACGAAAAAGAAAAAGTTTGTGCACTGCTCAAGAAAGAGATGGAAAACGCAGTCCAGCTGAAAATAAAAATGCTTGCCGATGTTAATTACGGCAAGACCTGGTACGATGCAAAAGGCTAACAAATAAACAGAAAAGAGAAATTAAAAATGGAACTTGAAATCTTAACTAAACAGGCAAACGAAGCCGCAAAGGAGCTTATTGAACGCTCAGGAATTAAGAAAGGACAGATACTTCTTGTAGGCTGTTCCACAAGCGAAGTGCAGGGCTATAACCTTGGCTCACATTCAGGACCCGAAATCGGCGAAGCCCTGCTCAAGGGTATACTGCCTGCCGCTGAAGAAAAGGGTGTTTACCTAGCAGCTCAATGCTGCGAACACATTAACAGAGCCGTTATTCTCGAAGAAGAAGCAATGGAAAAATATAACCTCACTCAAGTCAATGCTGTTCCTCAGCCTAAGGCAGGAGGCTCCTTTGCAACCGCACTTTACTCAGCGCTTGAAAGCCCCGTTGCCGTTGAAGATGTTAAGGCACACGCAGGCATGGATATAGGCTGTGTGCTTATCGGAATGCACCTGAAAGAGGTTGCCGTTCCCATGCGCCTTAAAAACTCCCACATCGGCAAGGCTCTTGTCGTTGCCGCGCGCACAAGGCCGAAATTCACAGGCGGCGAAAGAGCCGTTTATGATGATAAATTAAGGTAACTTAAAATGAAGATTATTTTTGTTTGCACAGGCAATACATGCCGCAGTCCCCTTGCCGAAGGGCTGATGAAAAAGAAGCTTGACGATTTGGGATTTAAGGGCATTGAGGTCACAAGTGCAGGTCTTGCCGCCCGCACAGGGGACGAAGTATCTGCCAACTCAGTTGAAGCGGCAAAAAAATACGGCGTTGATATTTCCGACCACAGAGCAAGAGCTTTAAGCCCCTATATGTTTGACGACGGAATTTTTTTCTGCATGAGCCAAAGCCATATGATGCCACTTTTGCCCTATGTCGGCAGACAAAGGGTGTTCCTGCTCGGCAACGGAATAGATGACCCATTTTTATGCGGCCAAGAGGTCTATGACCGCTGTGCAGAGCAGATTAATTCATGCTTATATGATGTTATCAAAACTCTCATTCTTAACTTTGCGGAAATTTCGCCTATGCAGGAAAGCGATATAGCAGAAATTGCAAGACTTGAAAGCCTGTGCTTCTCTCAGCCGTGGAACGAAAAGGGTTTGAGCGATGAACTTGATAACGAAAACGCTCACTTCCTCTCAGCTCGGTTTGCAGGCAGGGTTTTGGGATACATCGGCTCTATTGAGGTTTGCGGTGTTGCAGAGATTACAAATATTGCCGTACATCCCGATTTCAGGAGAATGAGAATAGGAGAAAGGCTGTTAGAAGCCGCCGAAAACGGCGCTAAACAGCGCAAATGCACCGAAATAACCCTGGAAGTAAGAGCGAGCAACGAAGCCGCAATTTCTCTCTATTCAAAGGCAGGCTTCTCTCAGGTGGGCAAACGACCGGGATTTTACGACAAGCCCAAGGAAGACGCACTTCTGATGACAAAATTTTTCAGTGAGGAAGAAACGGAATGAAAATATTAGCTATAGAATCCTCTTGCGATGAAACTGCCGCCGCAGTTGTTGAAGACGGCAGAACTGTGCTTTCAAGCATTATAGCTTCTCAGGTAGACGCTCATATAGTCTACGGCGGCGTTGTGCCGGAAATAGCTTCCCGAATGCACGCCGAGGCTATAAGCAATGTTGTAAAGCAGGCGCTTGAAAAAGCAGAATGTACCATGAACGACATTGAAGCAATAGCTGTCACATATGCACCCGGCCTGATAGGCGCACTGCTTATCGGCGTCAACTTCGCAAAGGGACTTTCTTTTTCAAGCGGCAAGCCTTTAGTGCCTGTTCATCACCTGCGTTCACACATTGCGGCAAACTACATAACGCATTTGAACCTCGAACCGCCTTTCTTAGCTCTCGTTGTTTCAGGCGGCCACAGCCACATTGTCAATGTCAAAAGCTACACCGAATTTGAAATAATCGGCAAAACGCTTGATGATGCCGCAGGCGAATGTATGGACAAGGCGGCCCGTGCTTTAGGGCTTCCCTACCCCGGCGGTCTGAATTTGGACAAGGCGGCTAAGGACGGTAACCCCAAGGCTTATAATTTCCCAAGGCCTAAGGTTGACGGATGCGAGCTTGATTTCAGCTTTTCCGGGCTTAAAACTTCAGCAGTAAACGCAATACACAACGCAAAGCAAAAAGGCGAAGAAATAAATATTGCAGATTTCGGCGCATCATATATTCACGCCGTTGTGCGATGCCTGACAGCAAACACACTCAAAGCGGCACAGCAAACAGGCGCCCAAAAAATAGTCCTTGCCGGCGGTGTTTCCGCAAACAGCGTATTGCGCAGAGAATTTGAAAAGCTTTGCAAAGAAAACGAATTGGAGCTCTATTTCCCTGCTTTGGGTTTATGCGGAGACAATGCCGCAATGGTAGGCGCTCAGGGCTATTTTGAATATCTAAGCGGCAAAAAAGCCGGTTTAGAGCTCAACGCCTATGCCACAATGCCCATAGACAATGCTGTTTTCTGAAAAGCAACTCACTTTACACCACATTATTTTGTAAGGATTTGAAAATTTAAACTAAATATTGAAAAGTCATGAGCCAAGCTGTAAAGAATTATACTTTACAGCTTGGCTCAAAAAAATATATTCATTTAACCTATTAACAAATTTAAAACCACTACAAACTAACCAAAAAACAGGAAAAATCATCTGCAATTTACACATATTTTTTCAGCAATGTATAATTTTTGAAGCTAAAGTCTGACTTTTTTTGCGAATATGCAATCAACCGTGAATAAAGGCTTAAATTATATTCTTTCGGAGCATATTTCTTATGTTTTTTTGTTGAAATTAGTGTAAAGTTTTTCATATTACACTTGTGGAAAAGTGAGTGGAAAAAGTGGAAAAGTCAATGATATTATTCTAATTTAGAATAATATCGTGATGTTTTTGACAAGCAAACTACTTTATTCACCGTTTTCACCCGATTTTTGACAAAAAATGAGCAGTTATGAATATACAGCTGCATATACATAACTACTGCTCAAATTCAATTTGCAAAACTATCTTCCGCTATGGTTCTTATAACGGTTATTGCTTCCCGCGGGTCAGGTGAACCGAAGACGGCACTGCCTGCAACAAAGCAATTTGCACCGGCTGATGCGGCAACGGCAACTGTCTTTTCGCTTATGCCACCATCCACTTGCAGATATACCGCAAGGTTTTCAGCTTTACAGGCGGCTTTTAATTCTACAAGCTTACGGCACATATCCGCCATAAAGGACTGACCGCCAAAGCCCGGCTCAACAGTCATAACAAGCACCATTTCAATTTTTTTAAGGTACGGCAGAACTGCGCTCGCAGGTGTTCCGGGCTTAACGGAAAGACCTGCTTTACAGCCCAATTCGTGAATCTTATCAATAGTTTCATCAATATCGCTGTCGCACTCAACATGGAAAGTGATAATATCTGCACCCGCTTTAGCAAAATCCTCAACATACTTCAAGGGCTCACTAATCATAAGGTGAACATCGAAAAACATGCTTGTCCTTGGGCGAAGAGCTTTGACAATAGGTGCGCCAAGGGTAATATTGGGAACAAAATGTCCGTCCATAACATCAATATGAAGCCAATCGGCACCTGCTTTTTCCATTCGCTGAGCCTCGACACCGAGCTGAGAAAAATCACTTGCTAAAATTGAAGGGGAAATTATTATATTCATTAACATTTTCCTTTCAGAAGTTCATTTTACTTAATTTTAACTTATAGCAACAAAAATATCAATAATCTGCAAAAATAAATTGAAAAGCTGCTCTATATGGTATATAATAATAAAAGATTTCACGATAGGTATAGAAGTATGGAAAAAAATTCTAAGTTTAAAAACTCAATAGAGCAAAGAAAAAAGAATATGCGCCTGTTCAAACGCTTCACCCCTTACCTTTTAAGGCACAAGGGCGAGATTGCCCTTGACCTTTTCTGTGCAAGCATGACCACGGTTTGCGAGCTTGCCCTTCCTCTGATTGTGCGTGAAATTACCGATGCCGCCATAGAGGATATAGCATCGCTCACCGTTAAGCGTATTCTAAGCATTGCCGCTTTTTACATATTTTTAAGAATTGTGGATGCGATTGCAAACTACTACATGACCTGCGGCGGTCATGTTATGGGCTCTAAAATTGAAACCGAGATGAGAAACGATTTATTTTCTCATCTTCAAGGTCTTTCTTTTTCCTTTTATGACAACACAAAAGTCGGTCAGCTCATGTCAAGGCTCACAAGCGACCTTTTTGATGTTACCGAATTTGCCCACCATTTCCCTGAAGAAGTGCTGATTGCAATAATCAAAATTATCGGCTGTTTCATTATTTTTGCCGAAATGAATATCTGGTTCACCCTTGTCATTTTTGCCATGTTTCCCCTTATTCTTATAATGACAAAACGCAACCGACAGAAAATGCGTGATACCTTCAAATCTTCACGCCACCAGATAGGCGAAATCAACGCCATAACAGAGGACAGCCTGCTGGGCATCAGAGTTGTTCAGTCCTATGCAAACGAACCCATTGAAAAGAAAAAATTTGACATAGGCTCTCTCCGTTTTCTTTCACTCAAAAAAGCTTCTTACAAATACATGGCTAATTTCCACACCACCGTTCGCCTATTTGACGGCTTCATGTACATCGTCGTTCTTGCAGGCGGCGCAATGTTCATGGTTGCAGGGCAGATTTCCCCGGCCGATTTGACCGCTTATTTGCTCATGGTTTCAACTCTTATGGGCACTATCCGCAGAATTGTGGAATTCAGCGAGCAGTTTTCAAAGGGCATGACGGGTATTGAACGCTTTGATGAGGTTATCTCCGAGCTCAGCGAAATAAAAGATATGCCCGATGCCAAAGAGCTGTCTGATGTCAAAGGCGAAATATCCTTTAAAGATGTCAGCTTTAAATATGAAGGCACAGACAGCAATGTTTTAACAAGCATAAACTTCACAGCAAAGGCAGGCGAAAGCATTGCCCTTGTAGGTCCTTCAGGCGGCGGCAAAACAACACTTTGCAATCTCATTCCCCGTTTTTACGAGGCCAACAGCGGTGAAATCCTCATTGACGGCACCGATATAAAAAAATATACTCTCAAATCTCTGCGTTCTCACATCGGCGTAGTTCAGCAGGATGTATATATGTTCTCAGGCACCGTTAAAGAAAACATTGCCTACGGCAAGCCTGAGGCAAGGGACGAAGAGATTATTGAAGCCGCTAAAAATGCCGGCGCTCACGATTTTATCTGTCAGCTTCCCGACGGATACGACACATATGTCGGTGAACGCGGTGTTAAGCTTTCCGGAGGACAAAAGCAGAGGATTTCCATTGCCCGTGTATTCTTAAAAGACCCGGAAATACTTATTCTTGACGAAGCTACAAGCGCACTTGACAATGAGAGCGAAAGACTTGTTCAGCAATCCTTAGAGCGTCTTGCAAAGGGCAGAACAACCTTTACCATCGCTCACAGGCTCACAACAATTAAAAACGCTTCCCATATTTTAGTCCTGACCGAAAACGGCATTGCCGAACAGGGCAGTCACAGCCAGCTTATTAAAAAAGGCGGAATATATGCGGATATGTACGCTTTATATTCCATATAATACATTCAATTAACAAATTATCAGGAGGTACTTTCCCTATGCTTAAAAATATTTCCCCTATTCTTTCACCTGAACTTTTAAAAATCCTCATGGAAATGGGTCACGGCGATGAAATCGTAATCGGCGACGGCAATTTCCCTGCAGCCTCCATGGCTCAGCGCCTTGTAAGGCTTGACGGCCACGGTGTGCCCGAAATTCTTGATGCAATTCTCAAGCTTTTACCCCTCGACACCTATGTTGAAGCTCCCGTTGCGCTTATGGATAACGGCGATGCCGCAAACAAACCTCCCATTTGGGCAGAATACGAGGAAATTGTAAAGGTTAACGAGGGCGAAAAGAAATTTGAGCTTGAAGAGCGCTTTGCTTTTTATGAAAGAGCAAAAAAAGCTTATGCCGTTGTTGCAACAGGCGAAACCGCAATTTATGCAAACATCATTCTCAAAAAAGGTGTTGTGATTTAAATGAAAAAAGTTTTAGCTGTTGATTTCGGCGCCTCAAGCGGACGAGCGATTGTCGGCAGTTTCGACGGCGAAAAAATCACTCTTGAAGAAATCCACCGTTTCACAAATGACCCCGTCAGTGTGAACGGCACTACATACTGGGATGTGCTCAGACTTTTTCATGAGATTAAGCAGGGCTTAATCAAGGCAAAAAGCTGCGGCGAAATCTCCTCAGTCGGTATAGATACATGGGGCGTTGATTTCGGCCTGCTTGATGAGCACGGCGACCTGCTTGAAAACCCTATCCACTACCGTGACCTGCGCACACAGGGCATGATTGAGCAGGCGTTCAAAGCTATTCCTAAAGATAAGCTTTACGGCATGACAGGCATACAGTTCATGGAGCTCAACACAGTTTTTCAGCTTCTCTCTTTGAGCCAAAAACGCCCTTATTTGCTTGAAAAAGCCGATAAGCTCCTTTTTATGCCTGATTTGTTTTCCTACATGCTGACAGGTGTAAAAACAACAGAATATTCAATCGCCACTACCTCACAGCTTGTTGATATCAACACAAAAAATTGGTGCGACGAAATATTTGAAAAGCTGAATATCCCAAAACGGCTGATGTGCGATATTGTACCCAGCGGAACGGTAATAGGCAAGCTCTCAGACTATGTATGCGAGGAATGCGGTCTGCCTAAGATTGATGTGGTTGCCGTTTGCGGACATGATACGCAGAGCGCAATTACGGCTGTACCCTGCCCTGACAAGCAGTTTGCTTTTTTGAGCAGCGGCACATGGTCGCTTTTCGGCACTGAGCTTGACGAACCTATTGTCAATGAACAGACCCTTGAAATTAATGTCACCAACGAGGGCGGCTACGGTCAATCCACAGGCTTCCTCAAAAACATTATCGGCCTTTGGTTAATTCAGGAAAGCCGAAGGCAATTTGCCCGTGACGGCAAACAATACAGTTATGCTGATTTGGAGCGTGAAGCGCTGGCTGCAAAGCCCTTTGCCTGCTTTATTGACCCTGATGCGCCTGAATTTGTGCCTCACGGCAATATTCCGGAAAGAATCCGTGAATTTTGCCGCAAAACGAACCAATATGTGCCCGAAACAGTCGGTGAAATCATGCGCTGTATTTACGAGAGCCTTGCAATGAAATATAAGCTTACTTTTGAGAAGCTTACGGAATGTACAAAGCGTGATTATGAAGTTATAAATGTTATCGGAGGAGGTACAAAAGATACTCTTCTCTGCCAGCTGACGGCTAACGCCTGCGCAAAACCCGTTACCGCAGGACCCATTGAAGCAACAGTACTCGGCAACATCGCAGTTCAGCTCATGGCAAGTGGCGATATAAAATCAATTAAAGAAGCGCGCGAAATTGTTGCACGAAGCGAAAAGGTAACCGAATATCGACCCCAAGATACTGAAAAATGGGAAGAAGCATACAGCTCTTTCCTTAAAATAGTTCAATAATAATCTACATAAAGAAAGGAAAATTCACCATGGCAAAAAGCAGATTAATCGGCGATTATCCCGTAATAGGTATTCGCCCCATTATCGACGGCAGAAGAGGTCCCCTTAAGGTCAGAGAAAGCCTTGAAGAGCAGACAATGAACATGGCTAAAGCAGCCGCAAAACTCTTCACAGAGAATCTTAAATATTCCAACGGAGAGCCCGTTAAGGTTGTTATTTCCGATACTACTATCGGCCGTGTTGCAGAGGCGGCAGCTTGTGCGGCTCAGTTCAAAAAAGAGGGTGTAGATATCACTCTTTCCGTTACTCCTTGCTGGTGCTACGGTTCCGAAACAATGGATATGGACAAGAATACAATCAAGGGTGTTTGGGGCTTCAACGCAACTGAGCGTCCCGGTGCAGTTTACCTTGCATCCGTTCTTGCAGCGCACGCACAAAAAGGTCTCCCTGCATTCGGCATCTACGGCCGTGATGTTCAGGACGCTGATGATACAAGCATCCCTGCCGATGTTGAAGAAAAGCTTCTCCGCTTTGCACGCAGTGCAGTTGCAGCCGCAACAATGAGAGGCAAATCATATTTGCAGATAGGCTCAATCTGCATGGGTATTGCAGGTTCCTCTATTGACCCGGATTTCCTTGAAGAATATCTTGGCATGAGAGTTGAATCTGTTGACGAGGTCGAAATCATCAGAAGAATGACAGAGGGCATCTATGATGAGGAAGAATATCAGAGAGCCCTTAAATGGACAAAAGAAAAATGCAAGGAAGGCTTCGACAAGAACCCCGAATTTGTACGCAAGAGCGACGAGCAGAAAGAAAAGGATTGGGAATTTACAGTCAAGATGATGTGCATCATCAAAGACCTTATGAACGGCAACGACAAGCTTCCTAAAGGCTGCGAAGAAGAGATGGTAGGCCACAATGCCATTGCCGCAGGCTTCCAGGGTCAGAGACAGTGGACAGACTTCTATCCCAACGCTGACTTTGCAGAGGCACTGCTCAACACCTCTTTCGACTGGAACGGCACAAGAGAGCCTTACATCCTTGCTACAGAAAATGATGTTCTCAACGGAATAAGCATGCTGTTTATGAAGCTCCTTACAAACCGTCCTCAGATGTTTGCAGATGTTCGTACCCACTGGAGCGCAGAGGCTGTTAAGAGAGTAACAAACTATGATATTGAGGGCAAAGCAAAAGATGCACAGGGCTTCATCCACCTCATCAACTCCGGTGCTTGCTGCCTTGACGCTTGCGGCGAAGCCGACGGCGAAATCAAAGAGTGGTACAATGTTACAGAAGCTGACAGGGAAAAGATTCTTGCAGCTACCACATGGAATGCGGCAGACAACGGCTATTTCCGAGGCGGCGGATATTCTTCACGCTTCCTTACACGCGCTGAAATGCCCGCAACCATGATTCGCCTTAACCTTGTTAAGGGCTTAGGTCCTGTTGTTCAGATTGCCGAGGGTTGGACAGTTGCGCTTCCCGATGAAGTTTCCGACGCAATCTGGAAGAGAACAGACTACACATGGCCCTGCACATGGTTCGCTCCCCGTTGCAACGGCGAAGGCCCCTTCAAATCAGCTTATGACCTGATGAATAACTGGGGTGCTAACCACGGTGCAATCTCCTACGGCCACATCGGCGCAGATATCATCACTCTCTGCTCAATGCTCCGTATCCCCGTAGCTCTTCACAATGTACCTGAGGAGAAGATTTTCCGTCCTGCTTGCTGGGGTGCATTCGGCACAAAGGATCTTGAGGGCGCAGATTTCAGGGCTTGCAAAAATTACGGTCCCCTCTACAAATAAGTTTAATCATATATAATTTAATCACCCCGTACTTTTTGAAGGTACAGGGTGATTTTTTTACTATTTCTATTATTCATCGTTAAACACAATAAGCCTCTGTCCACCACTTAACCCGAATTTTTCTCTTGCCGCTTTCGGGATAACCAACTGTCCCCTCTCGTTTATTGTAACACTGCCCCAAATGTTTTTACCCTTTGGCGCAGGTGGAATAATCCAGATCAAAATTATGTTACACTTAGTTGCGTAAACTTGACTTTTATTATAATTACTGATATAATTATTTTTTAAATAAGAAAACTTTTTGGGGGTATTGCACAATGAATTTACAAGCTCTTCTTGAAGCAACCCTTGGCCAATGGGAGCTTCTTTTGCGCCTTGTTGTCGCCTGCTTGTGCGGTTTTGTAATCGGCATTGAGCGCAGCTTCAGGCAGAAAGAAGCAGGCATGAGAACTCACCTCATTCTTGCTCTGGGTGCGGCGCTTATGATGATAGTTTCCAAATACGGATTCTTTGATATCGCCGAAATGGATATGAACAGCTTGCGCGCAGATGCTTCCCGTATCGCATCTAATGTTGTTACGGGTATATCTTTCCTTGGTGCAGGTGTTATTTTTGTTCGAGGCGGCACAATTAAGGGCTTGACCACAGCGGCAGGCATATGGGCAACCGCCGGCATCGGAATGGCTCTCGGCGCAGGTATGTACACTATCGGTATTGCAAGCACGCTTATACTCATTGTCATTCAGCTGCTGCTTCACAGGTTCATGCCTTTCTCGGAAAACATGGAAACCAATATTATCACCATAAAGATGAACGAGGGCGAGCAGTCTCTTGAACTTATAACCAAACAGCTTACTGAGGCCGGAATAATGATAACCGGTATCAGATTTAAAAAGCAGGATAACGGAATTACCAAGGCTGAACTGACAGTCAGAACAAAAAAAAGAACTTCCATGAAAGCCGTTCTTGAGCTTATCCAAGAAAACGAGGCTATTCAGGAATTCACACTTGAAACTTAAGGAGGAACAGCTAAGAATTATGTCAAAAATCATCGGAGCCAAAATCCCCAACATTCCTTGGCAGGATAAACCTGAGGGTTACAAATACCCTGTTTGGCGATACAAAAGCAATCCTATTATCACCCGTGACAACCTTTTAAATGCAAACAGCATTTTTAATTCTGCCGTTGTGCCTTTCGGCGACGGATTTGCAGGTGTATTCCGAGTTGACACAATAAGCCGTGACCACACCCTTGTTGTGGGCTACAGCAAGGATGCTGTTATTTGGGAGCTTGAAGAAAAGGTTATATTCCGTGGCTACGACCCGAGGCTTTGCAAAATTGACGGCATATACTATCTTTCCTGGGTCAACCTCACACCTCACGGCACAACAATAGGCATTGCCTACACAACTGATTTCAAAGAATGGACTCAGCTTGAAGATGCCTGCTACCCTGTTGCACGAAACGGCGTTCTTTTTCCCCGAAAAATTAACGACGAATTTCTGCTTCTTATTCGCCCCTGCGACAGAGGTCACACACCCTACGGCGATATATTCCTTTCACACAGCAAGAATTTGACATATTGGGGCAAGCACAGATTTGTTATGAGTCCGCAGAAAAACTGGGAAATGACCAAAGTCGGTGCAGGTCCCACACCTATCGAAACCGATGAAGGGTGGCTGATGTTCTACCACGGTGTTCTCACAAGCTGCAACGGCTTTACATACGCAATGGGAGCCGCTATTCTCGATAAAGACGAGCCGTGGAAGGTGCTTCACAGAGCCGACTCCTTCCTCCTTGCTCCTCATGAGCTTTATGAACTTGTCGGTGACGTGCCCAATGTTGTATTCCCTTGCGCCGCTCTTGCAGACAGCGAAAGCGGCAGAATTGCAATTTACTACGGTGCGGCTGATACATCTGTTGCCCTTGCATTCACTACGGTTGAGGAAACCGTAAGCTTCATTAAAGAGCACGATCTAATCAAATAACAACTAAACATAAGAGAAGAGAGAAGCTTTTTTATGAGCTTCTCTCTTCATTTTTATTCTTATTCTTTTTCGTATACCTTTACTATTTCGCCCACATAAAGTCTGTGATAATCACCGTTGTAATTGCCCTCAATGCTTTCATCAATAAAGCCCTTTGGGTCTAAATCCTGAAAAGCTATTTTTTTGCAGATTACATTATATTTTGCCTGCTCAATGGCTGAAACACCGTCAAGCTCAACAGAAATCAAACCCGTGGCAGCAAATTTATCGCCGTTTCTGCCGCTGTTTTTTCCACAGTAGCCAAGCTCTTTTTTATATTCGCCGTCAAAGAAGTTCATTGAGAACATTTCGCTTTTTTCGAGAAGCTCATAGGTATAACGCTGAGGACGGATGAAGATAAAAACAACATCCTTGCCCCAAAGCTCACCTATGCCGCCCCAACTGACGGTCATTGTGTTAACAGCACCGTCGGCGGCGGAGGTAACCAGCGCCCAATCGTCGCTAACCAGCTTAACGGCTGACTGCTTAATATTTCTGATGTCAATTTCTTTAAAACTCATTGTAATCACTCCCGTATATCATATGTTTAATTTTAATTCATTATAACAAGCCACTGTGTCAGGGTGAATACATGCGCCCTTTTGCAGCAGCTCATTTATAGTATACCTACCTGTATAAAGCATTGTTTCTTCAAGATCCTTTTTCGCCAAAGTGCGAACAATTTCAACATCATCATAATCTCTGTCTGCCGAAATGAAATCCGCAATATATATAACCTTTTCCAAGGCTGACATACCTGCACGGGCAGTCGTGTGATAATAAACTGCCCTTAATATATCCTCGTCTGTAATGCCCAAATTAAGCCTCAAATAGGCACTGCCGCTCATAGCATGCCAAAGCTTCGGGCTGCGCTTTTCAAGCTCCGAGAGCTTTATATCAGCCTTTTCAAGCAGCGCAAAATGCTCTGCTTTATCTGCTTCCTTGGTTATATCGTGAAGCAGGCCTGCAACATAAGCCTTTTCGGGGTCTGCACCGTATTTTTTCGCCAAAACAACTGCGCTTTCCGCAACACAAAGTGAATGATAATAGCGGTAAGGCGAAAGACGGCTTTTAAGCAGAGCTTTATATTCTTGCGTATTCAACGGTAAAGTCCCCTTTCGTCAATATATGCACGCACCGCAGGGTCTAATAGTCCATCGGTGCTCATATTATTTTTAATCAATTCCCGAAGCTCTGTTGAGCTGATTTCAAAGACCGGCATATCGGAAACAACGAGTCTTTTTCCCTTTAAAAAATCAGGCGCCCCGTTTTGCTTCAGAGCAGAGCCCTCCCCCTCTCTATCTGCGGCGCAGAGGGTTACCATATCGAGAATTTCTTCGTATTTATACCACCTGTCAAAACTCAAAAGCATATCTGAGCCCACAATAAAGTAAAGCTCATCTCCGGGATACTGCCGGCAAATTTCGCACAAAGTATCATAGGTATAGCTTTTGCCGCCACGCACCAATTCCATATTGCTCACAACCGCATCCGGGAAGCTGAGCAGACACATATTCATTCTGTCCTCTCCCCTTGCAAGGTCAGGTGAAACTTTATGGGGAGGAACGGCTGTGGGAATAACAATAAGCCTGTCGAGCTTTAACAAATCCGTAAAATGCTCGGCAAGCCTTGTGTGACCGATATGAGGCGGATTGAATGTACCGCCGAAAATACCAATCTTGCTCATGATTTTTTATTATCCGATGTGCGCTTGAACTTGCGCTCAAAATGCACCTTGTAGCCCTGCTTCCTTGCTTCTTTTTTGGTTGCAGGACGCTTTTTCTGTTCGGGCTTTTTCTCTCCATGAAGCTCAGGGCTGTAGCGGTAAAGCACGATTACGCCGCCGATAACCTGAATAACATCAGCGCCCGTTGCCGCCGCCAATTCATCGGCCGCCTGACGGGGAGTTATAGGGCTTGATTCAAGGAGAACCTTAAGCTTAATCAGCTCTCTTGCTCGCAGTGCATCCTCCGTCTGCTTAATAAGCGCATCGGACATGCCGCCCTTGCCCAACTGAAAAAGAGGCTCTAATGTATTTGCCTGCGCACGAAACGCAGCTCTTTCTTTTCCTGTCATACTGTTTATCCTTACTTATTATTAGCCAACACATTTGCAAGCGCTTTGAGAGCTTTGCCTCTGTGGCTGATTTCGTCTTTTTCTTCGCTTGTAAGCTGAGCGAAGCTCTTATCTTTAACCATGAATACAGGGTCGTATCCAAATCCGCCGTTGCCTACAGGCTCATATCCTATTTTGCCTTCACAAGTGCCTGTTACAACAATTTCTTTACCGTCGGGATAGGTGCAGCAAACCGTGCAGACAAAGCGAGCAGTACGCTTTTCATCGGGCACATTTTTTAGGTTTTCAAGGAGGAGAGCAATATTCTTCGGGTCGTTGCCGTGTTCACCGCCGTAACGGGCGGAATAGACGCCGGGTGCGCCGTCGAGAGCGTCAACCATCAAACCGGAATCATCAGCTATGCAGGGCATACCGCTTTCCCTGCATCCGCTTTGGCTCTTAAGGCGGGCATTTTCTTCAAATGTTTCGCCTGTTTCTTCAACATCGGTAAGCTCAACGCCTGCCTGCTCAGCCGTTAAAATGTTAACGCCGAGAGGCTCCAGAATGCGTGCAAGCTCATTGCGTTTTTTCATGTTGTGGGTTGCAATAATATAGTTCATTATAATAACCTTTCAAATCTTTATGCTTCATCGTCTTCAGCAACATCGAACAGACCCTCTGCAAATGCCGCAGGGTCAAAGGGCTGAAGATCATCCATCTGTTCACCGACGCCGACAAACTTAACCGGCACATTCAAATCGTGCTTAATTGCAAGCACTACACCGCCTCGTGCAGTGCCGTCAAGCTTAGTCAAAACTATTCCTGTGATTTCGGCAACATTTTTAAATTCTATTGCCTGGTTAACCGCATTCTG
Source organism: uncultured Oscillospiraceae bacterium (assembly GCA_949297075.1). Classification (GTDB taxonomy): domain Bacteria; phylum Bacillota; class Clostridia; order Oscillospirales; family Acutalibacteraceae; genus UBA8612. The sequence continues at coordinate 24,459 of CASFRX010000057.1, read as the reverse complement.
ACCCGTTGTGGCATCGAGAACAAGCAGGCTTTCACGGTCTGACCAAGGAAGCTCACGGTCAATAACTCTGTAGATTTTTGCAAGCTCGTCCATAAGGTTCTTTTTGTTGTGGAGTCTGCCTGCGGTATCAATAATAATTATATCGGCATTTCTCGCCTTGCCTGCATTGATAGTATCGAAAACAACGGCGGCAGGGTCAGCGCCCTCTTTATGCTTAACAATATCAACGCCTGCACGCTCTGCCCAGATCTCAAGCTGGTCAATAGCGGCGGCACGGAAAGTATCCGCCGCGCCGAGAATAACCTTTTTACCTTGAGATTTATAGAGAGCCGCCATTTTGCCGATAGTTGTTGTTTTGCCTACTCCGTTGACGCCTATGACGAGGATTATTGACGGCATAGTTATCATTTCCATCTGCTCGCCGCCGTCGATAAGCTCGGCTACAATCTCCTTAATTGCCCGCCTTACCTGTTTGCCGTTGCGCAGATTTTCCTTTGCAACCTTGGCACGCAGGCGGTCAATAATTTCGGTGGCGGTGTTAACGCCGACATCTCCCATAACCAAAATTTCTTCAAGGTCGTCAAACATCTCATCGGTGATTTCATTGACACCGTGAAGCACATTATCAATAGCACCGGCCATTGAAAGCCTTGTCTTTTGCAAACCTTTGTTTATCTTTGAAAAAATACCCATTTTTATCTCCTAACAGGGGGTAATCACTTTATTATTTCTCTTCTGCCTTTACCGCAATGCCTAAATCGTCAAGCTGTACGCCGTCTACAGGTGCAGGGCACTCTGTCATAGGCTCTGTTGCGTTCTGTACTTTCGGGAATGCAATAACATCTCGAAGGCTTTCACATCCGAGCATCTGCATAATCAATCTGTCAAGGCCTATGCCCATGCCGCCGTGAGGCGGAGCGCCGAAGCGAAAAGCATCCAGCAAATAGCCGAACTTTTCATGAGCCTGCTCATCGGTAAGACCGAGGAGAGAGAATATTTTGCCCTGAAGCTCAGGATTAGTAATACGGATAGAGCCTGAAGAAAGCTCAATGCCGTTGAGAACAAGGTCGTATGCCTTTGCACGGACATTTGCCTTATCTGTTTCAAGGTAGGGAATACACTCATCCATTGGAGCTGTGAAAGGATGGTGCATGGCAACAAACTGACCGAGCTCCTCATCCCAATCGAAGAACGGAAATTCCGTAATCCAGAGGAAGTTATATTTATCCTTGGGAATAATGTCAAGCTTTCTTGCAACCTCGCCGCGGAGAAGACCGAGGGTTGAGAGAACAAGAGAATTTTTCTTATCGCCTATTATGAGAACAACATCGCCTGCTTTAGCATCTGCTTTAGCAAGGATAGCTGACATTTCTTCTTCCGTCATAAACTTAGCAAAGGAGGAGGCAACAGAGCCGTCCTCATTGAGCCTGACCCATGCAAGGCCCTTTGCTCCGCAGCCCTTGACAAACTCGGTGAGCTTATCAATTTCTTTACGGGTGAGAGTTGTAACAGCACCCTTTGCCGTAATACCTCTTACAGAGCCGCCCTCTGCAACTGCGCCTGAGAAAACGCTGAAGCCGCAATCCTTTACAATATCCGTCAAATCGTAAAGCTCCATGGCGTAGCGAGTATCAGGCTTATCAGAGCCGTAACGCTCCATAGCGTCTTTATAAGTCAAGCGCATAATGGGAGTTTCGATTTCGATATCGAGAACCTCTTTGAACAGCCTTTTTACATAACCCTCACCGATGGCAAGAACATCCTCCATTTCAACAAAGGACATTTCAAGGTCAATCTGAGTAAATTCAGGCTGTCTGTCCGCACGCAAATCCTCGTCACGGAAACAACGGGCAATCTGCATATATCTGTCAAAACCGGCGACCATGGAAAGCTGCTTATAGAGCTGAGGTGATTGAGGCAGAGCATAGAAGCTGCCCTTATGAATACGGCTGGGAACGATATAGTCTCTTGCGCCCTCAGGAGTGGAGCGAATGAGAATGGGAGTTTCAATTTCGATGAAGCCGTTTTCATCAAAATAGTCTCTTGTGACCTTAGCTATCTTGTGGCGCAGGATGATATTGGACTGCAAGTCAGGACGGCGCAAATCAAGATATCGGTACTTAAGTCTTGTAAGCTCGGAAGTCTGGCAGTTGGGAACGATATCAAAGGGAGGCGTTTCGCTCTTTGAAAGCACACGCAAATCCCTAACCTCTATTTCAATTTCGCCCGTGGGGATTTCGGTGTTCTTAGAGGAACGCTCACGAACTACGCCCTTTGCCATAAGCACAAATTCGCTTCTTGCCGAAAAAGCTTTATCGAAAACAGCTCTGTCTGTATTATCGTCAAATGCAAGCTGAACTAAACCTGTGCGGTCACGCAAATCAATAAAGATAAGCGCGCCCAAGTCACGCTGACGCTGTACCCAACCGGCAACTACAACCTCACGGCCGATATCGCTAGCACGAAGAGTTCCGCAATAATCTGTTCTTTTAAGTCCTGTCATAAAATCCATTATATTCTAACTCCTTTGAGAGAATTATCAAAATAAGTCGCTGATGTTAACTTCAAACCCGTCTGCACCGGCAATATCTTTAACAGCATTTTGGATAAGGTAGCTCTGGTAGCTGTCTTCAAAGCCGTCAAGCTCCATTTCAACGCTTTCGCCGCCGTCCATATCCTTAACTATGATCTTGCCGCTTTCAAGCTCGCTGTCGCCGATAACAACGGTGTTGCGAACACCGAGCTTATTTGCAAACTTCATCTGAGCCTTAACGGAACGGCCTGCAACATCATACTGCACGCTGATACCCTCTTCACGAAGAGAGGCGGCAATCTTAGCAGCCGCAACATTTGCAGCCTCGCCCATAGATACAATATAGAGGTCGGTACGCTGTTCTTCCGGCAGAGGCGTGCCCTGCGCCTGCATGAGAAGCATAAGGCGCTCAATACCGAGAGCAAAGCCGAGAGAAGGTGTTTTTGCTCCGCCGAGCTCTTCTGCAAGTCCGTCATATCTGCCGCCACCGCAAACCGTGCCCTGAGCACCAATTTCGGTGGAAACAAATTCAAAAACCGTTCTTGTATAGTAATCCAAGCCGCGCACTATGGTCGGATTGACAACATAAGGAATATTCATTGCGTCGAGGTGTTTTTTAACTGTTTCAAAGTGTGCGGAGCAATCCTCGCAGATGTAATCAAGCACCTTAGGCGCTCCTTTTGCAATTTCGCCGCATTCGGGGCTCTTGCAATCAAGAATACGCATGGGATTTCTACCAAGTCTGTCCAAACAGGTGCCGCAGAGAGCATCTTTTTTGGATTCAAAATATTCACGCAACGCCGCATGATATTTTTTGCGGCATTCGGGGCAGCCTATTGAGTTGATTTCAAGCTTTAAACCCTCTACACCAAGATAGGAAAAAATCTCGTGACCCAAAGCTATAAGTTCGGCATCAGCGGCAGGAGCAGCAGTGCCGAGGCACTCAACGCCGAACTGATGAAATTCACGCAGTCTGCCTGCCTGAGGCTTTTCATAGCGGTAGCAGGAAGTGAGATAGCTGACTTTCTGAGGCAGGGGCTCATTAAAAAGGCCGTGCTCAAGGAAGGCGCGCATTGCGCCTGCTGTTCCCTCGGGACGAAGAGTAATTGAGCGTCCGCCCTTATCGTCGAAGGTGTACATTTCTTTTTGAACAACATCTGTTGTATCACCTACGCCTCTGCTGAAAAGCTCTGTATGCTCAAAAACAGGAGTGCGGATTTCTTTATAGCCGAATTTTGTGGCAATATCGAGCATTGACTGCTCAACATAACGGGTTTTATAGCTATCGGCAGGCAGCAAATCCTGAGTGCCTTTGATAGCTTTGGTCACTAATGCCATTGTGAAATATCCTTTCTAAAATATAGCTACAGGGCGGACAAATAAATTGTCCGCCCCGATTTTTACATTTTCGGGTTTACTATATCTCGCCAATCCAAATCGCCCCGTTCAAGGCTGTGGATAATCGCCTCGGCTGTTGCAATATTGGTGGCAACGGGTATATTGTGCACATCACAGAGCCTTAAAAGCGTTGCTTCGTTAGGCTCGTGAGGCTTGGGATTGTGCGGGTCACGGAAAAGGAGAAGCAAGTCGATTTCATTACATGCTATTCTTGCCGCAATCTGCTGGTCACCGCCCTGCGAACCGCTCAGGAAGCTCTGAATCTTGAGGCCTGTTGCCTCACTTACGAGCTTGCCGGTAGTACCGGTTGCGCAAAGTGTGTGCCTGCTGAGTATTCCGCAGTAGGCAATACAGAACTGTACCATCAATTCTTTTTTTGCGTCATGGGCTATTAAAGCAATGTTCATAAATCTCTTCCTTTCCGCACAGCTGCTTTTGACAAAAAACGCCGATACTTAACCTATATCTTCTTTATTTTACCAAAAAAAGTATTATAAGTCAAATAACTTTTTAAAAAAAGAACAAGTTTTTTTGATAACAGCTTATCTTTTATCCGAATCAATCAATTTTCAAAGAAACCCGCTTGCCCTCAAGCCTTTCGGATATGCGCCGAAAAGCCTTATAAGCCGCACTTTTCGCAGGCAAGGGTTTACCGCCGCAAAGGCTGAACGCAAGGTCGTTATCCTGCGGCACAACACCGATAAGGCGCAGACGGGTAGAATCAATAACATCGTCAATATTGAGCAGCTCGCCCTTTATTGTTGCCTTTTTATTGAAACGGTTGATAATCAATCTGCTTTGCTCAATGCCAAACTCCGCAAGCTTTTCTGCCGCTATTGCACCGCTGCGAACACAGACTTCATCGGGAGTTGCAACAACAATCGCAGAGGTTGCCGCTGCCGACGCAAGGGCAAAGCCCCTGCCTATGCCTGCCGGAGAATCGAAAAAGATATAATCGAACATCTCCTCATAATTCTCGGCAAGTTTTTGCATAGCTTCGCAGGTGTAATCAGGCTCAAAGGCGTTGGGAGCGCAAAGCAGCATTGGTCCGCAAGATGTTTTAGTCAGCGCTTCCTGTGCAGAGCATCGTGAGCAGATAATATCGCCCCAATTATAGAGCATATTTTCACCGGCGCCAAGTATGATATCAAGGCTTTTTAAGCCGATATCGCAGTCCACAACCAAAACGCTGTGTCCCGTACGCTGTAAAGCGCAGGCAAGTCCTGCGGCTACGGAGGATTTGCCCACTCCGCCTTTGCCGGAAGCAATTACAAGTCTTGCAGCCATTGTGATTTATCCTTTCAAAAATCAATCAATATCGTCAAGTTCAAGAAGGCTTATGCCGTTCTTCCTGAGAATTTCTGCCGCCGCATCGTTATCTGTTACACGGAAAATCATATATGCAACATCCTGCTTTCTTGCTGTGAAAGCGTAGGTATATTCAACATTTATGCCCTGCTCCTTCAAAACGGAGAGTACTTTATAAAGTCCGCCGGGAGTATCGGGAATTTCAACGGCAAGAACGGGAGTGATAGAGAAAATATAGCCCTCATCCTTGAGCACACAAGCGGTTTTATAAGAATCGTCGGTAATTATGCGGACTATGCCGAAATCCTCGGTCTCTGCAAGAGAGAGAGCACGCATATCAATGCCGTGGTTGTTGAGAACCTCAGTAAACTTAGCAAGCTGACCGGGTTTGTTTTCTACAAAAGCGGAAATCTGTTTTACTGCCATGATACTTTCCTCCTCAATTAATTAATACAAGTTGCGCTTATCAATTATGCGGACTGCCTTGCCCTCGCTGCGGGTAATTGTCTTGGGAGCAACAAGGCGAACCTTAGCATAAATACCGAGCATAGCCTTGAGAGCTTCAACAAGCTCTTTTTCCTTGACGGAAACCCGGCTGAGTGAATCAGAGAACATTTCGGGAGTCATCTCAACATTAACTTCGAGAACATCGCTGTAGCCCTCACGGCTGACAATAATCTGATAGTTTGCAGGATAGCCCTTGTTGAGAAGAACTGTTTCAATCTGTGACGGGAATACATTGACGCCCTTGACAATAAGCATATCATCGCTTCTGCCCATGGGCTTTGACATACGGATAAGTGTTCTGCCGCAGGCGCAAGGCTCAGGATTAAGCACACAAATATCTTTTGTACGGTAGCGAAGCAAGGGGAAGGCTTTTTTGGTAATTGATGTGAAGACAAGCTCACCCTTTTCGCCATAGGGAAGAACTTCACCTGTTTTGGGATTTATGATTTCGGGGATGAAGTGATCCTCGTTAATATGCATACCGCCCTGCTCCATACATTCAAAAGAAACGCCGGGACCTGAGGTTTCCGTAAGGCCGTAAATATCAAAAGCTTTAATACCCAGCTTATTCTCGATATCTCTTCTCATTTCCTCCGTCCATGCTTCTGCACCGAAGATACCTGCTTTGAGCTTGAGCTTGTCCTTAAGCCCCTTTTCTTCGATTGTTTCGCCGAGATATGCGGCATAAGAGGGAGTACAGCAAAGAATTGTTGCACCGAGGTCAGTCATAAACTGAATCTGTCTTTCAGTATTGCCGGAAGAAAGGGGCAAGGTAAGACAGCCGACTTTGTGAGAGCCGCCGTTAAGTCCGGGACCGCCTGTGAAAAGGCCGTAGCCGTAAGAAACCTGAACTACATCTTCCTTAGTGCCGCCTGCGGCTACAATAGCACGGGCACAGCAATCCTCCCACAAATCAATATCAGCCTGTGTATAAAAAGCAACTACTCGCTTGCCTGTTGTGCCTGAAGTGGACTGAATACGAACGCAATCCGAAAGCGGAGTTGCAAGCAGACCGTAGGGATAACATTCACGCAGGTCATCCTTAGTCAGGAAAGGAAGCAAAGGCAAATCGTCTATGCCCTTTATGTCGCCGGGCTCTACACCCTTTTCTTTCATCAGGTTTCTGTAGTATTCTACATTTTCATATACATGCTTCACCTGAGCAACAAGTCTTTCATCCTGCCATGCTCTGATTTGTTCTCTTGAAGCACATTCTGCCTCAGGTTGATAATATTTGTTCATAATTACTGACACCTCTGATATTTTTGGAATGAATTACAACTATAAACAGTCGTTTCCCAGATTATAATATCAAAAATATACTAAAAAGTAAATAAATAATTCAAAAATTTGGCATATGGATTATTTTTTTGTAAAGCTTTCCTATAACCAATGGGAAATCCGCAATTCGAGTCCAAAATTCATAAAAGCAATGAAAGCCGGCATAAACTTTACCAACATAAAAAATCAATAATCGCAAAGCTCAATTAATAACTCTATTTAAGAAACGGTGAGAATTTGTTTTCAGGTTTAATTATTTCGCTCCAAAAGCTATGCTGGAATCCGATTTTGCTGTTTTGGTTTATGGGAACAGGTCTTTACTTTTCGGCAAAATCCCGATTTTTACAGCTACGCCGGCCTTTTTTCATTTTTCGCTCAACCTTTGGCAAAATGCTCCATAAGCGTGAAAAAAGCGGTATTTCTCCCTTAGCCGCTCTTTCAACGGCTCTCGCCGCCTGCATGGGCACAGGCAACATAATCGGCGTTGCCGGCGCACTTTGCCTCGGCGGTCCGGGAAGCGTTTTTTGGATGATTGTTTCCGCTTTATTAGGGGAAATGACAGCCTACACAGAAAATGTTTTAGGTATACTACACCGAGAAAAGAACAGCAAAGGCGAATGGCAAGGCGGCTCAATGCTCTATATAGAAAGGGCTTTTGAAAGCAAAAAAACAGCTGTAGTTTTCAGCATTTTTTGCGTTTTTTCGTCCCTCGGTATGGGCAACATGACTCAGGCAAACGCAATGGCCGGTTCAATCAGCGAACAAATCAGGATCTATCTCCCTGCTTTAGGGGTAGCGATTGCCGCAATATGCGGAATGGTAATTTTCGGCGGAGTTCGGCGAATCACTCAGGTTACGGAAAAGATAATACCGCTGCTCTCCTTTATTACCATAGCTGTTTTGCTGGCTGTTATCATCAAAAACCACAAGGAAATACTGCCGAGCATAAAGCTGATTTTAAGTCAAGCTTTTAACATAAAAAGCGTATTTGCAGGCACAGGCGGTTACACGGCGGCAAAGGCTATCAAATACGGCATCGCACGGGGAGTTTTCTCCAACGAAGCAGGTTTAGGCTCATCGCCAATAGTACATTCTGCGGCTGATGTTAGAAGCCCGGAAATTCAAGGCCTATGGGGAATTGTTGAAGTTTTTATAGACACGGTGCTCATGTGCTCCCTGACAGCTCTCGCCATGCTGACAAGCGGCGCATGGCAGCCCGATACCTCGCTTAGTCCGACAAAAATAAGCTCTCTTGCCTTTGAAAGCGTTTTAGGAAACAAGGCAGGCATTTTTTTGAGCATAGCACTTGGTATGTTTGCCTTTGCCACAATAATTGGCTGGGGCTACTACGGAGAAAAAGCGGCAGAGTATGCCTTCGGAGAAAAATCAATAACACTATACCGTTTAGTTTATTTAGCTTGTATTGTCATAGGCACCTGTGCTCAGTTAGAAACCGTCTGGGCTCTTTCGGATATATTTAATGCCCTCATGGCTGTACCCAACTTAGCCGCACTGTGGAAGCTTAGAAAGCAGGTTGAATTTAACTTTAACAAATAGCAAAAGGGACCGCTTTCGCAGCCCCTTTGTCGATAATTATTTCACCTTTTATTTCGCCTTGGCCTTGGCTGTAGTCATCTTGATGATAAATAGCACAGCAATCGTTACAGCAACCATAACGGGAAAAACGATAAGCCAATTCTTTACTAAGCCTGCCATAATGTAGCCGAAGAAAGAAATGACGGCAACTGTTATGGCATAGGGAAGCTGAGTTGAAACATGGTTGAGGTGGTTACACTGACCGCCTGCGGAGGACATTATAGTTGTATCGGAAATAGGTGAGCAGTGGTCGCCGCAAACTGAGCCTGCAAGGCAAGCGGACATTGCGATAATCTGAAGCTCTCCTGCCGGGAAGATAACGGTAACGATAGGAACGAGGATGCCGAATGTACCCCATGATGTGCCTGTTGCAAAAGAGATAAAGCAAGCAACAAGGAAAACTATAGCAGGCAGGAAGCTTGCGAAGGATTCTGCACCGCTGCCAATAACCTCAGCGACAAAGGGCTTTGCGCCGAGAACGCCCGTTATGTTCTTAAGAGCTGTCGCAAAGGTGAGAATAAGAATTGCAGGAACCATGGCAATGAAGCCTTTGGGAATACAATCCATTGCTTCTTTAACAGTAATAACCTTGCGAAGGCAAAGATAAACAATGGCAAAGACCAGAGCAATAACACTGCCCCAGGGAAGACCTACTGTAGCATCGGTATTTGCAAAGGCATCAATAAATGATGAGCCGTCGAAAATGCCGCCGACATAAACGAGAGCAAATACGCAAGCAATGATAAGCACAATAACAGGAAGAATAAGGTCGAGAACCTTGCCCTTGGGATTGAAGCCCTCTTCGGTTACCTCTGCCTTTTCGCCTGCGGTATAAAGGTCTCCCTTATTGATAGCGTTAAATTCGTGAAGCTTCATAGGACCGTAATCAAACTTCATAAGAGTGATTGCAACAATAAATACAAGAGTGAGAAGCGAATAGAAATTATAGGGAATAGCGTTGATGAAAAGAGTAAGACCCTGTCCCTCATCAGCATAAGAAGCAACAGCTGCTGCCCAGGAAGAGATGGGAGCTATCATACAAACAGGCGCTGCGGTAGCATCAATAATGTAAGCGAGCTTAGCTCTTGAAACCTTGTGGCTGTCTGTTACAGGACGCATAACCGAGCCGACTGTAAGGCAGTTGAAATAGTCATCAATGAAAATCAGGCAACCGAGAACAAATGTTGCAAGTATTGCACCGATGCGCGATTTGATATGAACGGAAGCCCAACGGCCGAAAGCCGCAGAACCGCCGGATTTATTGACGAGAGCAACAAGAACGCCGAGAACGACAAGGAAAACGAATATGCCTGCCGTGCCTGAAACAGCGGCAATCAAGCCGTCGTTTGTCAGAATATCCATCATTCCGGTAAAGCTAAACTTAGCGCCTGCAGAAGCAGAGCCAAGAATAGCACCGGCAAGGATACCGAAGAACAGAGAGCTGTAAACCTCTTTTGTGACCAGTGCCAAACCTATGGCTATTACGGGAGGAAGCAAAGCCCACATAGAGGCTCTGACAGTGCCTTCACCTGCACAGGTTTCGCAAGCAGCCTCATCAACAAGGCCTGCTCCGCCGCAATCAACGCAAGGCGCAGTTGCCAACGAGCCGCCGGAAACAGTGACATAAGCCAACAGAGCGACTATTATCACTGAAATAACAGCAAGAACTATTTTTCTTGATTTTGACATTAGGGTCAACTCCTATACTTTGTAATTTAGTTTAATAAAGCGAATATAACATTATTTAGTAACTCATGTCAACAACAATAGCGAAATTTATGTAAAATTTGCCTTTTTCTACATATTTGGCACGCAGTTTAGCTTTCATCGAGCTGTTCCTGAAGCTTTTCCCACTCCTCAATGAGCGCTTCAAGCTTTAAATTGAGCTCATCTATTTTCGCCGTAAGTTCAATAACCATTTCATAATTTGCCGATGCTTCTGGTTTTTCAAGTTCAGCCTGAGATAAGTCGATTTCTTCTTCCGTTTTGGCAATATCGGCTTCAACCCGCCTGCATGCCGCAGAAAGCTTTCTGCGCTCGCTTTCTTTGAGCTTGCGCTGTTTATATCCGTCCTCCTTTTGCTCTTTAACTCTCGGAGCTGCCGCCTGCTGAGCCTTTAAAGCTTCAAGCTTTGCCAAATATTCATCATAATCATTGCCGTAATCTTCTACGCCTGTTTTGCCAAGGCGCAGGATACGGGTAGAAAGCTTATTTATGAAGTAGCGGTCGTGGGAAACAATGAGCATAGTGCCGTTATAGCCCAAAAGTGCATTTTCCAAAGCCTCACGGGAGGTTATATCAAGGTGATTTGTAGGCTCGTCCAGCAGCAGCAGATTATAGCCGCCGAGCATTAGCTTGAGCATGGCAAGCCTTGCTTTTTCGCCGCCGCTTAAATCTCCGACACGGGCAAAAACATCATCGCCCCTGAACAAAAACGCCGCCAAGGCAGAGCGCACTTCTGTCTGACTGAGCCGTCTGTATTGATCCCAAACCTCATCAAGCACTGTTTTCTCTTCGTGCAAGCCATCAAGGGTTTGGTCGAAATAGCCTGCACGGACATTTTCGCCGAATTTACGAAATCCTGCCTGAGGAATATACTGCCCCATGAGCACACGCAGAAAAGTAGTTTTTCCGCAACCGTTTGCTCCGAGTAAAAACGCTCTCTCGCCTTTTTTAATCAGCAAATCAACACAGCTGAAAAGCGGCTCACCTCCGAAACCCTTCGTAAGCCCCTGACAAATGAGAACATCGTTGCCTGTTTCCGCAAGAGTTTTAAATTCAAATTTAAGCGTAGCTTCATCAGCCTCAGGCTTTTCAAGCCCGTCCATGAGGCGGTCGATTGATTTTTGCTTATGCTCAGCCGTGCGAATGTTTCGTTCTCTGTTCCATCGCCTTTGCTGTTCGATAATTTTTTCTATTCTGTGAACCTCCGCCATAGTATTATCGTAGTGGCGCTGTTCTATGATTTTATCTTTTTCTTTTTGCTCAATAAATTTAGAATATCCGCCGTTATAGATGCGCATTTTTCTGTGCTCTATTTCCATGGTGCGGGTGGTAACTCTGTCCAAAAAGTAACGGTCATGGGAAATTATGAGAGCCGCACCCTTGTAATCTCCCAAAAAGCTTTCAAGCCACTCTACACTTTCTATATCCAAGTGGTTAGTCGGCTCGTCAAGAAGCAACAAATCGGGTTCGGAAAGCAGAAGCTTGCCCAAACTCAGCTTTGAACGCTGACCGCCGCTGAGCTTATCGCAGCTGAGGCTGTGCATTTCAGCAGGAAAGCCGAGACCCACAAGCATTGATTTTGCACGGCTTCTGTAAGTCAAGCCGCCGTCGCGCTCATATTTTTCGTGGAGATTGAGCTGTTCATCAATCAGAGCATCTATTTCTCCCCCTGCATCAATAAGCCGATTGAGCTGCTCCAAACGGATTTCCGCCTGCATGAGAGGCTCAAACACGGTCAGTATTTCATCATATATACTGCGTCGGGAATTTTGACAGGCATGCTGCTCCATATATCCCACAACCGTATTTTTGCCGAGGTGAATTTCGCCCGATGTGGGCTTTTCCGTGCCCAAAACAAGGCGGAATAGCGTAGTTTTACCCGTGCCGTTTGCACCGATTAAACCTACACGCTCGCCCTCCTTAATATCAAAGGAAACACCGTCAAAAAGAACACGGTCGCCAAAGGACATATTCGAATTCTGCGCTGAAAGAACTGCCATCGCTTTTCTCCTAAAAATATGCGGAATATATTAAACTCTGCTTTCGAGGATTTCCACCTCGCCGCAAACGGTATATTCTCCGCCTGAAGCAGGCACGAAAACACCGTCCCCTTTTGCAATATCAATTTTGGTACCGCCGCAGGATATTTTGCCGCTTCCGCTTAAAGCCATGATGTGAACAAAGGATTTTTCGTCTGCGATACCTTTATATTCGCCCTTAATCTCCACCCTGTTCACGCTGAAAAGCTCAAAGCTTACTAATTCTGTTTTAGTTACACCGTCAAGCTTTTCCACTTTACTCAGAGTAGGAACAGAGGGGCAAGGAGGCTCACACTTGGTAACATCGAGAGTTTCCTTGATATGAAGCGGTCTGGGGCCATTGCACTTGGCATCAAAACGGTTATAATCATAGGCTCTAAATGTCACATTGGAATTTTGCTGAACTTCTGCAAGTAAAATACCTTTACAGATAGCATGAAGCGTTCCTGCATCAATAAAGAAAAAATCGCCCTTTTTAACCTCTACAAAATTGACTACATCTTCTATTTTGTTTTCTTCAATGGCCTTTGCAAATTCCTCAGTTGTGATTTTATCCTTAAAGCCGTAAATAATCTTTGCTCCCGGCTCGCAATCCATAATATACCAGCACTCGGTTTTGCCGTATCCGCCGTTATACTGCTGAGCATACTCATCATCGGGATGAACCTGAACGGACAAATCATCCATAGCGTCAATAAACTTTATCAGAATCGGGAAATCCGCGAAGCTCTCGGCATTTTTGCCCAAGATACCTCTACCCTCTTTTTCCATAACCTCGTTTAAATTCATGCCCTGATACTCGCCGTCGGCTACGGTAGATTCAAAGCCCTTAAAGCAGGAGAGCATCCAAGCTTCGGCGCAGTTATCCAAATCTGTTTTTACGCCGTAGTCTTCAATGAGCTTTCTGCCGCCCCAAATTGTGCGAACGGCAAAGGGAGTGAGTTTTGTCATATACATAATATTTTCCTCCAAACAGTATAAATTACGGAATATACGTCCATCCTCCTATCATAGAATTTAACATATAACAGGAGGACAAAAATGGCTGCGATTATGGATTTACTTAGTAAGAGAAAGAACGAAGAACGAGAAAGCGAAAGCCTGTTAAACGAAATTTACCGCATAAGCGACGCTTTAGAGCTTGCATACGAGCGTTTTGAACTGCAAAACGAAAGCGACCTTGTGGAAGCAACAATTTTTGAAATTGAAGCGCTGAAAGCACGCTACAGATATGTATTAGGCCTTGCAAAACAGCAAAACATCAGCGCCAACGGAAAGAGGTTATAGAATGGGTGTAAAAACAGTTGCGATAATCTTCGCCGTAATATGTGCCGTAACGCTTCTAATTGTAATGATAAAACGAAAATGTATTTTTAAAGGAGTATTCGCAAGCGTTTTTCAAGGCGTTGCCGCCCTTTATGCCGTTAAGCTTTTGGGAATGCTGACCGGAGTGACAGTTGCCGTAAACTGGTACACCCTCGGCACTGCCGCAGTGCTCGGCTCGCCGGGAGTTGCCTTTATCTTAGCGGCGCAGACCATGTTTAATTAAGTACATAAAATAATGTGACAGTTTCCCTTTATATTATAGGTTTCAAAATATTTATTTTCAAAGGGTATCCATTTATTTCGGAAGTTTTCCGACGCAGCCGAGCCGTTTCGTTTTTCGATTCGCTTGAGCTGCGTTTTTTCATCGGTCAAAGTGAATATTTTCAAATCATATTTTGCATTTAGCCACGGATGCATACAGTAGCTGCCTTCGATTATTAGAAGACGGTGTTCGTTAACCGGAACAGTTTTAATTATATCACCTACGGTGCAATCAAAAACGCCGTATTTAAATTCATCTTCTTTTAAGTTGCTTATTACTTCGGCGTAATATCGCTATCGGTGAAAATTTCCGCCTGCCTCATTTAATATCTGCAAAGTTCGCATTTCTAAGGGCAAAAAGAAGCTGTCTGCCGAAATAACCGTACCTCCGAACTGCTCTTTTATCTCACCGGCAAGGGTAGTTTTGCCCGATGCACACATTCCGTCTACTGCTATTACTATTCTTTTATTAAAGCTGATAAGCTCTTCTATTTTTTCAAAAACAATTCTGTTCATCTGTTAACTATTGCCTTTATATTCTCCAAAACACTGTAAGGTACAGCCATGTTGCCTAAACCCTTACCGATTGAAATATGGGGCTTCATTTTTGCATGGAAATCCGTTCCGCCGCTTATATTCAGCTCCAGCCGTTTAGCCATTGCTTGAAATTTTTTCTGCATAGCCGCATCATAATCGGTGTAGTAGCCCTCTATTCCGTCCAAGCCGTAACCCTTAAGCTCTTTCAAATAAATTTCAAGAGCATCGTCATCCAGTCGGATTAAGTGAGGATGCGCCAAAAAGGCGGCGCCTGCGCAAGCGTGTATTACCTCTATGGTTTCCTTAGCTTCAAGGGTCTGATTATTATAAAAAGCAGGTCTGCCTGTGGCGAGATATTTATCAAAGCCCTCTTTAACGCTTGCCACATATCCCTTGTTCATCATAACTCTTGCAAAATGAGCCCTGCCGATAAATCCGCCCGGCGCTAAAGCCGAAACCTCCTCAAGGCTCACATCAAAACCAAGCTTTTTTAATAGCTTAGCTGTCATTTCGTTTCGCTCGTTTCGTTCTTCAACGATTTTTTTGAGGGTAGCTTTGAGCAAGCTGTTTTCGGTATCAATAAAAAACCCTAATATATGGGTTTCCGTATCGGATTTTGCGGAGAACTCAATAGCCGGCACTACCTCAACCTTGCTTTTTTCCCCCTGAGCCAAAGCCTCGGCAATACCGGAAACAGTATCGTGATCCGTTAAAGCTATTGCCGCAAGATTATTCTCTGCCGCATGTATAACCAATTCCGACGGACTCATAGAGCCGTCCGAACAGTTGGAATGAGTATGTAAGTCAATAAATCTTTCTTCCATGAGCTTCACCTGAATAATATGTATATACACGAAGAACATATTAACAAATATATGAGCATTTTGCAAGAGAAAACAGATATACTTTAGCGATTAAAAGCGATAAAATTATTTTTGCCAAAACTATTGACAACTAAAAAACACAGGTGTATAATACTGATAAATCTTTGAATGGGAGCGCATTTAAAATGCTTTGCAAATTGAACGCAACAGCATACGAGTTTTTTTACTTTTACTTTTATTTTGCCGACACGCAAATAAAGTAAAAGTGATTTTTGCTGCGTCCTTTCTAAGGATAACATAATTAAGCTTATCGGGAGCTTTGCAGTAAATTCACTGCAAGGCTCTTAATTTTTACGAATGAGGTAAACAAAAAATGGTAGTAGTATTAAAAAACGAGGCAACACAGGAACAGCTCGATAACCTTATAGGTTGGCTTGAAGAACAAAAAGTTCTCGTACACATTTCCAAGGGCGAATATCATACAATTTTAGGCTTAGTCGGCAACACAACAGCCATTGATACAGACCTTATAGAGGGGCTTGAAATAGTTGAAAGCGTAAAGCGCATTTCAGAGCCTTTTAAAAATGCAAACCGCAAATTTCATCCTGAGGACAGCGTTATTGACTGCTCCGGCATTAAAATCGGCGGCGGAAATTTTGCAATTATTGCAGGCCCCTGCTCCGTTGAAAGCGAAGCACAGGTGCTTGAAATAGCTACGAAAGTTAAAGCCTCAGGTGCGTCAATGCTCAGAGGCGGCGCATTCAAGCCCAGAACATCACCCTACGATTTCCAGGGACTTCGTGCCGAGGGCATTGAGTTGCTGCTTGAAGCTAAAAAAGAAACAGGTATGCCTATTGTAACGGAAATCATGAGCGCACATCATCTGCCGCTGTTTGAAAATGTTGATGTAATTCAGGTTGGCGCAAGAAATATGCAGAACTTCGAGCTGCTCAAAGAGCTTGGCAGAACAAGCAAGCCCATACTCTTAAAGCGCGGCCTTGCAAACACCCTTAAAGAGCTGCTCATGAGCGCAGAATACATTATGGCAGGCGGCAACGAAAACATTATTCTTTGCGAAAGAGGCATACGCACATTTGAAACCTACACAAGAAACACTCTTGACCTCTCCGCCGTTCCTATGCTCAAAGAGCTTTCACATTTGCCCGTTGTTATTGACCCCAGCCACGCAAGCGGCATAGCAAGGCTTGTTAAGCCCATGGCATTGGCGGCAGCAGCGGCAGGTGCAGACGGACTAATGATTGAGGTGCACAACGACCCTCAGCACGCACTTTGCGACGGTCCTCAATCTCTCACCCCCGAACAGTTTGACGATGTTGCAAAGCGTGTATTTGCAATTCGCAAAACAATTTCGGAGCTTGATTAAAATTGAGAGGTAATTAAAATGAAAATCGGTATTTGCGGTCTTGGTCTCATAGGCGGTTCACTTGCAAAAGCATATAAAAGAGCAGGCGAAACCGTCCTCGGATATGATATAAATACAGCCGTAACGGACTACGCAATTATTGCAAATATAATTGACGGTGCACTAAGCGGCGAAACAATTTCGGAATGTGATTATATTTTCGTTGCACTTTACCCTCAGGCTGTGGTAGACTATGTAAGAGAAATTGCACCTAAAGTAAAAAAAGGCACAACGGTAGTTGACCTTTGCGGCACAAAGGCTACGGTTTGTCCGCCCTGCTACAAGCTTGCCGAAGAAAACGGCTTCAACTTTGTCGGCGGCCACCCCATGGCAGGAACACAGTTTTCAGGGCTGAAAAGCTCTAAAGAAACTCTGTTTGACGGCGCAACCATGATACTCGTACCCAAACCCAACGAAGATATGCACCTTTTGGCAAACTTAAGAGATATTCTGCTCAAAGCCGGCTTCGGCACGGTTACGGTTTCAACTCCGCAGGTGCACGATGTCAATATAGCCTATACCTCGCAGCTGGCTCATGTTGTATCAAACGCCTATGTAAAAAGCCCCCGTTCTAAGGTTCACAAGGGCTTTTCGGCAGGAAGCTACAGAGATTTGACCCGTGTTGCATGGCTGAACGAAACCATGTGGACTCAGCTTTTTATGGAAAATTCCGAAAATCTCATAACGGAAATAGACCTGATGATAGAAAACTTGAAAAAATATTCCGATGCGCTCAAAGCACATGACGCCGAAGAAATCAAGGCACTGCTTCGTGAGGGCAGGATGATTAAGGAAGCAGTTGACAGCGATGACTGAAATTAATGTTAAAACAAAAAAACCGTACACCGTGAAAATCGGTAACGGCTTACTCCAAAAGATAGGCGAAGAGCTCAAAGCTCTCGGTCTTGACGGCAAAGCACTCATCGTGACCGACGACAATGTTGCGCCGCTTTACCTTGCAACCGTTAAAGAAAGCTTAGAAAATAAAGGCTTTGAGGTTTTCAGCTGCGTAATAGCTCACGGCGAAGAGAGCAAAAACGCTCAGAACCTTATTAATCTGCTCAATTTTGCAGCTGAAAGCACAATGAGCCGCACGGATACATTTGTCGCTCTCGGCGGCGGTGTGGTTGGCGACCTTTGCGGCTTTGCGGCGGCTACATATATGCGAGGAGCCGGCTTTGTACAGCTGCCAACTTCTCTGCTTGCGGCTGTTGATTCATCAGTCGGCGGCAAAACAGCTATCGACTTAGAGGCAGGCAAAAATCTTGCAGGCGCTTTTTATCAGCCTGAATTGGTGCTTTGCGATATTGATACATTTGCCACTTTGCCCAAGAATGAATTTTCCAACGGAATGAGCGAAGTTATAAAATACGGTATGTTTTGCGACAGCGAGCTTTTGGACGCATTGGCAAGCGACAGCTTCAATATCGAAAAAACAGTTGCACGCTGTGTTGAAATCAAAGCAAGAGTCGTTGCAGACGATGAATTTGATAAGGGAGAAAGAGCTTTTCTGAATTTCGGACACACAATCGCCCACACAGTTGAGCTTTTAAGCGGCTATAAAACACCTCACGGCAGTGCTGTTGCAATAGGCATGGTGGCTATAACAAAAGCGGCAGTTGAAGCAGGTATTTGCGAAAGCGAAGCTTTGATTTGCCTGCTGCCTTTGCTGAAAAAATACAGTTTGCCCGAAGCTTGCCCCTACAGCGTTGACGAAGTTTACAAAGCAGCGCTGAAGGACAAGAAAAATGCTCACGGCAAAATAACTCTTGTTTTGCCCACAGCAAAAGGCGAAAGCATACTTAAAAAATGCGACTACCACGAACTTCATAAAATCATAGAACTTGGACTGAAATAATTATGAATGCAATTATTACTCCGGCTGTGCTCAGCGGCAGCGTTAATGCACCGGCTTCAAAATCCATGGCTCACCGAGCGCTTATTTGTGCCGCTCTCAGCAGCAACGCAACAGATATAATATGCTCGACCACATCGGTTGATATTGAAGCGACGGCTCAGTGTTTGAAAGCTCTCGGAGCAGAGATAACCAAAACGGAAACAGGATTTTTCGTAGAACCGATTAAAAATACAACCGAAAATACCGAACTGAACTGCTGTGAAAGCGGGTCAACGCTTCGTTTTATGCTGCCCGTAGCCGCTGTTCTCGGTAAAGGAGTTTTACTTGACGGTACAGGCAGACTACCCGAGCGGCCTATAGGCGAGCTGTGCAAGGCAATATGCGCCCACGGCTGCTTAACCGAGGGCGAAAAGCTGCCGCTGAAGGTATCGGGAAAGTTAATGCCCGGCACATATGAAATTGACGGAAGCGTCAGCTCCCAGTTTATAAGCGGACTATTGCTTGCCTTGCCCGTAACCCACGAAGAATCAACGATTATAATAAAGGGAGATATTCAATCAAAACCCTATATTGAAATGACTCTGCAGGTTTTAAGGGATTTTGGAGTTGAAACAGATTTTATAGGCAACATCATAAAAATCAGGCCGAATAACGGGTATATCACACCTAAAAATTACACCGTTGAGGGCGATTGGTCAAACGGAGCGTTCTTTATTTGCGCCGATTTAATCGGCGGCAACAATGTAAAGTGCTTTAACTTAACAGATAAATCTATACAGGGTGACAAAGCCGTGGCGGAAATTGCAAAGCTTTTTGCGCAAAAAGAGCAGGATTTGCACATTGATGTGGGAAACATTCCCGACCTTGTTCCTGTTTTGGCGGCAACGGCATCTTTCAGAACAGGGAAAACATTTTTTTTCAATGCCGCTCGTCTTAAAATTAAAGAAAGCGACAGAATTGTTTCAACGGCTCAAATGGTCAACTCCCTCGGCGGCAACGCAGAACCGGGAAACGACACTCTGACTATAAACGGTTTAGGCAAATTAACAGGCGGCACAGTTGATTCATTCAACGACCACCGCATTGTTATGGCGGCGGCAATAGCTGCAAGCGCCTGCGAAAAGGAAACAACTATTCTCGGCTGTGAGGCCGTTAACAAATCATACCCCACATTTTTTGAGGAATACAGAAAGCTTGGAGGCAAAGTATGGCATCAAGCATAGGTCAAAACATTAAAATGACAATCTTCGGTCAATCCCACTCCCCTGCTATCGGAGTAACCATAGACGGCTTACCCGCAGGAATTGAAATTGACTCAGAAAAGCTTGCCGGATTCATGGCAAGGCGTGCACCGGGCAAAGACAGATTTTCTACAATGCGTAAAGAGGCTGACGAAGTGCAGTTTCTTTCGGGACTTACTGACGGAAAAACCAACGGAGCTCCCCTCTGCGCCGCTATTTTCAACAAGGATCAGCACCCGAAGGATTATTCCGCTATTTGGGACACGCCTCGACCCGGACATGCAGATTACGCAGCGAGGGTAAAATACAGTTCATTCAATGACCCTACAGGCGGCGGACATTTTTCCGGCAGATTGACGGCTCCTCTTTGCATTGCAGGCGGTATTCTGATGCAGTGGCTTGAAGCAAAGGGAATAACAATCGGCGCTCACATCGCTTCCGTTCACGGCGTTGAAGATGAAAAATTTGATAGAGTTAATGTAACTGCCAATCAGCTCAACAGCTTAAAACAAAAGGCTTTCACTTGCATTGACGATGAAAAGGCGGAAAAGATGCAGGCGGAAATTCTTGCTGCAAAAGGTGATTGCGATTCAGTCGGCGGCACGATTGAATGTGCTGTTGTCGGCTTGCCCGTTGGCATAGGCGAGCCTATGTTCGGCGGACTTGAAAGCAGAATTGCCGAGGCTGTTTTCGGTATACCGGCAGTTAAAGGGCTTGAATTCGGCGCAGGCTTTGAAGCGGCAAATATGTACGGCAGTGAAAATAACGATGAATACTACTGCGATGAAAACGGCGAAATCCGCACACGCACTAACAACTGCGGCGGAATATTAGGCGGAATTTCAAACTCTATGCCCCTTATTTTTAAAGTTGCATTTAAACCCACGCCGTCCATAGCCAAAACGCAAAACACAGTTTCATTTGAGAATAAGACCGACACTACGCTTAACATCAAAGGCAGACACGACCCCTGCATTGTTCAGCGTGCCGTACCCTGCGTTGAGGCGGCAGCGGCTGTAGTTATAGCGGATTTATTCATAAGCCATCTGAAAGATTGAGGAATAAAGAAATGGATTTACAAGAAATCAGAAAAGACATAGACAGCATCGACTCTCAGCTTGTTGCTCTGCTAAAAGAGCGAATGGAAAAGGCGGCGGCCGTTGCGAAATATAAAAAAGAAAACGGCATGAAAATATATGATCCGCACAGAGAGAGAGATTTGCTTCTGCGTGTTTCCGAGCTTGCAGGCAAAGAGCACGAGGCAAGCACAAGGGTTATGTTTTCTTTGCTCATGGAGCTTTCACGAGCTTACCAAAGCAAGCTCATGCTTCCTAAATCCAAATACGAAGAAGTGATTTCAACAGCATTGGAAAGCACAGACAAGCTATTCCCCGAAAAAGCGAGCATAGCCTGCCAGGGTACTGAGGGTGCATACTCACAATCTGCTGCTCAAAAGCTTTTCAGCTTGCCGAATATTGTTTATTGCAACTCTTTTGAAGGTGTTTTCAACGCAGTTGATAAAGGGCTTTGCCGCTACGGTGTGCTTCCCATTGAGAACAGCACAGCCGGCTCGGTTAATCACATTTATGACCTGATGACCAAGCACAGCTTCTATATTGTCCGCAGCACGAGAATACAGATTAATCACTGCCTGCTCACCAAACCCGGCGTAAAGCTTGAAGACATAAAAGAAATCGTATCTCACGAACAGGCGATTAACCAATGCAGTGAATTTTTAGGTAACCTCAAAGATGTTAAAATCACAACCTATGCAAACACTGCCCTTGCGGCGCAGGCAGTTGCCAACTCCGACCGCAATGATTTGGCGGCTCTCGGTTCTGCAAGCTGCGCTGAACTGTATTCGCTTTCCGTTCTCAAAAGGGCTGTGCAAAACAAAGGAAGCAACTACACACGCTTTATTTGCATATCCAAAAAGCCCGAGATTTATCCCGGAGCAGACCGCACCAGCCTTATGCTCGTCCTTCCCCACAAGCCCGGTTCGCTTTACCGCATAATTTCCCGTTTCTATGCTCACAACATAAACATAACAAAGCTCGAAAGCCGACCTATTGCCGGCAGTGATTTTGAATTCATGTTCTATTTCGATGTAAATGCTTCCATTTACTCCCCTGCTCTGTCCCGGCTCATATGCGAGCTTGAAAATGAGCTTGAAAGCTTTGTTTATCTCGGAAGCTATTCTGAAATTGTTTAAGGCGGTATAACAATGCGTTTCGGATTATTAGGCCGCAAGCTCGGCCACAGCTATTCTCCGCAAATTCATGCTTATTTAGGCGATTACGAATATCCTCTGTACGAAAAAGAGCCTGAAGAAATCGAAGAATTCATGCACTCAAATGAGTTTGACGGCATGAATGTAACCATACCGTACAAACAAACGGTAATCCCCTACATGGCTAAGCTCTCCGATTCAGCCAAAAAAATCGGCTCGGTCAACACCGTAACAAGGCTGCCCGACGGCTCTCTTTACGGCGATAACACGGATTATTACGGTTTCTCATTTTTACTGGACGCAGCAGGCTTTGATGTTAAAGACAAAAAGGTTGTTATCTTAGGCAACGGCGGCGCAAGCCAAACCGTTATTGCTGTTTGCCGTGACAGAGGAGCAAAAGAAATTGCCGTAATTTCACAGCGAAGTCAAACCGATAACTACATTAACATTGAAAAGCACGCCAACGCTGATTACATTTTTAACGGCACACCCGTTGGAATGTATCCCAACAACGGCGAGCGTTTAATCAACCTCAGCATCTTTAAGAACTGCAAGGGTGTTGCGGATTTGATTTATAATCCTGCCAAAACAAGATTTTTGCTTGATGCCGAAGAATTGAATATTCCAAACATTAACGGGCTCGTCATGCTCTGCGCTCAGGCTGTTAAGGCGGCAGAAAGCTTCATCGGAACAAAATTCGAGCCGCAGAAAGCTCTCAGTATTCTGTCTTCCCTTGAGAATGAAATGGAAAACATTGTTCTTGTGGGTATGCCCGGCTGCGGAAAATCCACAGCGGCAAAAGCTCTTGCCCAAAAGCTCGGCAGAGAATTTATAGACACCGATCAACTGGTAGAAGAAGCGGAGGGTATACCAATACCTCAAATTTTTGCCGAAAAAGGCGAAGAGTATTTCCGAAACGCCGAAACAAACGCCGTAAAAACAGCAGGTAAACTCAGCTCAAAAATCATTGCCACAGGCGGCGGCGCAATTTTACGAGACGAAAACAAAGCTGCTCTCAGACAAAATGCAAAAGTAGTTTTCCTCAGCAGAGATATAGCCCATCTTGCAACTGACGGCAGACCCTTGAGCGCTGACGGCAAACTTCAAAAAATGTTTGAGGCCCGTCTGCCCCATTACAAAGCTGTAAGCGACATAACCGTTGAAGTTTCTCAAGACGCAGAAGAAACTGTAAAAAGAATTTTGAAAGGGCTTGGCTATAATGAAAATACTTGTAATTAACGGTCCCAATCTCAATATGCTGGGTATCCGTGAACCCCAAATTTACGGTAAGCAGACCTACAACGATTTGGTTGAATTAATAGCTGAACACTGCAAACAAAAAAACATTGAGGTTGAATTTTATCAAAGCAACCATGAGGGCTGTCTTGTTGATAAGATCCAAGAGGCTTACGGCAACACGGACGGTATTGTAATAAATCCGGGCGCTTATACCCACACAAGCGTCGCCTTGCTTGACGCTGTTAAAACCGTCGGCATACCCACTGTTGAGGTTCATATTTCCGACCCCGATGCAAGAGAGGATTTCAGAAAAACATCTTACATTCGCTCAGGATGCGTTGCTACGGTAAAGGGCAAAGGCTTTAACGGATATCTTAAAGCCATAGACATATTGACAAAATAGAATTTTTCAAAGTGGTATGGGGCGCATTTATCGGCGGTCGTTGGCATAATGTGAAAAGCATTATGCCAATTTTTTATTCAGCAGATGTGTTGCAAAAGCAAAACGAGGGTTAGTAGAAATATTCATAGTTTTGGTGTATAATAAATTTAAAGAGAAAGATAGATTGGAATTTATATAGAAAGGATAAAGCATGTGAAACATTGCGGAACTCAAAGATTAGAAACCGAAAGATTGATTTTAAGGAGATTTGTCAACAAAGATGCCGGTGCAATGTACAAAAACTGGGCGTCAGATTCCGAAGTCACTAAATACTTAATGTGGCAGACACACTCTAGCGAGGCGATAAGCCAAAGCATTATAGATGAATGGTTAAAAGAATATTCTAACGATAATTATTATCATTGGGCTAGCCTGGAACGATATTTACAACACACCTGACGATGATTACAGAGCATATCGCAGAATGTGGATGAAGCTTTGTGCTAATATTTCACAAATTGGTAAGCCCTGTGTTGTTTGCGGAGCTTGTACACCAAAACAGTTTGAAAGCTTACCTGAAAGAGAATTGTTTTCTGAGATGTATTATCTTGCTATAGTTTGCGATGATGAAACTATGATGCAAAGAATGACAGTCGGCAGAAAAGTTACCGATGAAAGTTGGATTGCTTCTTCTATGCAGTTTAATAATTGGCTGAAAGAAAATCACGATAAAACCAAACCTAATATTGAC
>CASFRX010000056.1 GCA_949297075.1 uncultured Oscillospiraceae bacterium | reverse complement strand
TACTTTCTCCCCCAAAGGGGTTAAGGTAACGCCGTTTGTGTGCGTATTCAGTTTTTAACACATTCCCTGTCTATCCGCTGTCCGCAAAACCATTGATTTTATTAGCTTTTTGCCGCTATCGCTATCACACCTCATTATTTGTTGTTCCCGAATATAAGCATAAAGGTTATGCCAAAGAACTGATGCACGAATGTGAATTATGGGCAAAAGAAAAAGGCTGTACGGAATTCGCAAGCGACTGCGAACTTGATAACACCTACAGCTTTAATTTCCATATGGCAATGGGTTTTGAGGAAGCAAACCGTGTTATTTGTTTCAGGAAAGAGCTATAATCAGAGGTAAATAGAAATGCTTGAAAAAATGAATGAATTTTTCGATAAACGGTTAGACGGTTACGATGAACACATGATGACGAATATCGAATCGTCAGATGTGTTTTATCCATATACCGCCAACTGTTTACCCAAGACCAACGGTGCAAAAATCCTTGACTTGGGTTGCGGTACGGGTTTGGAATTGGAACATTATTTCAAAATCAACCCTTCGGCAAAAATAACCGGTATCGACTTAACCGAATCAATGCTGAACGCCTTGAAAAACAAATTCCCCGAAAAGGATTTGGCTTTGGTTTGCGGCTCATATTTTGATATTCCGTTTGGCGAAAACACTTTTGATGCCGTAGTTTCGGTTGAATCTCTGCACCATTTCACAAAAGAAGAAAAAATTCCGCTTTATGCAAAACTCTGCAAAGCATTAAAAAATGGAGGATATTTTATCCTTACCGATTATTTCGCCTTGTCTGATGAAGACGAGAGAACATTCCGAAACGAGTTGCTCCTTCTTAAAAAGGAACAAGGCATTGATGACAATGAGTTTTATCACTATGACACCCCATTGACAGTTGAACACGAAACCAAAGCGCTGCTCGAAGCAGGCTTTTCTTGCGTTGAGGTTCTTAATAACTGGGGCGCAACATTCACATTAAAAGCAAATAAATAGGTGTAAATATGACGAATCAAGAAATATTTCAAATCGCATTACAGCAATCCTCGTATGACTGCAACTGCAACGCAGAGGATTTTCTTTCGACTGAAAACAAGGTTGTTTTATCACAGAAGAATGAAAAAGCAAGGGCGTATATGCCCTTGCCGCTTGAATGCGATTTGGTATCATACGGTAACAATATCGTGGCGCAAGTCAGTCCGAGAATGAAAGAAACCGTCGAGTGGTACATAGGCAAATATGCCGTTGAGCATTGCTTTGAATCGCCCAATGTTATTGCACTCAACGAAAAATTAGCAGAGTTTGGATATAAAGTATGCTTTATGGCGGAATATTTTCTACCCGATGTCAACGAACTAAAAGAATTGCCCTGCAATTACGAGATAAGAGTTTTACAACCCGAAGAGTTTGAGCAGTATTACACCGCCGAGTGGAGCAACGCTTTGTGCGAAAGCCGAAAACATCTTGATAAACTTGCTGTCGGTGCATTTGATGAAGGAAAACTCATGGGACTTGCAGGCTGTTCAGCAGACTGTGAAACAATGTATCAGATCGGCGTTGATGTTCTACCTGAATACAGAAGAAAAGGCGTTGCATCTGCAATTACAAGCAAGCTTGCCATTGAAACATTGAAGCTCGGCAAAGTACCGTTCTACTGTGCTGCATGGTCGAATATCAAATCTGTCCGCAATGCTATCAAAAGCGGATTCAGACCTGCGTGGGTTGAACTGACGGCAAGAAACAGCGAATTTGTTGATGAAATGAACAAGTAAGAAGGTGTTGCTTATGGCAAAAGTCTTTTTAATTTGCGGCAAAATATGCTGCGGCAAAACTACATACGCACAAAAGCTTTGTAAAGAAAAGAATGCTGTTCTGCTTTCGGTTGATGAGATAACACTTGCTCTTTTCGGTCAGCATTGTGGTGATAAACACGATGAATATGTGGAAAGAACAGAGAAATATCTGTTGAACAAATCTTTAGAGCTTATTAAGAAGGATATTAATGTTGTTCTTGACTGGGGCTTCTGGACAAAAGCAGAACGAAAGTCTGCAAAAGGATTTTATAAGTCCCGTAATATCGAATGTGAGCTTCATTACATTGACATCAGCAATGAAACTTGGAAATATCGCTTGAATAAGAGAAACAACGCTGTGCTTGCAGAAGAAACAAGTGCCTACTATGTTGACGATAATCTCGCCGCAAAATTCGTTTTAATATTTGAAGTGCCAAGCGAAGATGAGATTGATGTTGTTTGTCAAGGAGCTTAAAGATGAATAATAAAATACGAAAAGCCAGAAACGGCGACGAAAAAACACTTGCATTTATTCAGACAGAATCGTGGAAATCTGCCTTTGCGGATATTATTTCTGCTGAAGATATGGGAAGATGTACTGATATTGTAAAAGCCGAAGCAATGTATGAGAATGTACTGAAATCCGGCTATGCAGAAATATCAATTCTTGAAATTGACGAAAAGCCTCATTGTATTGCTGCTTGGAGCAAAGCAAGAAATCCCGAATTTTCAGATAGTGCAGAACTGATTTGCATTCATAGTTTGTGTGATAACTGGGGTAAAGGTTACGGCACAATGATGATAAATCATATCCTCGATGAAATTAAAAATTCAGGATATAACAGTGTGGTGCTTTGGGTGTTTGAAAAGAATACTCGTGCCCGTAGTTTTTACGAAAAGCACGGATTTGAACTTACAGATAATACTCAGATATCATATGATGCGGTTGAAGTTATGTATCGTAAAGAGCTATGTCGAATTTAGTTTAAACCATTCTTTACATATACACACCTCAAATTAAAATGATACAATGGAACAAAAGGAGGCATAACTATGAAACCGACTAAAAAATTACCTTTATTCTCCATTACGGGTGCCTCGTGTGCAGGCAAAACAACTGTTTGTAACGAGCTTTTTAAAAATGAAACAGACTATATTGTCCTTGAAAGTGACATAACCTGGAACGATGTATATAACACCCCCGAAGATGATTACAGAGCATATCGCAGAATGTGGATGAAGCTATGTTCGAATATTTCACAAATTGGTAAGCCCTGTGTAGTTTGTGGAGCTTGTACACCAAAACAGTTTGAAAGCTTACCCGAAAGAGAATTGTTTTCTGATATGCATTATCTAGCTATAGTTTGCGATGATGAAACTATGATGCAAAGAATGACAGTCGGCAGAAAAGTTACCGATGAAAGTTGGATTGCTTCTTCTATGCAGTTTAATAATTGGCTGAAAGAAAATCACGATAAAACCAAACCTAATATTGAC
>CASFRX010000055.1 GCA_949297075.1 uncultured Oscillospiraceae bacterium | reverse complement strand
CCTGACGGGGAGCTTGCCGCCTCTACCCGTTATTTATGTCAGCGTTTTGCAGCGCCGAGTGATCAGGTGAAAGGCATGCTGACCGATATTGGTACAGAAGCCCCTGAAATGTTCCTTTCAGGGGCTAACGCTTTTTTTGACGCTTTTGCAACCGTATAGCTCCATTTCATAGGAAGCAAATTCAGATATACATCAATGTTGTCCTTATCATTGACAACCATCTTATCTAAAATGTGCTTATAAAACTCGTCATCGTATTCCACGCCGCAGACAATTTCGTTGATAGCATCTCTGATTTCCTGCACAAGCTCCTGCTGCTGCCTAATCATAGCCTGCTGCTTGTCGATACTGTCGATAACCGATTGCAGCTCGGCAATTTCAGCATCGCACTTTGACCGTGCCGCAGAAAATTCATCTTTGCTTATATCCCCAGACATATAAATGTCAATCAGTTTTGTACGCTTATCTTCGATAGTTGCAATCTGGGTTTTCAGCTTTTCAATATCTGTGCCTGTCGTATCCATAGCGATGATGGACTCTATAATAGAAGTAAGATTTTTCGTGATTTTCGTCTGTCTGAGCTTTAATTCCTTTGTTACAAGGAACATAATATGTGTCGCATCTTCATTGCGTATGCTTGCTCCCGTGCAGCCGATTTGATTTCCAGCTTTGTCAGTATGGGGGCTTCCGTGCTTTGCCGCTTCCTGACACCGCCACGCCTTATATTTGCTGCCGTCTTTTCTGGTTTTATATCTTGCCACATAGCTTGCGCCGCAATGTCCGCATTTGATTTTACCCGAAAACGGATAGCGGTTGCTGTGCTTCGCCTTGCCCTCTTGTGAAAGGGAACGCTCATCTAAAATACGGTTTGCTTCTTCAAACAGCTCACGGGATACAATCGGCTCGTGATGGTCTTTGATAATCACAAATTCCTCCTGACCTCGATTGTATTTCTTTTCGTGAGAGAGAAAATCTGGCGTATAGGTCTTTTTCTGCACCAAGTCGCCGCAGTATTTTTCGTTGCGGATAACACGGAGAATAACGGTATTCTGCCACTCCTTGACACGCATAGGCTCGATGCCTTCCTCCCGCAGCTCACGGGCGATGACATGAGTTCCTTTTCCTTCGTTCACAAACTTATGGAAGATAAGGCGTACAATCTTTGCGCCTTCCTCATTGATGGTCATTTTTCCGTCTTTTACATCATAGCCGAGCATACTGCGTCCAAACACAACGCCTTGCTCCATCTGGCGCTTTTGTCCCCATTTGACACGCTCGGAAGTCTTGCGGCTTTCCTCCTGCGCTATCGAGGACATTATGGCAAGACGAAGCTCCGCATCGCCGTCTAAAGTGTTGATGTTGTCATTCATAAAGATAACGCCGACGCCGTGCTTTTTGAGGTCACGGGTGTAATATATGCTGTCGAGCGTATTTCTCGCAAAACGGGAAATCTCTTTCGTAATTATCAAGTCAAAGTCGCCGTTTTTCGCACAGGCTATCATTCGGTTAAACTCTTTACGCTTTTTTGTGCTCGTTCCAGAAATGCCTTCATCGGCAAAAATCTCATACAGCTCCCAATCTGGATTGCGCTCGATATATTGTCTGAAATAGCGCTGCTGGCTTTCAAATGAATTCGCTTGGTCTTCATTATCCGTGGAAACACGGCAATACGCAGCCACACGCTTTCTTTTTTCAATTATCTTGCGTTCTTCGTTTAAGCGTTCATATCTGTTCATTGAAAACTCCTTTCCCAGTAAACCGAGCTTACTGTATTTGCATTATAGGAAAAGCTCTGAGGGATGTCGAATGTGCAAATCTTTGATTTACACTTATATATGTAAAAACGCCAAGCAGTCAAGCTCGGCGTTTGCTTTTTTGACTTCGGCTGTATTGTTGTTCAAGCGCAGTCAGGCAGCGTTCCCTTTGAGTTCCCGTCAACAAGCCTCGTTTCTCAAGGGAAAAAAGGATTGACTTCTGAACATTTAATAGGAACTTTGCGTGTTCCTGCTCATTCAATTCTGGAACAGGGTCACCGATATATACAAACTCTCTATGCTTCAGCCGCCAACACCTCCCTCGTTCTCAATATATGAGCGATTGCTTGTACCGTATAACAACCTGTCAAGGCACGGGTAGTATTTGCTTTGCAAATCTCCACCCTTAAAGCCTTGACAGAATGTTGAAACGATGCAGTTTTAGCATCGTTATATACGAGAGGGTTAGTCCTTTTTATCAAGCCCAAGACTGATTAAAAGTGCGTTGTCGGCTGTAAGAATTTGCTGGCTGTCAAGCATTCCGATATGCTCTCTCAGCCGTTTCTTATCAATCGTGCGTATCTGCTCCAACAGAATAACAGAGTCTTTGCTAAGACCCTCAAAATCTTTAATGGCGGTATGCGTGGGCAGCTTTGCCTTTGTGCGTACTCGGCTTGTTATGGCGGCGATAATGACCGTAGGGATGTACTTGTTGCCTGTATCATTGGAAATGATAAGTACAGGGCGTGTCCCGCCTTGCTCCGAGCCGATAACAGGATTTAAGTCGGCGTAGTAAATATCGCCACGCCTAATTGTTCTTTCCATTATGTTTGACCTCCTATCTGGATTTAGGCAGACAGGCTCTGCCTATGTAGGCAGCCAAACGCAAGGAAGTATTTAAGGTCGGGAGAGTATAAACAATTCTCTGTTTCCATAGACCGCCTTGCGTTCGGCTTTATGATAGGAGCACTTCAATTTGTCCTCGACGCCCCGAAATGCAAAGGGAAATCGTCAAACGGTCAGCAGCGAACTGACGCCACGGGAGTTTCACCCCAACTGACGGTCTGCCAGAGCCGCCCTCATTGCCTGCGACGGTTTTATCACGCTCGGACTGTGACTGGACGGGAGTATCATT
>CASFRX010000054.1 GCA_949297075.1 uncultured Oscillospiraceae bacterium | reverse complement strand
TTCTTCGCCGGTGGTGTTGGTGTAGAAAGCTTGTTTACCGTCTTTTAAATCACTGAAATAGAATTTAGTGCATTTGAGGCTTTTGAGGTTGTCTGCAATGCTGTAAGTACCGAATGATTGATAACTTGCACCGCTTGAGCCGTAATAGAAAAGAGAACCGTTATTCATAGGATAATATCTGCTTCTGTACCAGCCTTCGTCTAAGAGTTTTGCGTTGCCGTCAACGCAGGTGTAAATGGCAAAAATACTTATCCCTTCTCCGGCCTCATCATCGCAGGAGCCAATGAGGAGCTCAGGTATGCCGTCCTTGTTAAGGTCCTTAGTGTAGTATCCTATTCTTGTGAGGGCTTCAGTCGGCTTTGCGCAGTTTCGGGCAATTTCCGCAATGCCGTGGTTGCCAAAGGGTATCTCATCGGAATCATCGAAATTTACTATGTAGTTATAAGTCTCTTTTAAAACAGAGTTGTATAAATCTGTGTAGTTAACTTTGATTGCTTCCTTTTTAGTTTCATTTTCGGAAAGAGCCGTTGCCGTTGAATCATCTGAAGATGAATCGGAAGGGGAGGAAGAGCCTTCAGGTGTCGCCTGAACATCAGTAGTTTCTTCTATGGGATCGTTGTTAGGTTTTTCTTCTTCTGAACAGCCTGCAAGCAGGCAAACAGAGCAGATAAGTAGAATAGATAGTAGTAATGATATTGTCTTTTTCATAGCAAATCCTCCGTTTCATTCGATATTTACATTTTATTATAAAATCAGTCAAGTGTCAACACATAGATAAAGACTTAGTAATCATTAAATATTCACTTTTTTTGTTAAATCACTTGATTTTTTTTACCGTATAATATATAATAATAAAGCTGTTTGAAGCAGTTTATATTTCGGGGTGTGGCGAAGTTTGGTATCGCGCTTGGTTCGGGACCAAGAGGCCATGGGTTCAAGTCCCGTCACTCCGACCATATTATGATGTCACACTGATAGCAGTGCGGCGTGAGAAAAGCCTCCGATTTCTCGGAGGTTTTTCTTTATTTGCACACTAATTCTAATTCTTCGACCATAAGAAATGCTTCAAAATTGCTGCACATTCTATTTTAGGAATGCGTAGCTTTTTCTTTATGCACCAATTCTGTAAAAATGAGCGTGATAAAGAAATGCGAAAATTGGTGCAGTTTGAGCAAAAGTTGCACAGTTTTTTATTGTCATGATTATTCGATCAGAATATTACAATGGAAGAGATACACCCATTATAACACGCGTCGTCGAAAACTGCGTTATGCTACTGCAAATGCAGTAGCAAGTCGCTTCCCTAAAAAGGATTTCATGGCGAACTACGGCGTTGCTTACGATAGGCTCATCGCTACGGAAGGTCAGGCGATGCGTCATTACTCATTGAACTATAATGCACTAGATATATCGTGAACTAAGCATAAAAGCATTGACTTCTAAATGCATTAGCGTTATAATCTAAGAAAAAGGCGGTGATTATTATGTCATTTACATATAAGCCTCTATGGAAACTTCTAATTGATAGAGATATGACTAAAAAAGAACTAATGGAGAGAACGGGCATCTCAAAATCCACTATGGACAAAATGAGTAGTAATAAACTGGTAGCAATGGAGATCGTGGATCGTATTTGTAATTACTTTGAATGTAACATCGAGGACGTCGTTGCACATTGTCCGGACAAGGAGATATAGAAATGGCAAATAGGCATTTTAAAAACATTCACCTTTATTGCGGTGACGCTATGGAATTTTACCAAGATTGGGAAAAACCAACGGTCATTGTTTGTGATGGTCCTTATGGCGTAAACGGTTTTCCGGGAGACTTACTTTCGCATAAAGGCCTTGCGGAATGGTATGAACCCCACATAAAAAAATGGAGTGAAATTGCAACACCTTTGACAACTCTGTGGTTTTGGAATACTGAGGTTGGTTGGGCAACTGTACATCCTATGTTAGAAAAATATGGTTGGACTTATGTTTCTTGCTGCGTATGGGACAAGGGGATGAGCCATGTTGCTGGCAATACTAACACTAAAACCATCCGACACTTGCCTGTCGTAACTGAGGTTTGTGTTCAGTATGTGAAAAAACCGACTTTTGATGTCAATGGTGTTCCGATGTCAATGAAAGAGTGGTTAAGATATGAATGGGGACGAACAGGTCTCCCATTCTCAAAAACAAATGAAGCTTGTGGAGTTAAAGATGCTGCTACAAGAAAATACTTTACTAAGTGTCATTTGTGGTATATGCCTCCTGCAGAAGCATTTGAAAAAATTGCATCCTACGCTAACAAAAACGGCAAGGAGGACGGAAAACCATATTTTTCCATAGATGGGAAAATGTCTATTACAAAGGAGCAATGGGCAAATATGAGGTCAAAATTCTATTGCCCTATGGGCATCACGAATGTATGGCAAGAGCCACAACTCCGTGGCAACGAGAGATTAAAAATAAACCAAAAAGCAATACACCTCAACCAAAAGCCGTTATCTCTTATTAAACGGATAATTGAAATAACCTCTGATAATGGAGATGTTGTATGGGATCCGTTTGCGGGTCTGTTTACAAGCGCCGTCGCATCTGCTGAACTTGATAGAGTTTGTTATTGCGCGGAGATCAATCCAGATGTTTATCAAGTCGCATCTGAGCGAGTTGATAAAGTATTAAAGAATGGATTCCAATGCGTCCTCTAACAATTTTGCATTGTTGGAGGAGAGAATATCGCTCCATTGTTTAATGGTTTTACCATTGAAAACGGTGTTAAGTACACGAGACTTAAATGCCTCAATCTCGGCATGCTCAATACGATCAATCTTTGCATAATTAGTATCAAGACGATAGACAAACTGACCATAAAGGGTTCTCAAAAGTCGCTGGTAATCGGGAAGAGGACTATATTCTCTGCCATTCTCTCCCCAAGAATCTACAACCCTAATCGCATCTTGCACATTACACTTGTCGGACTGGAGTTTATATCCGTTAGTGTTTGTCTGTTGTAGATTTGCGGTTCTTTGAGTGGTGTCCTCAGGTTCAAATACAAGATAATCGGGTGGTCTATGATAGTGGCGATCTCTTGCCTCTGCCACGCCCTTACCGCCAACAACAAGAACATCAATTATTTGGGGCTTACCCCAAATAACGTGTTCCGGCAACCAAGCAATCAAAGCAACATCAATATTATTTTGACTAAACATTGTCACGCTATCTTTGAAACGGGCTGTAATCTCCGTTGCAAACGGAAACCATGCCTTAATTTCAATGCCAGGGTTAGGAACAATCAAATCACTTTGGAACAGCGCATCCGGGAAGCCAGGATCCTGTCTAATCCATTTTCCGTACTCTTCCCAATCATGCTCGTTGAGTAAATCAACGGTAGAAAACTCAATCATATTGCCGAGTAGGGGCGACAGTTTGGAAATGACTTTCGCCAACTGCTTGGCATATTCTAGATTTGGAGGCCTTTTAATATCGACCACATCTATTAAATGGCTGTCAAGTGCGACAAGCTCCTGTTTTGCTCTTGCAAGAATATCCTGATAGTCCATAATATAATCACTCTCTTGGATAAAAAATTTAATCTATTATATCATAGTTTAGCAGATTTTACAAGAATACAGGGTATACTAACTGATAGCACCCCAATATCACGGCTTTCAATTTAAGGGAAACACTGCAAATGAAACCGTGAGAATTGTATATTCCGCTATCAATGTGACGTCCTAACACATAGGATCATAGTGAGTATTCATAACACAAGTGAATACTCACTTTCTTTTTTTATAGACTCCTTCAAATCTTGTTTAAACCTCCGGAATGGTATAGAATATAAATACCATTTTGGAGGTTTTGATTATGCCAAGGTACAAAGACAGCCCGGAAGTTAGGGCAGCAAAAAAGGAAAGAAAAGAAAAACTGAGAGAATTTCTGCAATTACTTGATGTTGAAGATTACAGCGATTTGCGTTCGGTCTTCAAAGATATGGTCGGAGAGGTTCTCGAAAACGGACTTGAAGCAGAGCTATGAAGCCAATATAAATAAAGTTCTTTCAAAGCTTGGTGTTGGTAGTGTAAGTAATATGACTTACGGAGAAAAGGTTATTATTGAATCGCTTTTTGATGTTTGCCTTGCAGGTGAATATCAGGTTTTGACGGTTTCGGAAACAGCTTATTGCGGACGAAGTGTATTGGTCTGTTCAATTAATGGCGGAATATGTGACGGAAGG
Source organism: uncultured Oscillospiraceae bacterium (assembly GCA_949297075.1). Lineage (GTDB taxonomy): Bacteria > Bacillota > Clostridia > Oscillospirales > Acutalibacteraceae > UBA8612. The sequence continues at coordinate 25,038 of CASFRX010000054.1, read as the reverse complement.
GGATTTGTTGCTTCTTATAAAACAGTATTTGACCCAATAATAATCCCAGGATAACTTTCGCAACCTTTTTTTGCAGAACATTCGCAAGTCTTTTTTTGCGAAACACTTGACTAATTTGCGTAATGCTATATAATAAAAAAGAGTATAGAGTTGGGTTAGTGTCCGTATGACTAAGTATTACAAAATTTGTTCTCATAATATCTGTATCGAAGCGCCGTTTTTCGTCTGCGACAGTTCCGATTGGCGCAGGTTTGAAACATCGGAATGTGAGCCGGATATCGAAATTGAATGTATCACCTGCGATAAGCTGCCGATGATCCGAGCTGATTTCAGAGGCACAACCGGCGAGATTTCGGTCTACGCCGAGGGCAGTAACATTTACCGCTGTTTTGTTATGGGTGGTAATGACGGTGCGATGACTTGCTATAATTGCGAGGATACATCAAAAAGCAAAACCTATTTTACGCATAACAGCTTTCGGGTTTTAACGGACGAGCGTTATTTGTGGAATTCCGTTTCCCTTGCTCAGCTGATGCTTGCTAAAAAAACAGTTTTTGTTCATTCTTCTTTTATCGAATATAAAGGCAAAGGGATTCTTTTCACAGGGCCATGCGGAATCGGGAAAAGCACCCAGGCTCAGTTGTGGCATGAGTTTAGAAAATCCGTTACAGTCAACGGCGATAAGGCAGGGGTTTCTGTCAGGAACGGCGGTGTTTATGCCGATGGTTTGCCATTTTGCGGAACGAGCAATATTTGCTTTAATCGCAGTTTGCCGCTGGGTGCAGTGGTTGTTCTCGGGCAGTCGGTCCGCAGCAGCGTCAAGCGGCTCAAGGGGATAGAAGCATTACAGGCGCTTATGAAGAATATTTATCTTGATTTGTTTGCGCCGGACGAAAACTGCCGATGCATTGACCTTGTGATTGAAATTCTTTCGTCAGTTCCCGTCTATCAGCTTAATTGCGCTCCCGACGAAACAGCAGTTTCTGCTCTTGAAAACAAATTAAAGCGGGAGGGCGTTATATGAAAGATTTCGATTATGACTTGTTTATAACTCGTCTTTTTGCAAAATCCAAAAAATCGGGTGTTCCACTCGGCGGAACATTTGAATTGACCTCTCGATGTACGCTTTCCTGCAAGATGTGCTATATTCATTCGGCAGAATGTGAAAAAAGCGAAAAAAGTACCAAATGGTGGCTGAATATTGCTCAGCAGGCAAAAGAAAGCGGAACGCTCATTTTGCTTCTCACGGGCGGCGAGCCGCTTTTGAGGAAAGATTTTGAAGAAATCTATCTTGCCTGCCTGAAAATGGGATTTTTGATTTCGATTAACACAAACGCAACTTTGATTGACAGCGAAAAAGTCCGTTTCTTTGCGGAGAATCCGCCGCAAAGGCTTAATATAACTCTATACGGCGCATCAAGTGAAACATACGGCAGTTTGTGCGGTAATGCCGCCGGGTTTGAGAAAACGGTTGCCGCAATAAAAGGTCTTAAAGAAGCAGGGGTTCCTGTCAAGCTGAATTTCAGCATGACCGCGCTTAATGCGCACGATGCCGAAGCAGTTCAGGCGCTGGCGAAGGAATGGGGCTTGCCCATTCAGCCTGTCAGCTATATGTTCAGTTCGGCGCAGAGCTGCAGCGAGAGCGTTTATCTCTCTCCCGAAGAAGCGGCAAAAGAGCATTTCCTTTGGCAAAAACGCCTGCTGGGCGAAAAAGAATTGGCAAAATACATTGATTTCAATTTCCATAAAAAGCCGGTAACTTTGCCGGATAATAAGATTAACTGCCGTGCCGGCTCAACAACATTTTGGATAACTGCGGACGGAAAAATGCTTCCCTGCGGAATGTTCAAAGAGCCGTGCGTCCCTGTTGAAACTTTTGGTGAAGCATGGGAATGTATTCGCCGTGAGCGGGAAAAAATCTATTTGCCCTCGGCGTGTGCAAATTGCAAAAGGAAAAATATTTGTGATATCTGCGCAGCGGTTTCTTATTCCGAAACAGGTAAGTTTGACGGTCTGCCTTCATATGCCTGCCAAAAAGCTATAGAATATACAAAGCTTTGCGATGGGTTTATTGAATCGTTGCAGGGCGGTGAATCCGACAAATGATTCCTTACAAAAATTCAAATATTTCTCTTGCCAAGGAGCTGCGGAAAAACATGACCCCTTGGGAACGGAAACTGTGGTATGAATTTCTCAAAGGATATCCTGTCAGATTTCAGCGGCAAAAGGCAATAGGCGACTATATATTTGATTTTTCTGCTTCAAAGCAAAGCTTGTTATAGAGCTGGACGGTTCGCAGCACTACCATGAAGATGCGGAAAAAAAGACCGCATCAGAACAGAAAGGCTCAATGAATTTGATTTAACGGTTATTCGCATACCGAACAATGAGGTTAATAAAAACTTCATAGGTGTGTGTGAATACATAGATGATTTCGCAGAAGCCGAGTTTCCTTTTAAAGTAGTCAAAATAGGCACCTTTGGGGTGGAGGCAGAAACTCCCTCCGTCACGGCATTCGCTGTGCCACCTCCCTCAAGAGGGAGGCGCTACTTCCTCCATTTAAAAAGCAATAATCAATAGTTAAGACAATCATAAATCACAAAACGCAGTCATCAATCCATAATATAATCATCCAACGCGAGTTGGAGTTTACATATATTATAAATATTAAAAATTATTAACATAAACATTGGAGGTAATTTTTATGAAAAAAATGAAGAAGGGCATATCGTTATTACTCAGCGTTATAATGATTGCAACAGTATTTCTCAGCGTAGGGCCTATTGCGCTCATTGAGGCTGAGGCTGCTGATATTACAATAGGCGGCATAACTCAGCAGAGAGTAGTTGCCGACTACGCGACTAAGTACCAAGGATATGCCAACGGTTTCTACCGCGGCGCAGGCACAAACTGGCCTACCAATATGGTAATTCCCGGTCTTTCCGAAGCGGATAACTATGTTTCCCAGGGTATAGCCTATTGGGCTGCAAAGAATTGGTTCCTTGTTTCCGCATACCATAACGGTGGAGGCAAGCCCAGCATTATCTCTGCTCTTGATGGAACGACAGGCGATTTTGTTGCCCTTTTCAGGCTTTATAAAGCTGACGGAACTACTCCGATCACCAGCCATGTAGGCGGTATCGGCGTTTCCGAACACAACTTATACCTTGCAGACGAAGGCAGCTACTTGAGCTACTTCTCTCTTGAGCAGTTTGATGTTCCTGCAGGCACTGCTAAGGATATTGTCTGCAACGGCTCTACTAACTTTAGCCAAGAGCTTAACGGAGCAAACACCTCCTACTGCAGCGTAGAAGACGGCGTACTCTGGACAGGTAACTTCTATCTTTCGGGTAATGCCAGTTATGGTACAAAAGCCAACGACTCCTACGGCTCAATGCTCAACGGCTACAAGCTGAAGGGCAACAGCTCCGCCGAGGAATGGGCAAACCTTGCAATCACAAACTTTTTTGTTCCTAAAGTAGGCAGCGGCAATACTGCTAATGTTAGTTATACTGTTGAATACAACGATAAGGGTTATGTCAACTTTTTAAACACTACAAATGCAGACATTACCGGTGCTGATGAATACTATGAAATAGGTCATATATATCTTGAAAGAAGCAAAAACTATGTCTTGGAATTTGATATGAACCACGATACCGGTAACAACCAATTTTTCTTATTCCGTGATAGTTATATGAACACAGCAGAGGGTGCGTTCAATGCTTTCAATATCAACGATATGACAAAAACAGCCAATAGCGATGGCTCTTTCCACTTCAAGATGGATTTCAGCCTTGCCAAATTTTTCCCGGTTGAAGCTGACGGTCCCGACGCCACCTATTATTTCCGTTTTGATATGGAAAACTTTACAAACGGTCAAAAGACAAATGTTACAAACTTCAGAATTTACGAATCAACTGATATCGATGTTTCTAAGAACGATGGTTATAACCGTGCAGGCAACCCCACCTATTGCATAGCTTTGGAAGACAGCGCCAATGCTATTGCGGGCAACCTTAATGTAGCCCAGTATGCTACGGTTAAAGAGGGTAAGGTTTTTATAAACCGTTCATGGTCCAGAAAACCCTCTACCAACCATATTCGTCAGCTTGCTATTGCTCCCATCAATCTCAGCAGCACTAACACCACCCTCACGGTTAACGGAAGAAGCAGAGGCGCCTATGTTGTTACAACTGCTGATTGTACCTTATACGGCGGCCAGCAGAGCACATATGATGGCACCAACAACGGTATGCTCTATATGGGCGAGGGTATCTGCTTCAAGGGCGATTACCTCTACATGCTTAACGAAAGCTCCTCCTGGTTTTATAACGGCGCAACCGCTGATAACGTTTGCCCCGAGCCTATTGATGTTATTTGGAGATTTAGCCTTAATACATCAGCCGATACCAGCGACAAGATAATCACTAATCTCAATACTAAGCTTGAGAAAGACGGCACATATACCATCAATTTTGAAACATACGCAAACTATCCTCATAAACAAATAACTGCTGACACCAGCTCCAAACCCACCGACTATATTATCCTCATGGATATGTCAGCTTCTGCAGGAAATAACGATGCCGGCGGTCGTCAGAGATTCAACGATGACAGCAAAGTTGAAAAATATTTGAGTGATAAAACTACTGTAGATAAGGACACGGTAAAAAATGCCGGTATCATATACGAACAGGCTTATCTCGAAGGCTCTGAAAATGAGCGCTATTACAAGGTTGCGCCCGGCGAATATTACCGTATGTACTTAGCTGTCTACAGCGGAGGTAAAGATGGTACCAATTGGATTGGTACTGCTAAATACCATTTATACTATTATCTTTACTTTATTGACGGCAACGGTGCATACAACATTATTAATTCATCAGGGGAAATAATTCAGGCAAATAAAACTCAAGATGAATTTAAAGATATAATTCAAAGCCAAGCGAATTATACGGCAGATGTTAACCATACAGATGCCGGCGATAGATTTAATGTTGTACTATTAAGCGGAAGCAACTTACAGAGCGAAGGTAATTACTACTACGGTCCTGCCTACCTTTCCAGTGAAGATTATACAAGATACGAGGCTGCCAAAGTCTATGCACAATCATTAGTTGAGGGCATAAACGAAAAGAATTCTAACAACCGCGTTGCAATTTGCCAATTCGGCTCCAACTCAACTGCCGAAGGAACAGATAACTGCAAGTACTACGACACTGACGGCAATGTGCGCAATTATGGCGACACAGATGGTTATTCCAAAGCTTTCTTTAATGCCACTACCGAAAATGTAGCAAGCATTAAAGATGTTATAAAAAATATCGGAAACTATTCAGTAAATAACGATTATACATACACTTACAAAGGCTTTGATATTGTTAAGGATATTATAGAGGCTTCAAAGGCTGCCGGCACAGACTATACAACCAACGGCACCAACAGAAGAAACCTCTGCGTAATCCTAATACAGGATAATGGTTTGGGTAAGGATGCAGGCGCTGCAACCGAAATGGCAAACAAAGCTCTTGCCGTTGCAAAGGATGTTAAGGCCAGCGGCGCAGAAATTTATTCGGTAAAGATTGGTAATCACAGTGATCTCGGTGTTAGCAACTTCCACCAGTATATTTCATCTGAGTATGAATCAGCTGATAGCATGACTTTAATTGGCTCAGCAAATTCAAGCAATACAGCTGATTATTTCCAAGTTTCCTCCGTGCCCTGCTTAGATTTCTATGACACTAATATCGATGCACAAAACCTCTTAACAAACATTGGCACAAACCAAAAAACATCTAAGGCTCGTGTAATTTCTACTATCACTCAAAAGCTTTCCGATGAATTCAATATTCCCAGCGATCCGACGACCATAACGATTAAGAGTGTTCCGGCTAAGGCAAGCAGTATCGACGGTTATGCCGTTCCCACAGGAGCCGCGGCCTCCACCCCCTCCGGAGTTTCAGCAAGCTATAATAGCGGCACCGGCATATTAACCGTAAGCGGTTACAGCTATTATGAAAACTATGTTTCTCCCTTCCATGAAGGTGCTAAGCTCGTTGTTTCCATCAAGGGCGCAACTATTAAAAAAGATTCGGCTGCCTTAGGTAGCGGTGATTCATCCATCAGAGATGATAATAATAGTTCTACTACGGCTGCCCCTGGCAATTTTACAGTCACTATCCCCGAAGAAGAATATGTTCTCGACTTCGGTATTGATATGAATATTGCAAGCTCTGTTGTGGGCGTTAATAAAACTGCGCAGGAACCCACCAGCAAGGCTACATCAGGCTCCGCGAACTTTACAACCAGCGACGGCACAGCTAAACTTTCTCTCAACAGCGAAACTGGCACCAGTGTCAGCAGCGGCTATGTGCTCATCGGCAATGATACCGATGGCTACAAATGGAAGAAGATTACCGTTGTTCCTGCTTCTAACATCCTCTTTGAGGATACCCATGTTAATACCTCCGACCGTTCCGGCAATGTTTCATGGGGTACCGCAAGCGGTGGCACAGCCTCAGGCGGCCAGTCCGTTTCAAAAGATACTGCTTTCGGCTATGATGAAGCTTATGACAACACTAACGCTTATTCAAATGGCTCAGCATTAACGGCTACCGTTTCAAGTGCTAACAAAAAGAGCAACAAAGCAACCTTCACTTTCACCGGCAATCGCTTCGATTTGATATCCGCTTGCGGTAGCAACACCGGTATTTTGGTTGTTACTGTTAAGCAAAATGGCAATCCTATAAAAGGATATATTGTTGATACTTTCTACAGCGGCAGCCAACTTAACCAAACCCCCGTTGTCAGCTGGTCAGGCGCACACGGCACCTACACCGTTGAAGTTACCGCAGCTTATATGAGCAACGCCGATGCTCTCCAGTCTCAGGGCGGTGTTGTGCTCAACTCAGTTGAATCAAACGAAACCGCAAAGCCCACCGCAAAAGAGCTCCTCGCTCAGGTTGGCATGGAAGAGTTTGCAAACGAAGATGTCGAGCTTGTCTGGATGGACGATAGCTCAATCCTCAACGGCGGCGCAGGCGCTGAAGGCGCAGGCGGCATCAAAACGCAAAGCACAGTAACCGAGCTTGTCAACTACATCGACGGCTTCCGTGTTTACAATCCGCTTTCAGCCGAGGAGCAGGCAAAGTACTATCCCGTAAGCGAACAAAACGCTAAGTATATCAACATTATTGATTCTATCAAGAACAACGGCGAAATTTCAGGCACTATAAATAGCTGGGTCGGTTGTGTCGGTGTTGGTAGCGACGGCGAATTCTCTTACCAGAATTACAAATCAAGCGGCGGCCCCAACAGCGAAGTTTACCTTAAGGGTACCTCGGGCAACAGCATGGCATTCAGCTTTAAGGTTAACAGCGCAAACGCAAAAATTATGCTCAGCGTAAGAGCTGCTTCCGGCACTCCTGTTCTTAAAATCAACAACAAAACCTATGAAATTAAGCATGGCACTGAAATGTACTATGATATAACCGATGCTATAGGTTCAAAGGCTGCCGGTAGCACAGTAACAATCTCAATCAGCAATGGTGGCAATGAGAACAGCATCCTCGCTATCAATAATATCAAGCTTGTAGATGCCGAAACTGCAAATCTTGCCGAAAATTCTCTTGATACTGTTTTGGAGCTCATGTCAATGCCCGAAACTCCTGTTGATTTGAAAACATCCACCCTTTATTCGGCAAGACCCTCTCAACCCACAGAACCTACAGATCCCACAGAACCTACAGATCCCACAGAACCCACAGAACCTACAGAACCCACTGAACCTGACGAACCTACTGAACCTGACGAACCCACTACTGAGGGCGGCACAAAGAACCCCTATTTAGCGCAGATTGAGCAAATCGTCAACAGGATCACTTCTGTATTCAAAGTTCTTGTTAACTTGCTTAAAAATGCTTTTGCGGGTCTTGGTTCATTGTTCAATAATCTTTAATGCGAGGTGAAAGATAAATGAATATATATACTAAACCATCTATTAGACTTCTTGCAACGGGTACAAATTCATCTTCTATCGTCTCGTGTTTTTCAGATGCTGAATGGCAAGATATTTTAAACATTTGGGGTATTACTGCCGACCAGGCGTTTGGTCCGGATGAAGGATGCGCATTTGAGGTTGAAGGCTATTGTAAATTTGCCTCAGTTCAGAATTCAAACAATAAACAAGCTTTCACTTCGTAACCCCTAAAACACAATATCCACTAAATTAAAAGCCGGACACGGAAACCCCGTGTCCGGCTTATTTTATATTTGCATTTCTCTCAAAAGCTCTTATAGGGCTTAGTCAAGCCTCCGGCTTAGCCGTAGGTCTTGATTGCATAGCCTTCAGCTTGTACATGCCGTTTTGAGAGCATAGCAACCTAAAATTTGTTATTAATCCTGATATTTCAGATTTCGGTTACAACTTCACCGCAGCCGTTTGCCTTTTGGTCAGCAATGAATTTTTCAATCGCTTCAACCTTAGGCATTGCTTCTGAACAGCTGTGCGCAGAAACAAGCATAGATGCGGAAGCTGTGGCAAATTCAAGTGCATCTTTGAGAGATTTGCCGTTGAGAATCGAATACAGGAAAGCTGATGCGTAGCCGTCGCCGCCGCCGAAGCCCTTGAGCATCTTTACGGGAAAAATGTTTACTTTGTAGTTTGTGCCGTCTGCGGCATAGGCGTATGAGCCTTCCTTGCCGTGCTTTATGATAATTAGCTTTGCGCCGAAACCGTGCCACAGCTTAGCTGATGCAAGGTCATCGTTGCCGCCGCCCATAATTGCCTCTGTAAGGTCAAATTCTTCTCTGGAGCCGAGTATCATATCCGCATTCTGCGCAACGAGGTTATAGTAAATGGAAATTTCGTCCTTGTTCTTCCATGTGTAGCTTCTGTAGTCAATATCAAAAACAACAACTGTGCCGTTTTTCTTTGCAAGGAACATTGCTTTGAGCGCGGCTTCTCGGCTGGGAGAAGTGCAGAGAGATGTGCCTGAAATAACGAGCATTTTTGCCTGCTTTATGTATTCTTCATCGATATCCTCAACATCAAGCATAAGGTCTGCTACACCATCACGGTACATGAGTATGCTTGATTCTGTGGGGCTTTTGATTTCGGTAAAAGTAAGGCCGAGATTTTCTCCGTTTTTGCAGCGAACGATGTGTGAAACATCAATACCGTCATTTTTAAAATAGTTGGTAACATAGTCGCCGAACTGGTCATCACTGACTCTTGCAAAAAAACCGCATTTTGCACCGAGGCGAGCAAGGCCGACTGCAATATTGGCAGGAGAGCCGCCGACATATTTGTTGAAATTACTGCTTTCGGAAAGAGGCTTGTTCATATCGGTAGGGTTGAAGTCAATAGCAACTCTTCCAAGGGGAATAACATCATACTTTCTCGTATTGTCAAATTCAAAATAGCTCATTTTATATTTCTCCAATTTATATTATTTCTGCTTTATTTGAGCAATCGAATATTTCGATATGCTTCATTGCGTTCTTATATGCACCCTCAACTTCTGCCGCTTGCAAATCGTAATAACCTTTAATTATGTTATCTCGGTAAGCGTTTCTGACAGTGTTTTCAACGCTGTCAAAGGTTGCGGTAGCTATGTTGATTTTTTTAATACCGTTTTCACGGCATTTAATAAATTCTTCCGGTAAAATTCCCGTTCCGCCGTGAAGAACGAGAGGAACAGAAACCGAAGCTTTAACTTCGCTGAGTATGTCAAAGCGAAGATGCGGTGTTTCTTTGTAATTTCCGTGTGCGTTGCCTATTGCTATTGCTAAGGCGTCTACCTGTGTTTCTGCGGCAAATTTAACCGCCTGAGCAGGAGAAGTGCAGTTGATTGCAATATCTTCACTGCCGTCTTCACTGCCGCCAACACAGCCGATTTCAGCTTCGACGCATGCGCCGTATTTTCTTGCAAGTGCGACAGTTTCTTTGGTTTTTGCAATGTTTTCTTCAAGGGGAAGATGCGAGCCGTCAAACATTACGCTTGTGAAGCCTAAATCAAGTGCAAGCTTGATTTTTTCCTTTGTCAAACCATGGTCAAAATGGACTGCAACGGGCACTTTTGCATTCTTGGCCGCAGCAACCATGAGCGGACCGATTAATTCAAGAGGGGACTGCTTCAAGCGGACTTCGGCAATTTGCAAAATTACGGGACTGTTTGTTTCTTCTGCTGCTTTGAGCACGCCAAGCACCATTTCCATGTTGCTTACGCTGAAGCTGCCGACAGCCCAGCTGCCTTTTTGCGCCTCAAGAAGCATTGTTTTCATGTTAACTAACATAATTTATTTTCCTATCATATTATTTTATTGGTGAATTTTGAAAGGGGCTTATAAACAGCAGGAACAATAAGAATTGCCGCTATTAGCTCGATTGAGCCGTTAAGAGCAATAATTGTTGAGATTATTGTTTTAAACAGCGTGAAGAAATCACTGTAGCTGTCTATCATACCGCCGAAAATATAAAGAGCGCTTAATACTAAAACTGTGTTAGTCAGCGTACCTACTGCGCCTGTAATTCCTGCGGAAAGGATAACGGGAATCTTAGTCTTTTTCATTGCCGAGAAAACTAAACCGGCAACAAGTCCGACGAGAAGCCTCGGCACAAAGGAAACCATAGGGTTTAAAAAGGGCTTGAAAATTTCTGAACCACCACCGAGTATGAATGCTCTCGCAATACAGGTTATGCCCCAAACAGAGCCAATAAATGCGCCGTATTTCGGACCTAAAAATACTGCACCGATTATTACAATTATATGTATGGTTGTAATTTCAATCGGTCCGGTTGTTATGTAACCTAAATTGGGAATGACAGTAAAAACTATGACTATTGCTGAAAAAAGTGCCACAATAATCAGTTGCATAAGTTTTGTGTTGTTATTTTTCATTTGATTTACCCATCGTTTTTATTATAAATTATTTTTAATCCGTATAAGAGCATATTGTCGTCAAACAAAATGCTGTGTTTACAATGTTCTACAATCGGCTTTGCGTATCCGCCTGTTGAAACGATAGAAGAAAATTTGGCTCCAAGCTCTTCTTCAAAGCGATCAATCATTCCGTCAATCATACAGGCTGTGCCGAAAACAGCGCCTGACTGCATGCAGCCTATGGTTTCCGTGCCGATGGCTGCTTCGGGAGCTTTAATGCTTACTGCCGGCAGCTGAGAAGCTCCCTTTGAAAGAGCGTTCAAGGAGATGCCTATGCCTGCGCTTATTGAACAGCCGAGAAAGGTACCTGTTTTGTCTAGAACAAAAAGCTTGCTTGCCGTACCCAAATCAATAACTAAGCATGGCAGGGGATATTTGTTAATTGCCGCAACAGAGCCGACAACCATATCTGCGCCAAGCTGACCGGGAATTTTTGTTGCAATTTTAAGCCCCGTGTTAAGACTTGAATCAACATATTTCGGTTCACAGCCGGTTGTCATAGTGACTGCCTGCCCCAAAATGTTAGTTATTTCGGGTACTACCGAGCTAATAATTGCGCCGCTGCAATCCTTTGGGCTTATTGAGTTCAAGCTGAACATATTAACAAGCTCAAAAGCGTATTCGTCCTTTGTTTTTGTGCGTCGGGTGGCAAGACGGCTTACAAAGCAAAGCTCCTCACCGCTAAAAACACCGAGCGTGATATTTGTATTTCCAATATCAATAGTGAGTAACATGTTCTCACCTCCTAATTTCTATATATATTTTTAGCACATTTTAGATTAATAGTCAATAAAACTTGAAATGTATTTTTCTGTGTGATATAATGTCTAAAAAATACATTTAAAGATGTGCTGTTATGAGTAAAAAGAGTGGTTTCGTTTCTGAGTTTAAAACATTTATTATGCGTGGCAATGTTGTTGATTTGGCAGTCGGCGTTATTATCGGAGCTGCTTTCCAGGCTATTATCAATTCTTTAGTTATGACATCGTTATGCCTCTCATCGGTTTAATTACAGGCGGTTTGGATTTTTCAAATCTTTTCATTTCCCTTGACGGTAACAGCTACGAAACTCTTGCTGCCGCTCAAGAGGCAGGTGCGGCAACATTAAACTACGGTAACTTTATTTCTGCCGCATTGAATTTCCTTATCATGGCTTTTGTTATTTTCTGCTTTGTCAAAGGCATTAACACTCTTCGCGAAAAAACAACAAAAAAGGTTGAAGAAGCTCCCGCAAAGCCCACAACAAAGAAATGTCCCTACTGCAAGAGTGAAATTGATATAGAAGCAACTAAGTGCCCCAACTGCACATCAGATATTACGGAGTAATTCAAAATGAAGATTGGCTTTATTGGTGCCGGCAATTTAGCAACTGCGCTTGTCAGCGGCTCGGCTGAAACAAGCTTTTTTGCCGTAAACGATTTTTATGCTTATGATGTTTTTACGCCAAGCCTCGAAAATATTTCAAAGCTTGGCGTAAAGCCCTTAAGTAGTGCAAAGGAGCTTATCGACCTTTGTGATATGGTAATTTTGGCTGTTAAGCCAAAGGATTTTCCTGCATTGCTCGCCGCAAATGCAGAATTTTTAAACAAAAAAAATCCGTTTATTGTTTCTGTCGCCGCAGGAACGGATTTGAGCTATATTGAATCTCTGCTTGGTTTTGATGCAAAGTTAGCCAGAATTATGCCGAATATCAATGCTAAAGTTCAAGGCTCGGCAACGGCTGTTTGCTGCAAAGATACTGTAAGCAGTGAAGAAAAACGACTGCTTACAGATTTTTGTGCAAGCTTCGGCGGCGTATTTGAAATATCGGAAGAACTCTTTCCTGTTTTCGGAGTTATCGGCGGCTGTTCACCTGCTTTCAATTATATGTATATCGATCAGCTTGCCCGTGCGGCTGTTAAGCTTGGTATGAGCAAAAATACAGCTTTGGAAGTTGCCGCTCAGGCAGTAAAGGGCAGTGCGGAAATGGTTTTAGCTTCAAGTGAACACCCGTACACCTTGATTGATAAAGTTTGCTCACCCGGAGGAACTACCATTGAAGGAGTGACAGCTTTGCAGGCCAAGGGCTTTGAAAATGCTGTTAATGCGGCTGTTGAAGCTGCATATAATAAAGATTGCAAAATGAGAGAGAAAAAATAACGGAAAGGTAGCATATATCCAATGAATATTATTACAATTCGTGAACTGTTTGAGAAGAGAGAGCAGTATTACGACAAAGAACTTGAAATTTGCGGCTGGGTGCGCAGCGTGCGTGCCTCTAAGGCATTCGGCTTTATCGTTTTGAGCGACGGTACATTTTTTGAACCGTTGCAGGTAGTTTTCCATGATAATATGGAAAACTTTGAGCAGGTATCAAAGCTCAATGTTGGCTCTGCACTCATTGTTAAGGGCACTCTTGTTGCAACTCCTGAGGCAAAACAGCCTTTTGAGATTCAGGCAACCGAGGTTATTGTCGAAGGTGCATCAACTCCCGATTATCCTCTTCAGAAAAAGCGCCACAGCCTTGAATATCTTCGCACAATCTCCCATTTGAGAGCAAGAACAAATACATTTCAGGCTGTTTTTCGTGTTCGTTCTCTTATTGCTTTTGCAATTCACAGTTTCTTTATGGAGCGTAACTTTGTTTATGTTCATACTCCCATTATCACAGGCAGCGACTGTGAGGGTGCAGGTGAAATGTTCCGCGTTACAACTCTTGACCCTGAAAACCTGCCTAAAACAAAAGACGGCAGGGTTGACTACAGCGAAGATTTCTTCGGCAAAGCTACTAACCTCACCGTAAGCGGTCAGCTCAACGGAGAAACCTATGCAATGGCTTTCCGCAATATCTATACATTCGGTCCCACTTTCCGTGCAGAAAACTCCAACACAACAAGGCATGCGGCAGAGTTTTGGATGATTGAGCCTGAAATTGCTTTTGCCGATTTGAACGATGATATGCAGCTTGCGGAGGATATGCTCAAATATGTCATAAACTTCGTTCTTGAAAAAGCTCCCGAAGAAATGAAATTCTTTGATAGCTTTATTGATAAGGGTCTGCTTGAAAGACTTCACAATGTTGTCAATTCCGATTTCGGCCGTGTAACCTATACGGAGGCTATAGAAATTCTGGAAAAGAACAACGACAAGTTTGATTATCCTGTTCATTGGGGCAGTGATTTGCAGACCGAACACGAGCGCTATTTAACAGAAACTGTATTCAAGCGTCCTGTTTTCGTTACAGACTATCCGAAAGAAATCAAAGCTTTCTATATGAAACTCAACGAAGACGGCAAAACAGTTGCCGCAATGGATTGCCTTGTTCCCGGCATTGGTGAGATTATCGGCGGCAGTCAGCGTGAGGATGATTATGATAAGCTTGTTACACGCATGAATGAGCTCGGTCTCAATCCCGATGATTATGATTTCTATCTCGACCTTCGCAAATACGGCACAGCTCGTCATGCAGGTTTCGGCCTCGGCTTTGAAAGATGCGTAATGTATCTCACAGGTATGTCAAATATCCGCGATGTTCTTCCTTTCCCGAGAACAGTAAACAACTGCGATATCTGATTCCTATTAAGTTTATCAAAAGGACCGCTTTGGGGCGGTCCTTAAGTTTTTAAAAGTGTTATTAACAGTTTCAAGTCTTGATTATATCAATATGTTTGTAGTATAATATCCTTAATTTAAAATCAGCGGTGAAATTTAATGGATGAAAAAACTAATGTAATGCGAATATTAGACCAAAAGAAGGCTAAATATAAGCCGTATGCCTATGAAACCTCTGTTGCGGCAAGCGGCACCGAAGCGGCTGACATCATAGGCGTAGAACGGAGCAGAGTATTTAAAACTCTTGTAACTGTGGGCAAAAGCGGTGTGCACTACTGCTTTGTTGTGCCTGTTGAAAATGAGCTTGATTTGAAAAAAGCTGCAAAGGCTGTCGGCGAAAAATCAATCGAGATGATTAAGGCCAAAGAGCTTTTACCGCTGACAGGCTATGTTCACGGCGGTTGTTCCCCCATAGGTATGAAGAAGTTTTTTAGGACTACATTTCACAGTACCGCCGCCGAATATGAAACGATTGTTTTCAGTGCGGGCAAAATCGGACGCCATATTGAAATGAATATTAATGAGCTTGAAAAGGTTATTCGCTTTTCATTAGCAGATATAACGGTGTGATTTTAATGTACAGCAGTTTATCAACGGCACTCAATGCAAGAAACATAAAGTTTATACATTTAGAAGAGATTGATTCTACCAACCTATATTTGAAGCGACTAATCAATGGCGGTGAACGGCAAAGAACGGTAGTAATAGCCGATTATCAAACAAACGGCAAAGGACGCAGCGGAAAAAGCTTCTACTCACCTCAGGGGACGGGACTTTATATGTCTGTTTTGCTTAATCCTAACTGTCCGTTTTGCGATGCGGTTGGAGTGACTACAGCTGCTTCTGTTGCCGCTGCAAGAGCGATTGAAAAGGTTTGCGGCAAACAGGTCGGTATCAAGTGGGTTAATGACCTGTATTTTGATAGTAAAAAGGTTTGCGGAATTTTATGCGAAGCTGTTAACGATTATAAAACAGCTACTGCAAAAAGCGTTATTATCGGCGTTGGTATAAATCTTTCAACCGCCTATTTTCCTGATGAGCTTAAAGAAATTGCAGGCTCTCTTGAGGTTGAAAAAAGCTTGTATCCTGCTTTGGCTCAAGGGCTTGCTGATGAAATTTTAAAAATCAAATTCGGCGCAATAGACGAAGCGGTGCTTGATGAATACCGCAGACGAAGCATTGTTTTGGGCAAGAATGTAGATTATTATATAAACGGCGAAAAAAGAACCGCCTTTGCTGTAGATATAGACAGCAAAGGCGGATTGGTTATAAAAAACGAAAACGGTGAAGTATCAACATTAAGCAGCGGAGAAATTACATTAAGGCTTAATAAATCTCTTTAAATGTTGGCTTGAAAATAATGCAAGGTTTAAAAACACTGCAAAGGCTTGCGGTGTAAATGAATCAGCCGGTTAATTCAAGTCTTATTCATACCATACGATACGGTGCAGATAGGGGTATTTGGTAAAAAACTGACCTAAGTTAGTTCTTGTTGCTGTACCGGGGTCGTTAATCTTAAATGCCGTTGGTGTAAGGGTGTTAACTGAGTAAACGCCTGTTACAACGACCCAATGCTGGCTGCCGTTTGCCTTTTTGGCGCCTACAATTACAGGTTTACCTTGAATCAAAAGATTATATATGGTTTCCATGTAGTTATTAAAATTTGTTGTGTTGGTGTAATTTCTCGGCCAATAAAGAGCGCCGCTTGAATTATAGCTGAGTCTGCTTTCCATAGCATCCGGATATACTGTTTTGGCTGTTCTAAAGCTTTCTGTCATGGCAAGAGCTGTTGTTGTGCAGCCGATTTGCTCAATGGTGTAATTTGTTGAACCGATTTTTTTGTTTGCCCATCTCGGATCGGTCTGCTTGAAATCGGGCACATTCAGCGAAACTGCTTTATAATTGCCGCTATTGCTTTGCTTGACAAGATAGTTGCTGCTTACATAGCCTGTATTTGTGCCGTAATATATTATTCTGCTCCATCCGTTTTCTTCGCTGATTACGGTTACCTGTGTGCCGCTTGCAAGGGAATTGATAATTGTGCCGCCGGCACTGCTCCGCACATTAAGTCTGCCTGAGCTTGTTTTAACACTTGCAGGATAACTGCCGTCAAGCTTTGTAATATACTGCGCTGAAGAATAGCCGTATTTGCCTTGTGCATATTCGACTTTGTACCATCCGTTATTCAGTGATAAAAGATTTACGAAGCTGCCTTTCGGCAAGCTGGATACTATATTTCCGCCTGCTGAACTTCTTACATAAAGACTGCCTGAATCGGTAGAAATTCTTCCTGCTTTCGGGTAAGTGCTTGAAGCGGAAACAGAAAAAGCTGTGGTTGCTAAGATTATTGCCGCACAGAGTACGGCGCTCATACATCGTTTAATCATATTAAATCCTTTCACAAATTTTTTTGAACAAACAGTTACTGCTTAATTTTAACATCAATTTGTCTAAATTTCATTGCACAAATTTTGGAAACAGTTGCAATAAAACCGGAAAGGAATTATAATAATTAAAATTTAGTTTTTGATAAGGTGATTTTGCGTGAAAACAGTTCTCACGGTTTCTGACAGCGATCCCATCGGAGGAGAGGGTATACAGGCAGATATCAAGACTTTTACTGCGCACGGCGTTTATGCTACAAGCGTAATAACCGCCATGACTGTACAAAATACGGCATGCGTTACGGATACTGTTGAAGTAACTCCGGAGTTTTTAATTGCTCAGTTGGATGCTGTTTTTACCGACATAAATCCTGATGCCGTTAAAATAGGCATGATATCATCTCCAATGCTTATTTATAATTTGAGCCGGAAGCTCAAGGAGTACGGTGCGAAAAATATTGTTATAGACCCTGTTGCCGTAGCATTAAAAGATACGGAATTGAATAAGAAAAATACACTGAGAATGTTGCTGCGCTATTTGTTTCCTTTGGCAACTGTCATTACACCGAATATAGACGAAGCCGAAATAATTACAAGCAAAGGAATAGGCATTAAGTACGATATGTCTACCGCCGCCAAACTAATCGGGGATAAATTTGATTGTGCGGCTCTTGTGAAAGGCGGACAAACTGTTGCCGATGCAGACGATGTTTTGTATTTTAACGGCAAATTCACATGGTTGGACGAAAAAAACATACCCACCGCTAATACTCGCGGCTTAGGCACTGCTTTCGCTTCGGCGATTGCGGCTAACCTTGCCAAAGGATATGCCGTTGAGGAGGCAATACGCCGAGGTAAAGAATATATAACGGGAACGCTCACTGCAAAGCTTGATTTAGGTAAGGGCACAGGACCCATTGACCATATGTTTGATTTGAACAGCCGCTTTATTTAACTCACATTCTATCGGTATTTTGCATAAATATTTCTGTTAATATTATTTTGAGTTTTACTTCGTATTTTATTGACAAAAAGCACTATATGTGGTAACATAACCTCAAATGAAATCTTTAAGGAACGATGCAGTGACATCGGCAAGATTGATTATATATTTAAAAGCAGCCTTGCGGACTGCGTTGTTTTTATGCCTTAATCAAACCTTGCCTTGCTGCAAGGTTTTTTTTGTAGTATGAAGGAGAAAATATGAAGGCCGTCTTTAAAAACTGCACTAAATATGAAAACGGTAAATTCTCTGAAATTGATTTCGCTGAAGTTAATCTTCAGGGGGGTCAGGGTAATGATTTCAAAATTGAAAACAGCTTTATATTTCCCGCTTTTTGTGATGTTCATGTTCATCTCAGAGAGCCGGGATTTTTTCATAAAGAAACAGTTTTCAGCGGTTCAAGTGCCGCCGCAAGGGGCGGTTACAGCGATGTTTTTTCAATGCCGAACCTGAATCCCGTACCTGACTGCGTTGATGCAATCAATTTACAGCGAACGATTATTGAAAAAACTGCTGTTATTAATGTTCACCCTTACGCTTCCATAACCGTCGGACAAAAGGGCGAAGAACTCTCTGATTTTTATGGTTTAGCGAGCCTTTGCTGCGCTTTTTCCGATGACGGCAGGGGAGTACAAAGGGAAGAACTAATGCTTGAAGCTATGCAAAAAGCAAAAGAGCTGGACAAAATCATCGTTGCTCATTGCGAGGATAATTCATTGCTTCACGGCGGTTATATTCACGATGGCAAGTATGCTAAGGCTCACGGACACAAGGGAATTTGCAGCGAGAGTGAATGGGGTCCTATAGCCCGTGATTTGCGTCTTGCCGAGCAGATTGGTTGTAAATATCATGTATGTCACATCTCTACTAAAGAAAGTGTAGAGGTTATAAGAGAGGCAAAAAAACGCGGCGTAGATGTTACTTGCGAAACAGCGCCTCACTATCTTGTTCTGAACGACAGCATGCTTCAGGAAGACGGCAGATTTAAAATGAATCCGCCAATACGCAGCGAAGAAGACAGACTTGCTCTCATCGAAGGCATAAAAGACGGCACCATAGACATGATTGCTACCGACCATGCACCACACACAGCCGAAGAAAAAAGCAAAGGTCTTGCAGGCAGTATGATGGGCATTGTAGGCATAGAAACTTCTTTTGCGGTGCTTTATACAAAACTTGTCAGAACCGGAGTTATTGCTCTTGAAAAGCTGATTGAGCTTATGTCAATAAATCCGCGGAAACGCTTTGGCTTGGAGCTGACTGACGATTTCTGCGTGTTTAATTTAGAAGATGAATATGTTATTAATCCCGATGATTTTCTTTCAAAGGGCAGAAGCACGCCTTTTGCAGGTGATTCGGTTTTTGGTAAATGTGAACTTACAGTATGCGGAGGTAAAGCAGTATGGATAAACAGAAACTAATAGGTTACGACAGAAAAATTGTGCTTGAAAACGGCGCCGAATATTACGGCTACGGTTTCGGCTACGAGTGCGAGCGAGTTTGCGAGCTCGTTTTCAATACGGCAATGCTCGGTTATCAGGAGATTATCTCTGACCCTGCATATACATATCAAGCGATAGTAATGACTTATCCTTTGATAGGTAACTGCGGTACGGCAGATGACGATTTTGAAAGCAAATTTTCAACTCTCGGCGGTTTGATAGTTCGTGAGTATAACGATGTGCCTTCAAACTTCCGTGCAACAAAAACTCTTTGCGAGGTTATGGAAGATTATAAAATTCCCGGTATATCCGGCCCCGATACTCGTGAAATTACAAGATATATCCGTGATAACGGCACTTGCAAGGTTTTGTTCACAGCGGCAGATACTCCTCTTGAAAATGCTCTCGAAATATTGCGTTCAAGCTCAATTCCAACTGATGCAGTTGAAAAAGTCAGCTGCAAAAAGCGTTGGTATTCCAGAACAGCTAATGCAAAATACAGCGTAGTTGCTATTGACTGCGGAATTAAGCACAGCGTAATCCGTGCTCTCAATGCAATGGGCTGTAATGTTACTGTTATGCCTTATGATACCGAAGCCGAAGTTATTGTTAAGATGAAACCCGACGGAATTTATATTTCAGACGGTCCCGGAAATCCCGAAGATGTAGCCTGCGTTATTGAGCTTGTAAAGCAGCTCAAGGGCAAGTATCCCATATTGGGTGCAGGTCTCGGCCACGAAATAATCGGCCTTGCCTACGGCGCAAAGACATATAAGCTCAAGTTTGGCCACAGAGGCTGTAACCATTCTATCAAGTGCCTTGCCGACGGCAAGCTCGATAACTGCTCACAAAATCACAGCTACGCACTTGATGCCGATTCAATAAGCGGAACAGAGCTTGAAATAACACATATAAATGTTTTTGATAAAACAGTTGAGGGTGTTTCTTGCGAAAAAGATAAGGTTTTCGGCGTTCAGTTCACACCTAAATGTGCATCAAACCCCGAAGATAATTCAAAGTTGTTTAAAGATTTCATTAATATGATGAAGGGGGAAAATTAAAATGCCGAAGAGAACTGATATAAAGAAAGTACTTGTTATTGGCTCAGGTCCTATAGTTATAGGTCAGGCTGCTGAATTTGACTATGCAGGCACACAGGCTTGTCTTGCTCTTAAAGAAGAGGGTTATGAGGTTGTTCTTTGCAACTCAAACCCTGCTACCATTATGACTGATACATCTATTGCCGATAAGGTATACATGGAGCCTCTCACACTTGAGTATGTTGCTAAGGTCATCCGTTTCGAGCGTCCCGATGCAATTATTCCCGGCATCGGCGGTCAGACAGGCCTTAATCTTGCAATGCAGCTTGAAAAGAAAGGCATCCTCAAAGAGTGTGAAGTTGAGCTTCTGGGCACAAGCAGCAAGAGTATTGAAATGGCTGAAGACAGAGAGCTTTTCAAAGAGCTTTGCGAGAGCATAGGCGAACCTGTTCTTCCCTCGCTTATTGCCAACACAATGGAGGAAGGTCTTTCTGCTGCTGAAGAAATAGGCTATCCTGTTGTTCTCCGTCCTGCATTCACCCTCGGCGGTACAGGCGGTGGCTTTGCCGACAATGAAGAGGAATGTCGTGAAATTCTCAAAAACGCTCTTGCTCTTTCTCCTGTTCATCAGGTTCTCGTTGAAAAAAGCATAAAGGGATATAAAGAAATTGAATATGAAGTAATGCGTGATGCAAACGATACAGCTATCGCAATCTGCAACATGGAAAATGTTGACCCTGTCGGTATTCATACAGGTGACTCGGTTGTTGTCTGCCCCACACAGACCCTTACCGCTAAAGAAAACAGCATGCTTCGTGACAGTGCGCTTAAAATCATCCGTGCTCTTAAAATTGAAGGCGGCTGTAATGTTCAGTTTGCTCTTGATCCGCTTTCGTTCACATATTACCTTATTGAGGTTAATCCAAGAGTTTCCCGTTCTTCTGCTCTTGCGTCTAAGGCAAGCGGCTATCCCATTGCAAGAGTTACAACTAAAATTGCCATGGGCTTAACTCTTGATGAAATAAAAATCGCAAACACTCCTGCAGCTTTTGAGCCTACAATCGACTATGTTGTTACCAAAATGCCCCGCTTCCCCTTCGATAAGTTTGCAACGGCAAATAACACGCTTTCAACTCAAATGAAGGCTACAGGCGAGGTTATGAGCATAGGCAGAACCTTTGAGGAAAGTATGCTCAAGGCAACTCGCTCACTTGAAATCGGTGTAAATCACCTTTATATGAAGAAGTTTGATACATTCAGCGAAGAAGAGCTTTTGGCATACATTCCCGAGGGCACGGACGACCGTTATTATGCTATAGCTGAGCTTATCAGCCGCGGTACGGATCTCGGCATTATCAGCGATGTTACAAAGATTGATATGTTCTTCATTGAGAAGATTAAGAACATTATTCTCATGGAAAATGAGCTTAAGGCAAATATAGGAGACATAGCTGTTCTCTATAAGGCAAAGAGAATGGGCTTCTCGGATGATTTCATTGCTCAGCTCTGGCACAAGACAGGCAAAGAGATTTATCAAATTCGTGAAGCAAACGATATGTTCCCTGTATACAAGATGATTGATACCTGTGCCGCTGAATTTGCAGGATATATTCCTTACCTCTATTCAACATATGAATCTGAAAACGAGTCAATCGTTTCCGATAAAAAGAAGATTATTGTTCTCGGCTCAGGGCCTATCCGTATCGGTCAGGGCGTTGAGTTTGACTATTCAACTGTTCACGCTGTTACTACAATTAAAAAGCACGGTTACGAGGCTATCATCATCAATAACAACCCCGAAACAGTTTCAACGGACTATACCTGCTCGGATAAGCTGTATTTTGAGCCATTGTGTATTGAAGATGTTATGAATATCATCCACCTTGAAAAGCCTGAGGGCGTTGTTGCTTCTCTCGGCGGTCAGACCGCTATCAACCTTTCCGAGGGTCTTAAAGATAGAGGAGTTAAAATAATCGGCACAGACTGTGACGCTATTGAAAGAGCCGAAAACCGTGATTCATTTGAAAAGGTCCTTAAAGCTCTTAATATTCCTCAGCCCGAAGGTCAGGCTGTTACAAAGATTGAAGACGGCGTAGCTGCCGCTTCACGCATCGGCTATCCCGTGCTTGTCCGTCCGTCCTTCGTTCTCGGCGGCAGAGCTATGGAAATTGTAGCCGACGAAGAACAACTTCGCAGATACCTTAAAAATGCCGTTGAAATAGACGAAGATAAGCCTGTTCTTGTTGATAAGTATATTGTCGGTAAAGAGGTTGAGGTTGACGCAATCTGCGACGGAACTGATGTGTTTGTTCCCGGCATTATGGAACTTGTTGAAAGAACAGGTATCCACTCAGGTGACTCAATCAGCGTTTATCCCACATTCAGTATTTCCGAGAAGGTGCAGGAAACAATTATTGATTATACAAAGAAGCTCGGTCTTGGCATCGGCATTGTAGGCCTTTTCAATATTCAGTTCATTGTCGATAAAGACGATAATGTATTTATTATCGAGGTTAATCCCCGTTCTTCAAGAACTGTTCCTTTCCTTTCAAAATCAACAGGCTACAGCCTTGCTGATATTGCAACCCTTTGTATGCTTGGCAAATCCCTTAAAGAGCAAGGTATAGATTATACGCTTGCACCCCGTAAAAAGCGCTGGTATGTAAAAGCTCCTGCTTTCTCGTTCTCAAAGCTCAGAGGTCTTGACGCTTACCTTTCTCCCGAAATGAAATCAACAGGTGAAGCAATCGGTTACGATAACAGCCTCACCCGTGCTCTCTACAAAGCTCTCCAGGCTTCAGGCATGAATGTTATGAACTACGGCACGGTTTTTGCTACAATTTCCGATAAAGATAAGGAAGAGGCTCTGCCCCTTATCCGCCGTTTCTATAACATGGGCTTCAATATTCAGGCAACTGAAGGTACGGCAAATTTCCTTAAAAAGAACGGAATAAGGACACATATGCTTCCCAAAATCAGCGATGGCAGCGAGGAAATTCTCCAGGCCATCCGTCAGGGATATGTAACATATGTTATCAACACAAGGGATATGAGCTCTGTCGGCGGCCTTTCCGACGGTCACGAAATCAGACAGTGTGCTGTTGAAAACAATGTAACTATGTTTACTTCTCTTGATACTGTTAAGGTTCTTCTCGATGTGCTTGAAGAAACAACACTGTTTATTTCCACAATTGATGCTTAAAAGGAGACCGAAATGACTCAAGGGTTATATGAAATTCTCTCAAACGAAAAATTGACTTCAAATGTTTTGAAAATGGTGCTTAAAGGTGATACATCCGCTGTCACCGCACCGGGTCAGTTTATAAATATTAAGCTTGAAGGAAAGTTCTTGCGCCGACCCGTTTCTATTTGCGATTACAGCGACGGCACCATAACGATTATTTATAAGGTTGTAGGAGTCGGCACCGAGCAGATGGCTGATATGAAACCGGGTGAAATGCTCGATGTTCTTGTTGGCTTAGGCAACGGATATTGGCTTGATAAGTGCGGCGATAAACCCCTCCTTATAGGTGGCGGTGTCGGTGTGCCCCCAATGTATAATCTCTGTAAAAAGCTCATTGAACAGGGCAAAAAGGTTAATGTTGTTCTCGGATTTAATACTGCTGATGAAATTTTTTTAGAGGACGATTTTAGGGCTTTAGGTGCAGCCGTTACCGTTGCTACGGCCGATGGCTCTTACGGCGTTAAAGGTTTTGTAACTGACGCTATGAAGAATATTGATTACACATATTTTTTCACCTGCGGTCCTATGCCTATGTTTAAAGCTATCGAAGCTGTTGCCGTTACAAGCGGTCAGTATAGCTTTGAGGAGAGAATGGGCTGCGGATTTGGTGCCTGCATGGGCTGTAGCTGCAAAACAAAGTACAGCAACAAGCGCATTTGCAAGGACGGTCCCGTGCTTGAGAGGGAGGAGATAATATGGTAAACACCAGGATTAATTTAAGCGGAATTACCATTGATAATCCTGTTATCCCTGCAAGCGGCACATTTGGCTTCGGCTATGAATTTGCCGAGATTTACGATATTAACTGTCTGGGAACATTCTCATTTAAAGGCACTACTAAAGACCCTCGTTTCGGTAATCCGACGCCGAGAATTGCTGAGTGCGACAGCGGCATGATTAATGCTGTGGGCTTACAAAATCCAGGTGTAGAGAATGTTATTAAAAATGAGCTTCCTAAGCTTAAAGCTTGCTTTAATAAGCCTGTAATGGCTAATGTAAGCGGATTTTCTGTTGAAGATTATGCTTATACAGTGGAAAAGCTCGACAGTCAGGAGCAAATCGGTTGGTTTGAGGTCAATGTTTCCTGCCCGAATGTACACGGCGGAGGCATGAGCTTCGGTACTTCGCCTGAAGCTGCGGCTGAGGTTACAAGAGCAGTGCGCAAGGTGACTAAAAAGCCCCTTTATATAAAGCTTTCACCAAATGTTACAAATATTACCGATATTGCAAAGGCTTGTGAAGCGGCGGGTGCAGACGGCATCAGTATGATTAATACGCTTCTGGGCATGCGAATTGATTTAAAGACAAAAAGGCCTATTATAGCTAACAAAATGGGCGGTTTTTCGGGTCCCGCAATCAAGCCAGTAGCTTTAAGAATGGTTTATCAG
>CASFRX010000053.1 GCA_949297075.1 uncultured Oscillospiraceae bacterium | reverse complement strand
GCTGTAATGGAAGGATGGCTGACTGTCTTTACTACGGGCTTTTTGCCCAAGGAGGTATACGTCAAACCATTTCGCCCCTCCATTATAGCTTAGGAATAAGAACGAAACGAGTACACCTGGTTTGATGTACTCGTCCCGGCCAATATATAGTAACAGGCGGTAGCTCATTTTTCTCGATGAGTTACCGCTTTCGTTATTTTAGATAACTTGCATTATTTAAGATAGCTTTCCACCTCTGCCAAGGCAGGCAAAGACGGTATTGCGCCGCTGCGAGTAACTGCAATGCCTGCGGCAACATTTGCAAAGTGCATGGCGTCTCTCATTTTTTTGCCGCTGTCAAGGGCATAACAAAGCGCACCTATAAAGCAGTCCCCTGCCGCCGTTGTATCAAGCACTTTGCCTGCACCGTCAAACTGTTCGCTTACAATAAATTCACTTCCGTCATAGCAAATCGCACCCTTTGAGCCGAGCTTAATAAGGGCATATTTTATACCTATATCATAAAGCTCACGGCAACACTCTTTAGCCGAATTTATATCGTCAATTTCAATGCCCGTCAGTGCCTTTGCTTCGCTTTCGTTGGGGCTCAGGCAATAGCAGCCCTTGAAAATCTTTTTATTAAGCTCTCTTATAGGGCCTGCATCAACTACACAAGGGATATCAGCCCGACAACATTCTTTTATAAGTCTTTCCACAGCTTCCGGCGGTATCTCAAGCTCTGCATTGACCATGGAAATCTCATCAAAACGGTTTACCAAAGCAAATATATCTGCCTCACCGTATTCGGCATTTGCCCCGGAATAAACGGATATTCTGTTTTTTCCCGTCTCTTCAACAAAAATATAGGCAGTGCCTGTGGCTTCATTACCTATTTTACGCATCAAAGACCGGTCCATATTCTCAGCCTTATAGACATCAAGGAGAGTTTCGGCAAAAGCGTCATCGCCAAGGCAGCAGGAAAACAAAGGGTCTGCCCCAAGACGAGCCAGAGCAACGGCGCGGTTTGCACCCTTACCGCCGGGGATAAAGCTCTGAGAATTAACCAAAACAGTTTCCCCTTGTTCAGGGGCTTTTTTCACGCTTAGCACAACATCCATATTGGAGCTGCCTGCAACTGCAATGCGTTTTTTCATTCAAAATTTTCCTTTCAAAAAATTATAATATTATTTTAACACATTCTGTTTAAAAAATCATCTCAAATAAAACTTTTCCTTTGACCTATTGCTTATTACAGAATGATTATAATTTTTGCTTCTAAAAGGTCAATAATTATTGTAAATTAAAAACAAGTGATGTATAATGCTTTTACAATACTTTTTAAGGAATGATAATTATGTTTACCTACCCCGAATACGATAAAAACGGTTATAAAACTCTCTGCGAAATCGGCGGCAAAAACGCAGAAATGAACATGACAATCCGTGTTAAAAAGTTTGACGCCGGTGAAGCAATAGAAGTTTTTGACGAAAAATGCGAAACCGCTTTTTTGATTCTTTACGGTGAAGCTGAAATTGCATGGCTCGACAGAAAAGAAAGCATGAAGAGAGCAACTCCTTTTGAAAAAGCTCCCTACTGCCTGCATGTGCCTAAGGGCATTAAGGTTAAGGTTACAGCAAAGGCGGCAAGCGAAATATTAATTCAGCAGACGGAGAACGAGCGAGATTTTACGCCCGTATTCTATAGACCTGAGGACTGCCTCTATCAGGAATTCGGAAAAGGTCAATGGGGCGGCGCAGGCCACAGAATTTGCTCCACTATCTTTGATTACGACAATGCTCCATATTCCAATATGGTTTTGGGCGAAGTGTTCAACCAGCCGGGCAAATGGTCGAGCTATCCCCCTCATCACCATCCTCAGCCCGAAGTTTACTACTATCAGTTTGATAAGCCCCAAGGCTTCGGTGCATGCTTTATCGGTGATAACTGTTTCAAGAGCACACAAGGCTCAGTTGCCTGTATCACGGACGGCAACGACCATCAGCAGGTTGTAGCTCCCGGCTACGAAATGTGTTACATCTGGATGATTCGCCACATTGACGGCGACCCGTGGTACAAGACTACACGCTTCTATGCTAAAGAGCACGAGTGGCTCACCAAGGAGAACTAAGCACATGAAAAACCAAGACATACACATCCGCGACCCCTTTGTTTTAGTGCATAACAACACCTATTATATGTATGGCACGAGAGCTAAGGATTTCGGCATCAAGGTTGGCGGTGTTGATGTTTACAAAGGCACTGACCTTGAAAATTGGAGTGAACCAAAATCTATTTTTGATTCGGAAAAGTACGGACTTAACAGGCAGGCAAACTGGGCACCCGAAGTGCATGAATACTGCGGAAAATTTTATATGTTTGCCACCTTTGGCAAGGAAAACGGGCTCAGAGGCACCTATGTTTTAGTTTCCGATTCACCTGAAGGCGAATTCAAGCCTCTCACGGGAAAAGCCATAACTCCCTACGATTGGGAATGTTTGGACGGCACATTTTATGTTGAAGACAGCGTACCCTACTGCGTCTTCTGCCACGAACACACTCAAATTTTCGACGGCACGGTAAACTATATACAGCTCACAGCGGATTTAAAAGAAGCTGTAGGCGAGCCGAAAACTCTTTTTGCCGCAAGCAGTTTTCTAAACCGCGAGGGTAATGAAAGCTGTCATAATGTAACCGACGGACCTTTTATGTACAGACTTAAAAACGAAAAGCTTATCATGATATGGTCTACGGTTAACGGTAAATATTTTCAATGCGTCTGCACCTCCGATAACGGCAAAATCAGCGGCAGTTGGAAGCATCTGCCTAACCTGTTTGACGATAACGGAGGCCACGGAATGATATTTAAGGGGCTTGACGGCAAATTGCGGCTGACTTTGCACTGCCCCAACAATCAGCCGGATGAACGGCCTGCATTTTTTGAAATTAAAGAAACCGATACTTCACTGGAAATAGTTTAATTTAAACCTAAGGTGGCAAGTATTATCAATGCATCTGCAAATAAAGCAGGTGCATTTTTTATTTACAACAGCTTATAAAACAAAAATTTTGTGTCACACTACAAAAAGAAATATATGAAGGAGTGTGAATATATGGAAAAATCGTTTAAACCTTTCGGTATAAAAGATAAAGTAGGCTATCTTTTCGGTGATTTCGGCAACGATTTCACCTTTATTCTTTCAACAATGGTGCTGATGAAATTCTACACCGATGTTATGGGAGTCAGCGCCGGCGCAGTTGGCACAATTATGATGGTTGCACGCTTTGTAGACGCTTTTACGGATGTCACCATGGGCAGAATCTGCGACAAAGGCAAAACCACCAAACACGGCAAATTCAAGCCATGGATTTTGCGAATGAGCTTTCCCGTGGCTATTGCATCATTTTTAATGTACCAATCCTTCCTTGCCGATATACTTCCCTACTGGGGCAAAATTGCCTATTTTTTAGTAACCTATATTATATGGGGTTCGTTTTTTTATACCTCCATCAATATCCCCTACGGCTCCATGGCTTCGGCTATATCCGCAGACCCCGGAGACAGGCAGTCTCTTTCCACTTTCCGCACCATGGGAGGCACACTTGCCGGCGCCATTATAGGCATTATTTTTCCCCTTTTCGCTTACGAAACAATCGGCGAAAAAGAAGTGCTTATAGGCAGAAAAGTCACAATCATGGCTGGATTATTCTCCGTTCTGTCGATTATCTGCTATCTTATTTGCTACGCTCTTGTTACAGAACGCGTCAGACCCAAAGTTAAGCCCGACGCCTTCAAGGAAAATTCCGCCGGCCAAATGCTGAAAAATGCACTTAAAAACCGTGCGCTGATTTCAATAATCGTCGCAAGCATTGTTATGCTGCTTGCTCAGCTCACAATGCAAAACATGGCGGCATACATCTTCCCCGATTACTACGGAAGCAAGGAGGCGCAGTCCGCTTCAACGGTCACTATGCTCTTTGGAATGATAGTTGCGGCGGCATTTTCCAAGCCGCTCACACGCAAGCTCGGTAAAGCCGAGGTCAGCGTAGTATCAAACCTTTTTGCAGGATTTATATGCCTTGTGATGTTCATTTTGCGTCCCTCAAACGTATGGATTTATATAGCGCTTCAAGCCCTTTGCTGGTTAGGCTTAGGTATATTCTCCATGGTTTCCTGGGCGCTGATTACGGATGTCATAGATTATTCGGAAATAAAAAACGGTATTCGCGAGGACGGCTCGGTTTATGCTCTTTATTCCTTTGCCAGAAAGCTCGGTCAGGCTCTTGCGGCAGGACTCTCGGGTTGGCTGTTGACGGCAATAGGCTATAACGAGAGCGCCGCCACACAGGGAGTTACTCAGACGCCCCAAGTTTTAGACGGAATTTACGGTATATCAACATTAGTACCTGCCATAGGTTTTTTACTGCTCGCCGCCGTGCTTTGGTTCTGGTATCCCCTACACAAAAAGCAGGTTGAGCAAAATGTTGCCGAGCTTGCAATTAAGCATAAAAGAACAGGAGAATAAACGATGAGAAAAGTATTGAGTTTTAACGCAAAATGGGCTTTTTCAAAGGAGACAAACACGGTTCCCCTTACCCTGCCGAAAAACTGGATTTGGGTCAATTTGCCCCACACATGGAACGATATTGACGGCCAGGACGGAGGCAACGACTACTACAGAGGCATCTGCTGTTATGCAAAAAGCTTCAGTTTAACCGATTTACCGGAAGCCGAGCAGTATTATCTCGAAATCAACGGTGCTAATTCCTCTGCAGCCGTGTTTTTAAACGGCAAGAAGCTTGCTGAACATGACGGCGGATATTCAATATGGCGAGTTAACCTGACAAACGCACTTGAAGACAATAATTTACTTGTTATAACCGTTGATAACTCCCAAAACAAAGAAGTTTATCCGCAAAATGCAGATTTCACCTTCTACGGCGGACTTTACAGAGATGTGAACATTATAGGCGTGAGCAACAGCCATTTTGATTTGGATTACTTCGGCGGATCCGGTATTTCCGTTACGCCGAAAATTGACGGTAAAGACGCCGAAGTTAAAGTGGAAGTTTTCTTAACCGATAAAAAGCCGGAGCAAACCGTGCGCTACAAGCTCTATGACAAATCAGGCGCAGAAATTGAAACAAAAGAGAGCGGCGAAACATCGGTAACTTTTAACATTCCCAATGTTCACTTATGGCACGGCACAAAGGACCCGTATCTTTATTCCCTTGCGGCACAGCTTATGGAAAAGGGGAAAATCATAGACCGAGTAAATACTCGATTCGGCTGCCGCACCTTTGAAATTGACCCTCAAAAAGGCTTCTTTCTCAACGGAGAGAGCTATCCCCTGCGAGGTGTTTCAAGGCATCAGGATTGGTGGGGTTTGGGTAACGCTTTACAGCCGGAAAACCACAAGCGTGACGCAGGGCTTATACTTGAGCTCGGCGCAAACACAATCCGCCTTGCCCATTACCAGCATGACCAACGCTTTTATGACCTTTGCGATGAACTCGGCTTTGTTGTATGGGCGGAAATCCCCTATATTTCAAGCCATATGCCCGATGGCAGAGAGAATACAATAAGCCAAATGAAAGAGCTGATAACTCAAAACTACAACCATGCTTCAATCGTAGTTTGGGGTCTTTCAAACGAAATAACAATGACGGGAAAATCCAACGAAGATTTGCTGGAAAACCACCGCATATTAAACGATTTAGCCCACCGGCTTGACCCCACAAGGCTGACCACCGTTGCCGTTGTATCCATGTGCGATATTCACGACCCCTATATACAAATTCCCGATGTTGTTGCCTTTAACCACTATTTCGGATGGTATGGCGGCGAAACAGATATGAATGGTCCGTGGTTTGACAATTTCCACAGGGAATATCCGAATATTCCCGTAGGCATGAGCGAATACGGCTGCGAGGCGCTTGACTGGCACACTTCCGAGCCCACACAGGGAGATTACACCGAAGAATATCAGGCACATTACCACGAAGAGCTTATAAAACAGCTTTTTTCCAGGGAATATATTTGGGCAACTTATGTGTGGAATATGTTTGATTTCGGCGCAGACGCACGAGCCGAGGGCGGCGAAAACGGACAAAACCACAAGGGACTTGTCACCTTTGACCGAAAGTATAAAAAAGATGCGTTTTATGCCTACAAAGCTTGGCTGAGCGATGAAAAATTTGTCCACATCTGCGGCAAACGATATATTGACAGAGTTGAGGAAGTAACCAAGGTAACAGTTTATTCAAATCTGCCCGAAGTTGAACTGTATGCCGACGGAAAAAGTGTAGGCAAGCAAAGAAGCGAAAATCACTTTTTCTATTTTGATGTACCCAACATGGGCGAAACAAAGCTGACGGCTGCTGCAGGAGAATATAAGGACGAAAGCACCATCAACAAAGTGGACAGCTTCAACGAAGCCTATAGGCTAAAAGAAAAAGGCGCAGTTCTCAACTGGTTTGATATCACTGCGCCTGAGGGTTATTATTCCCTTAACGACAAGCTGAGCGAAATTTTAAAAAGCGATGAGGGCAGAGCTGTTTTCGCCGGAATAGCAAAGCAGCTTGAAAACGCTATGCAAAGCGCAGAAGGCGCCGCAGCTGCCATGGGCGACAGCCTGAAAATGGACGAGGGCATTATGAAAATGATGGGAGGCTTCACCCTCCTCCGCTTGACTTCAATGCTCGGCATGATGAATATAAGCTTTTCTAAAGAAGAGCTGCTTGCTCTCAATGCAAAACTAAACAGCATTAAAAAACAATAAGAAACAATAAAAATTGCCTGCTATGCTCGAAAAAAGCACAGCAGGCAAAACTATTTATAGGGTTTAAAACTCAATAGCAGCTGCAATATAAGCCTCAAGCTCTTCAATCTTGATGCGCTTCTGCTCCATAGTATCACGGTCACGAACTGTCACACAGCCGTCTTCAACGCTGTCAAAATCGTACGTGATACAGATAGGTGTACCGATTTCATCCTCACGGCGGTAACGCTTGCCGATTGAGCCTGTTTCGTCGAAGTCAACCATAAATTTCTTCTGAAGCATCTCGTAAACCTTGAGAGCCTCGCCGGAAAGCTTCTTTGAAAGAGGAAGAACAGCGGCCTTATAAGGCGCAACTGCGGGATTGAGGTGGAGAACAACTCTTGTGTCGTTTTTCTCAGCATCAATAACCTCTTCATCATAAGCTTCGCAGAGAAGGGCAAGAACTGTTCGGTCAAGGCCGTAGGTTGATTCGATGATATAGGGAATATATCTCTCGTTTGTTTCGGGGTCAAGATAATCCATCTTGGTGCCGCTGTATTCCTGGTGACGGGTAAGGTCGAAGTTTGTTCTGTTATGAGTGCCGTTGATTTCACCCCAACCGAAGGGGAAGAGGAACTCTATATCACAAGCGGCCTTTGCATAGTGGGCAAGCTTTTCGTGGTCGTGGTAACGCAGGTTTTCGGGCTTGATGCCAAGATCCTGATAATATTTGAGACCGTACTCCTTGAAGTAATCGTAAAGCTCGTTATCTGTGCCCTCTTTGCAGAAGGTCTGGAACTCCATCTGCTCAAATTCGATTGTGCGGAAAGTAAAGTTGCCGGGAGTTATTTCGTTGCGGAAAGCCTTACCTATCTGACCGATGCTGAAAGGAAGCTTTGCGCGCATCGTGCGCTGAACATTGAGATAGTTTACATATTCACCCTGAGCGTTTTCGGGGCGGAGATAAATCGTACTCTTGCCATCGTTAGTAACGCCTCGGAAAGTCTGGAACATGAGGTTAAACTCACGGATAGGCGTAAAATTGTGCTTGCCGCAATGGGGGCAAGGAATTGAGTTTGCCTTGATGAACTCAAACATCTCGTCCTTAGTCATGCCGTCTGCATGAGCGTTGGGGTCAAAATCATCAATAAGATTGTCTGCCCTGTGACGCATTTTGCACTCCTTACAGTCGAGAAGAGGATCGGAGAAGCTGGCAACATGGCCGCTTGCTTCCCATACTCTGGGATGCATGAGAATATCAGCATCAACCTCGTAGCTGTTCTTGCGCTCCTGAATGAAACGCTTGCGCCATGTATCTTTAACATTGTTCTTAAGCCTTGAGCCTAAGGGGCCGTAGTCCCAAGTATTTGCAAGGCCGCCGTAAATCTCGCTGCCTGCAAAAATGAAGCCTCTGCCTTTGCAAAGAGCAACAATTTTATCCATAGTTTTTTCTGTGTTAAGCATTGTAAAATTCCTTTCACAAACGATATCTTGATAATATTATCACAAATATTTACATTTTTCAATAGCCAATGCTCTATTCATGCAGCTTTGAGAACACAAAAATCTGCTTATGGTAAAGACCGTATCTGCCCGAAAGCAAAAATGCCATTACCGCCGCAAAGGCATAATACATTAAGCCCTCTGAACCGAACAGCTCAGCGCTGATAATAATCGTAGCCAAAGGACAGTTTGTGACCGAGCAGAAAAGAACTGCCATACCTACAGCCGCCGCAAAAGCAGGGTCTAAGCCCAAAGGCACGGCAAGAGCAGCACCTAAGGTTGCGCCTATAAAGAAAGTGGGAACAATTTCTCCGCCTTTATATCCTGCTGCGATGGTTATAGCAGTAAACAAAATTTTGAGCGCAAAAGCTTCATAGCGGATTTCTCCGCCTTCAAAAATGCGTTCAATAACATGGTTGCCGCCGCCGTTATAATCTCTTGTGCCGACCAAAAGAGTGAGCAAAACTATAACAACGCCGCCCGCAGCAATACGCAAAAAAGCATTTTTAAAAGCCTTTTCAAAAAACTTATCGGCATAGTGAATTGCCCCACAGAAAATAATGCTGACTACTGCTCCTGCAACCGCTATAACAGCTACTCGCCAAAGTGTATCAAGAGAAAATTCATTCACCGCATTGACAGAAAATCTTTCCGCTTCAACACCCAACATTTGAGATATTCCAAAGGCGGTTACACTTGAAACCATAGCAGGGAAAAATGCAGCAGAGCAGAAATGGCCTACCCTTATTACCTCCAATGCAAAAACGCAAGCACCTAAAGGAGTCCCGAAAACAGCAGAAAAAAGTGCGCCCATGCCGCACATTGTGATTATGTGGTGAGTTTTATCATCCAAACGAAAAATCTTGCCGAACACACTTGCAATGCTGCCGCCAAGCTGAAGTGCCGCACCCTCTTTGCCCGCAGACGCTCCCAATAAATGAGATATTGACGAAGCCGCAAAAACTGCCGGAGCCAACATAAACGGAACCTTTTTTTCAGACCTCACGCTTTCCATAACATCGTCAGTACCGATTCCGGATACCCTGCATAGCTTATATAGAGCAACGGAAACAAGGCCTCCCAAAGGGAGGAGATAAAGCAGCCACGGATATTCCGAGCGAAGAGCTGTTACGCCTTGAATTGATTTAGAAAAGGCTGCGCCGACTAATCCGCAGACCACACCCAAGGCAACTCCTAAAAAGAGCCACCGCCAAAAAGCAAAAACATATTCTTTTGTATCGTTTAATTTCTTAGTCTTTTCCAAAATATTCTGCGCCTTCTGTTCATAAAAACTACAGTATGCTATTGTACCACAAAAAGGCCGAAAATAATGCCAATTTGGAATAAAGATGAAAATAGTAAGCCCGTAAAACTAAAAAACAATAAATTTGAATTAAATTTAAAAAATTAACAAAAATTTAACAATTATTGTTTATAATATTTACCTATATTATTTGAAGGAGAAGCCTATGAACAAAAGAAATTTTGCAGTAAAGATTCTATCCGTAATTCTTGCCATGCTCATGCTCGGCTCAACTGTATCTATTATGGCTTTGGCGCAGGACTCTACTCAGGAGCCGTCTCAGGAACAGCCGATTAGCCATGCGTTGGTGCTAAAAAGCGAAAGCTTGACCGTTGCAGTTCGGCGCACGGTTCAAATGACTGCATCCGTAACCAATGTTGAAATTCAGCCTGAAATCACTTGGACTTCGCTAAATGAAAAAGTTGCCACGGTTGACCGGAACGGACTTGTAAGGGGCGTTGGTGAAGGTAAGGCAGTAATCATAGCTTCTGCCGAGGTTGACGGTGAAACACTCACCGGTGAGTTTTCGATCAATGTAGTTACAGGCGGCAATCTGTTCAAGGATCTGCTCGTAAAACAGCAAATTCTCAGCTACCAATACAGCTACCACGACGATTACTACTACACAAACGATAAAGATGCTTGGCAGTATAACTTCGGATTCGGCAAAATCTACGATTTGGCCGCTCCCTATATT
The DNA here is from genome assembly GCA_949297075.1 of uncultured Oscillospiraceae bacterium. Classification (GTDB taxonomy): domain Bacteria; phylum Bacillota; class Clostridia; order Oscillospirales; family Acutalibacteraceae; genus UBA8612. The sequence continues at coordinate 22,001 of CASFRX010000053.1, read as the reverse complement.
CTGCTGGAATATGACTATATTCGTGTTTTCTTCACATATGAAGACAAAGACTGGATGCTGCAGATGTGGAAAGGTCAATACGGCATGATATTCTACGGCGGCGAAATCGGCATTTACAACAGACCTCACAGCGAGAAAGGTGTAAATGATTGGACAATGTATAACTGCCCTGCCGAAGAAGATTGGCTGGATATGGAAATGACCTTGTATCATTGTGAAAAAAACGGAACATGGAAGAGAGAATTTACAAGGGAATACGGCAAATATTGGTGGTGCACAGGTTTCAAGAACGGTCATCTCCGCAAGGAAGAGCCTGCTAACGAGCTTCGTATGGTTGGCAGAATAACCTTTAAAGATGAAGAAATGCAAAAAATTGTTTCCGACGGCTTTAAAGAATGCGGTTTAAAAGAGGTTGAAAGCAAGGATTCAATCGGTTTAGACCAATACTATGCCGAGGGAAAAGATGTTTACTTCACTTGGCAAAACATTTCCGAAGCAGAAAGCACCATGGCTATAAAAGTAAGTGTGGGCATTATTTCAAGCCTCGTTTCATTGCCCTTTATATGGCCGTTTCTTCCGATTATTCTCCCCTTTATCGGCGGATTTGCAGTGCTGGTTATATTGGCTTCACTTATAGTTTAAAAAATACACAGCGGTAGGACTAAAACATAATCCTGCCGCTGTATTTTTTAGTTCTGCATTTTGATTTGTTCATCGCAAATTACGGGATACCGCACTAAATCACAACCGAATAAATCCTCTTTGTGCATATTGACTGCGGTAATCTGCCTGTTGCCGTAGGTTGTATAATAATATATGCCCTTCTCCGCACTGCAGCAAGAGGTGTATAGGGTTATCTCATATTTTCCGCTATCTAAAACAGTACAGCCTTTAGGCTGTGAAACAGTATCCATAATATGAAAAAACTGGCCGACGCCGGATCTTTCATCGCCGTCACAAAGGCTATTTGATTTAATGAAAGCGGCTCTTGTGAAGCGGGAAGTTGAGGATAAATCTCCGGGTAAGCCTATTGCACCCATGCCCCAGCTGTATCTGTGCAAATCCAAGCTTTCGGAAAATCGGTTTTCGGGCACTTTTACGGTTAAATTCATATAATTATTCAGCAAAAACATATGCTTATCAAAAGTCGGATTATTTGTCAGAACACCGACGGGATTATCATAAACCTTGAGTCCATCCGCAACGGATTCGACTGTTATGGTTGCTTTGCTGTCGGCAATAATCCAATGGAGCTGAGCCACAGGCAAATCAGGGCTGAAAGGCGTACCCGTCAGGTTGATTCTGCTCAGCAGAGCTTTGACCTCCTCAACGCTTACGCACTGCCCCAATACCCACGGGATAAACTCAAACTGCGCAATATTATCCTTGCCTTGAACAGGCTCTTTATAAACAGCATTCCCCACAAAATTCAACCCTGCCATGCAAAGCCCTTTTTCGTTCATTGCGTCATAGTAGAGCGGATAACCCTGCGCCGCAAAAGCTATACCTATAATTGCATAGTGGCTTTTCATCAGCCCTGCATGCTTAAATTCCAAGGGAAAATTACGGGGAGTTACGGTCACTTCCTCGCCGTAGGAAAAATCATTATCCAATGTCCTGCCGAAATACAAGCTGTTTGTTTTATAACTGACTGCCGTACACATAATTCTAAATCCTTTCGGTTTTAGTGTTATTTTATGATTCTTGAACCATTATATTCGCTATTTAATGTGCTGAGCTTTAAGAAGATTTAAATTTTTGTAAGCTCGTGATATAACACTGTGCGAAATGATAAGAACTATTTATATGCGGCGTTGTCATACGCAGGTATGCAAATGGATTTGACCGAAAAATATAGATTAGCATCAGAAAGAATCTGATTATTATATGCCGATCGTGAATTTTATCTTCGTTCCACATATCCGCAGAACCGCCAACAGAATTTATAAAATTCTTTTTGAGGAGACTTTACGATACCAACACGCATTTAAGAATCACGGCTGTTGGGAGCAAGAATATTTTCTGCATAATTCTTCCCAACGCCGCCTATTTTAAGCTATAATCTCGGTACAAATTGTATCATTACAAAAACACTTTCGTCAACAACCGAATATCAGAAAAAACACAGGCCTCCTTGTAAAAAGACAAATACAAGGAGGCTGTTTTTAACCTTTATCAGTTTTTTCGTGTATACAAAGGCAGATGAAATACTCTGTTCCTGAATCTTAAAAATTAGTAACAAAATCTTTCCAGAATACTGCATATCCGCCGATACCTTTTCGTTTGCATTGCGTATGGCTGCAGGTTGCGCCTTGTTAAAACCAATGGGCGCAAAGCGCAGAATACTTTCCGCAGCATCGGAAAAGCCTTCGTAAGAATTGCTTCAACGGTTATAAAAGCGTTCCCGTTAAGAATAGGCAGGCTTGCAGTAGCCGCACTCTTTTGCTTCAAGCCGGTTTTATCATGCCCATGGATTTGAGCTTTCGGGCTGACGAATTGCCGTTAGCAAAAACTGCTCCCAAAGATACCATTTACCGTCCTTGGCTTCTCTGAGCTGAATGGGTCGCGGGCTGTCTGCTCCGCCTGAGGGTATGAACATCTTTACATACCCTTGAGCCTCATAAGAATAGGGATTATCGCTGACGGCAACAGTTAGGGGCTGTGAGGGCTGATAATCGTTCTCGGGGGACGCACCTAAAAAATAGGAGCGAGGAACATAATCGTAATCCCTGAAACGATCGGAAATAAACTGCTTATCTATGCCACTCAAGGGTCTGGGGCCTCTTAGATAATCGAGCATTTCAAAACAAAGCTCCTTGTTTTGATTATAACAGTTGAAAGCAAGAACGGTCATTGCCGCTGTTTCAAAGGGCGTAGACATAGCCGCCTGCGGCAGAGCTTTAAATTCTTCAAGGCTTGTAGGAATTGACTGGAAAACTATTTTTTCACTCTTGCAGCCTATATTTTGCGCCGCTTTCGTCACGGTGTCCCTGACTGTTTGCGTAACAGCCGTTTTTGCTTTGCTTTTGAGCATATCAAAAAGCGCCATAAAACTAACTCCTTTAAATTAAAAAGATCTTCCGCTGCCGCTGTGGGTTCTGCCGGACGAGCTTGTGTGGCTTCCGCCTGAGCCCGAGCTGTCGTTCTTCGGCTTTGGGGTTCTGTTAACTGTTTTGCCGACAAAATTATCAACGCCTCCGGTAACAACCATACTGCCCGGCCTTGTATATACATTTGCGTTTGTCTGCATTCGGACGGATTTATTTCTGCCGGCAATGCACCTAATGATAACAAAGCCCGTGAGCATACCGATAGCTATGCACACCAAAAGCCACACAAAGCTGACATTTGGCTTCAGATATTGTTCAGCGAGGTCGGCATATGTGTTGAAAGCGGCGGCATAATTCTCATCTATGAGGTCGTCTATCATAGCGTCGATCATTTCGTTGCGGGCGTCCTCAAAAAAGGTGCTTGAACCTGTGCCGTGAGTGGTTATATAAATCTCTCGGTTTCCCTCTGCGCCGGGTTTATAGAGAACAAGCATTCCATCGTCGTTTTCACCGTAGCCGTAGCCGTTGTAATCATAGAAATCATCAGCATATTCTTCCGATGTTTTCCCCTCAAGGTCAGGAACAGTCAGAACAGCAATCTCCATTTCATATTTCTGAGCCAGCATTTCAAATCTTGCACAGAAGTTTTTTTCTTCATCGTCCGTGAGCAAATCCGCCCTATCTACAACAAGAGGAAGTTCACGCTCGACGGGTACAAATTCGGCTGTGGTTTCCGCCAAACCGTTGGGCTCACCGGCAGGCGTTACGGGAGAAGTATAAGCATCGCTTTCGAGAATAGTCTCAACCGCTGCATAATAGGAGGAAATGCCGCCAAAATATGTTTCGCTTGATTCATAAGCCTCCCAAATAATATTCTCCATCTGCTCGGTGATTACATATTCGGCAGCTCCTGCAAGATAGATTGCATACTCGTTGGCTCCAAGATTATCAGTAACCAAAATGCCGTTTTCACTATCCGACTCAAGACTGTAAAGCTCCTCGGAATAGCTGTAGGTTGCGCCGTTGGCATCCTGTGCAATGCAGAACATTACGCAGTAACCGTACAGATTTTCAATTCTTGCCGCCATTGAATTAAGCTCGGCTATCTCATCATATGAAAGGTGGTTGCCGTCATCAAAAATATAAGAGCTTGCCGCTGATGCGGAAAAGGTCATTGAGAAGCAGACAAAAACTGCAATAGCAAACGCAATAATTCTCTTTTTCATTATCAGCACCCCCTCAAAGCAACTCAATCAGCCATGAAATGCCGTATAAAAAAGCGCTGATGCCTGCACCGAGCAGAAGAGTAGCTTTGGTGACCGCTTTTTTATCCGTCGGAATATCTCCGACGAATTTTCCTGTCTGGCCGTTCATTGCGAATGTGTATTCCTTTCCGTTCCATCTGGTTTTCAAAACCCAGACTGGATAAAGGGCATACTTATAAAAGCCGTTTGCAATGTTGACATAAACACTTCTCGGCGTAACCGCTGTGTAGCCCTTAACGGTTTCGGTAAAGGCAGAGCCTGCGCTGTTTTTAATTCTTTCATTTGCTCTGGCGATACTTTTATCTGCGCTGACATCATATTTATCGGCAAGATAGCCGGCAAGATAAGCCGTGTTAAAATCAACAGCTTGAGAAACATCAAAAGGCTCAATAGATTCCATAAGGTCATCGGGCATTTTTTCGGAGCCGTCAACGGGAACATTATCAAAGCCGATGGATCCGCTTCTGAAAACCTCATAGCTTTCAATTTCGGTATAATCATATTCAGAATCAGACCAGCTTCTGATTTTTTCCGCCGAATAACTAATATTTGCGGCGGCATCACAGGTGAAAAGCCAATGAGGGACATAAACGCCTTTTATCTCGTCAATGTGATTATTGTTTTTAAAGGCTTTTGGGACAAATTTCTTAGATGAAATATGTTTCTTCAGTGCTTCTTTGGCCGCTTTTTTGTCCAGCTTAAAAGGAATAACCAAATCGGGACGGAGCGCACCCGAAAACTTACCTTTGACAACGACAGGATTGCCGCAGTAAGGGCATGAGGTTGCGCCCGTTGTTGAATCGGCGATAATCTCGCCGCCGCAGGAATTGCAGGAATACACCGACATTCCGTCGGTTTCACTCTCTCCCCACTCTGAGCTTTGAGTATTCCAGGTAATATCGTCATGAGCTTCTGCCGAGCTGTCACCCTGAGAAAAATTCTCAACATCAAACTCGGTATCACAATAGGGACATTTCAGCTTTTGCGAGCCTGTGTCAAAAGCAACAGCACCTCCGCAACAGGGACACTTTTGCTCTAATACTGCTGACAAGTTTAATCATCTCCTTGTAAATATGACATTAAAATACTGTATACTTCGTTAAAAATTCCGTTACTGCCTTTGGGAAGCGCCTGATTGCTGTTGATTGTTACTGAATAATCCTCTTCCTTTACGGAAAAGGTCAATGATACCGTTGGAGCGTCCAGCGCAATTAACTCGCTGTTTTTCAGCTCTCCCCAGCTCATCACTCCGTATTCTGTGCAGACGGAACGAATCTTTTCAATCGCTTCAAAGGGAACGGAACCTGTCTTTGCTTCTTCGGAAGCTCCGTTAAACTCAGGCCGTGAAAACTCAATAGCGGCATTGCCGTTTTTATCGGCGGAGAGCCTGATATACAGGCTCTCGCCCTCCATTCCGCCATGAAGAGAATATACACACTCATCGACTATATTAGCCTTTTCGTATACCATTCCGTATTTGTCGAGCACTTGTATTTTCAAAACGGAATATATAATTCCGATAGCAACGGCAACGAGCACCACGGCAGAAGCAACAACAATCAGAACAAGCTTCATTTTTGACAGACATCTCATTGTCTCGGACTTCCGCAGCACTCACAGAACATGCTATCGCTGTTTCTTGCGCCGCAGGCAGAGCATACCCACTCCTGACCCTGAGCCTGAGCCTGAGCAGGCTGCTGAGCATATCCGCCGGCTGCAGCGCCGTAAGCCGCCGCATTAGGAGCCTGCGGATAAGGGTTCTGCTGCGGATAGGGATTCTGCTGTGCGTAGGGGTTCTGCTGTGCATAGGGATTCTGCTGTGCATAAGGGTTCTGCTGCGGATAGGGGTTCTGCTGTGCATAGGGATTCTGCTGCGCATAGGGATTCTGCTGTGCAAAGCTGCCCTGTGGAGCATAGCCCTGATTCATGGGCATACCGTTGTTAATTCCCATATTCATGCCGCCCATGTTCATATTGGGCATTGCCGCACCGGGAGTAAGGGTGTTAATAACCTGCATTGCCATCTGCTGATAGCGGTTATATTCAACTGTTCCCATACCCTCAACTCTTGTATCGTTGAGCTGAACCTCAAAATCATCAAAATAAGGATTATTTACTTTAAATTCCAGAATAAAGTCATAGAAGAACTTATATCTCGGCGGGTTGTAGCTGACGCGCTGGCCGTCTTTTCCCTGAGTGTAGATTTCGTCTTTATCCTCGTCTGTTTTAAGGTTGCAGCTCATAATGCTGGAAATGGCCATAACATCGGGGTTTTCATCAGACCAGTTGCCTCTGTTGTAGCGTGATACAACAAAATTGCCGTTCACTGTATCGACATAAATTTTTTATCCTCGCCGAAAGTAAGGGTAGGATTGAAGCCTGCAAGAACCTGCTTATTCTGCTCTCTGTAAGCAAGCTGCTGCTTTATTTCTTCAATAGTTGAGCTTCTTCTGTCGCTGAAAAACGGAGACAGTTTTTTTGCGCAATCCTTGCACATATTGCCATCTTCAAGCTTTCTGTTGCCTAAAAGTCCTATTTTCTCTCCGCAAATATCGCAAAATTTTTTATCAAAAAGTCCTATAGTATTTCTCTCCTGTAATAAAATTTTATAGGTTAATTAACTCTCAGATCGCTGATTATTTCCTGTACACCTGCATCCTAATTCATCTCCTCTGCCCTTTCAAGAGGAGCTTAGGGTGTATCATTCTCCAAGACATCTGCGCTGAGTTTGACATCATCAGGGTATTCGCCATAATTTCAATGCTTGTAATCAAATTTTCATATGCCTAGTGCCGCTGTTTTTAAATTATTTAGCGTCGTTATCATCAAAAATATCTCCGCACTCGGGGCAGAACTTGGGAGGATTATGAGGATCTTCCGGCTGCCAGCCGCATTTATCACAGCGGTAAAGCGGAGCACCTGCAGGCTTCTTTGCGCCGCATTCGGGGCAGAATTTTCCCTTATTCACAGCGCCGCAAGAGCATTTCCAGCCATCGTCTGCAGGCTTGGGCGAGCCGCACTCGGGGCAGAATTTTCCCGTTGCGGTTGCGCCGCAGGCGCATTTCCAACCGCCCTCGGCAGGCTTAGGTTCGGGCTTTTTGCCACCGCAGTTTGGACAGAAATTGCCGGTTGCAGTTGCACCGCATGCGCAGGTCCAGCCGTTTGCAGGAGCTGAAGGCTGCTGCATCTGCTGCGCCTGCTGCTGAACGCCCATGCTGTACATCCCCTGTGCGGCGCCGAATCCGCCGCCAACGCCCATACCGGTTGCCATGCCCATGCCCATAAAGCCTGTCATTGCTCCGGCTTCGTTAGCCGCGGCGGACTCTATGCCGGCTGCGGTTGCATCGGTCATTCTGCCGGCCATCGTGAACGGGTTGCTGCCGATGGTTGCGGCATCCTCAATCTGATTAATCTTCTTCATATCTTCCTCAGTGAGGTTTATGGGATTAATCGCAATGCTGTTTACGGCAATTCCTCTGCCCTGTGTCCATGTCTGAGCAAGGGCTGCGTTAAGCGCATCTTTAAGCTCTTTTGTGTGGGCAGGAATCTGGGCAGGACGAAGTTCAAGCTCCGAAAGAGCCGCAAAAGCCGGCTGTAACGCATCGATAAATTCGGTTTTGAGCTGGCCGTCAATTTCTGCTCTCGTGTATTCATCGGCTAAATTTCCGCATACCTGCGTATAGAAAAGCAGAGGATCGACTATTTTGTAGGAATAAATGCCGTTGCACCTGACCTGAACCGTTCTGTGCATATTGATATGTTTGTTGACAACATCGAACATAAAAGGAGTTGGGGTTCCGAACTTGTTGTCTATTATCTCCTTGGTGTTAAAATAATAGACTCTCTGATCCTTTCCGGTATCTCCGCCGAAAGTAAAGCGTTTTCCGACTACCTTAAATGATTGCTTGATGCTTTCGCCTAAGTTTCCCGAAAAAATTGAAGGCTCGGTTGATGTATCGTAGGTAAATTCGCCGGGTTCGGCGCAAACCTCAACAACTTTTCCGTTCTCCACGATAATCATGCACTGACCGTCGGCAACGGCAATGCCTGAGCCGTTTGAAATGATATTATCATTTCCTTTTGTATTGGAAGAACGGCCTGAAACCTTCTTCTGACCCTTAACAACCAAAACATCCTTGCTGATTGAATCACAATAGAAAAATTCTTTCCATTGATCCGCCAAGGTTCCCCCGAGCGCACCCAATCCTGCTTTAATAAGTCCCATATTAATTTCTCCTTTCGTAATATAGTTTATATTTTCCCTTAGGCAATTTGCAATCCTCAACCCTAAGGACAGTGCAGCCAAAAGGACTTTTTGCCGTATCTGCCAACGGTTTTAAAAAAAACGCCTCGTCAGCCTTTAGAGCTTTTTCCTCATCCCATTATATTCGTTACATAAATGGTGTAGTCAACTCCGTCGCCGGGATATCGGTAAGGCTTAGTCATGCCTTCATCTAAGTAAACCTCAGCCTCTTCGTAAGAATAGGGCAGCATTTCCCAGCCGGCAGGAATATAGTATTTTTTGGTAACAACGCTTTCGGCGTAACCTTCTGATATCACCGCAATAACGGTAACTTCTTTAAGCTTTCTATCCCAGCCGTCAAGAACAGAGGCATATGCAACCGGAGTATCATAATCAAAATAGGTTCTGCTTAATTCTTTGCCATCATAACTGCAAATTGATTTTTTGACGGCGCCGGTTTTTTTATCAAAGAAATGATTTTCGGCATAATGAATTTCTTCGTCTCTTCCCGTTACGCTAAATTCATAGCAGCCGTCGCTCTCGCCGATATATCCCACAACTTCTCCCGTAACATTATCTGAAATCATATATTCAAAAGGGAAATCGCTGTTAGTATCGGGGAGATCTTCTAAGCTGAAATTGACCTTGACTCTATCGCCTTCGAGGGAAAAATTAAAGCCGTTATACCAAAACCGTACCTCTCTTGTTTCTTCGGACTGTTGGTTATCCTCAATAAAAACCGGCTTCCCGTTTTTATTGAATATATACTTTATTACCGATAACCCGTCATATTCACAGGTTATTCTGATTGAATTATATACCGAGAGCAGAGAAGACACCGAATTTGCCGTATAAATTTCTCTGTCGGTTATGTTTTCGGGAGACTTTTCCGGAATTTCTGACGCTCCCTTAATTGAGGACGCTGTTTCTTCGGCTTTGCCCTTTTCTTCTCCGCATGCGGCAAAGCTTAACACCATTGCGGCGCAAAGCGAAGCCGAAAGAGCTTTCTTAATTATGCAATTCATAAAATACCCCTCAATATTATTTTTCCATTTTAGCATATTTTAAAACAATATTCAATAACAAACCGGCTTGTTTGCTTATTATTTTAAAAAAGTTAAAATTCTCATTTTAAAGTGCTTCGCAGTTTCGTAAGATAGTAAAATTTATTGTATTGAAGCCACAAAACGCAGCAAGGCTGACGCCTTGCGAGGCTTTTGGCAAAAATACAGGGAATTTTTATCGAGAAACAAATACTTCCTTATGTGGTGTCGGCGTTGACATTTCCTTTTTTTTGCATTATAATATTTATAAATTAAAACAAAGAGGTAATTATATGAAAAAAATCACAAAGAAGCTTCTGTGTGTACTTCTTACTGCTGTTCTTCTTTCATCATCAGTTATCCCCACCTTTGCAATGAGTGAAATTGCATGGGACTACGTATGGGAATCAGATGATGCAAAGGCAGGGCTTATCATGTTTGTGGGCTCCGATGAAACTGAAAGAAATTTCACATGGTACACTCCTGACGAAAACACACCCGAAGTTACTGTCAGCTTAAACATTCTTATGCTTGATGCAGAGACATTCACAGGTACTTCAGAAAAAGCCACCGATGGTGATTATGTCAACCATGTAACAATTAAAGGGCTTGAATACGGCACAACATACTATTATAAAGCAACAAGCGGTGATTATGAATCTGATGTATATTCATTCACAACAGCTGCCGGAAACGAATTCAAGGCTGTTTATATGACAGATATCCATGTCACAGACGAGGAAGAAAATCCCGATTTACTTTGCACTACATCATTCAAATTCAACAACACTCTTGAAGATGTTCTTGCAAGGGAAAACGATGTTTCTCTCATTCTTTCAGCAGGTGACCAGGCAACAAAAGGCCGTGAAGCAGAATACAAATCATTCACTGTTTCACCCATTCTTAAGTCAATTCCCGTCGCAACAACAATCGGCAACCACGACCGTAAGGGTGCTGAATACAAGACATTTGCAAATCTTCCCAATGAATATGAAGAAGCAATGATTTCCTCGTATGTCGGCGATAACTACTGGTTTGTAAAGGGCGACGTGCTTTTCCTTGTTGCAGACACAAACAATGCATCAGGTGCTGACCATTACAAATTCGTTAAAAAGGCAGTAGAAGCAAATCCCGATGTAAAATGGAGAGTTATGATGGCTCATCACGACCTTTACAGCGGCAGAATCCCCCACCGTGAAAGCGAAAATGAGCTTCTCCGCCTTATGTGGGCACCCATAGTTGATGAATTCGCAATTGACCTTGTTCTTCTCGGTCACAGCCATTTCTATACAGTATCAAATGTTCTTTACAACAGCAGGAATGTTGCTCCCCTTGCACCTGAAATGGTTGACCCTGCAGGTACTGTTTACATGGTTTCCTGCTCAATCAACCATCCCAGAACAGACGAAGGGCTCGGTCTGAATGAAGAAATCGGCTTCGATTACCTGACAATGGAGCCCACATACAACATTCTCACCTGCAGCGATGACTCAATCACAGTTGAATCATACGAAGTAGGCGCTAAAGATGCATTCAATTCATTCACAATAAAAAAGACCACCAACGAGGGCGGTCACGAATATGAAAAATCATTTTTTGCTTCAATATTCAATAACTTTGTCAGAAAAGTCGGCACAATAGTTGCACTCGTCAACAATATCGGCAAATACAACGACCTTAAGGAAGACGGCTTCGATGTAAACTTCTTCGATTGTCTTCTCGGTAGATAAAATATACCATATAACAGTGGACTGTAAAAAAACAGCCTAACGAAAATCCGGGATTCACGAAAAAGTGAGTCCCGGTGATTTTTTTGCCTGTATTTGATTGAAAATGTGGAAAAGTATGACAAATCGGCTCGTGAAAATCTATAAATTCCACGGTTTTCCATTTTCCCGTAAAATTAAAAAAGCCTTAAACCCTTGATAAATCAAGGAGTTTCGGCTTCAAAAAATGGCACTCCCTACCGGGATCGAACCGATATCTAGCCCTTAGGAGTCACGCCCGTAGGCGTTTTTAAAATCACTTTAAATCCCTCGGAATCGTTGATATATCAAGGCTTTCACAGGTTACAGAGTTATTATTTTCCCTTTGAATATTCGCTAATATTCGATAGTTTTTCACGTTCTAATTAGCAAGGAATTAGCAAAAAGGGCGTTTTTTGGTGGTTTTCACTCTGTTATTCTGTTCCTATGTGTTCCAATTTGCCATTTAAGGTGCGAAGAGGTAAACAACTTATTTATTACTGATTTTATCTTATTCTATAAACAAGCCGAACCTTAACATCATCTTTATCGGTCACAACTGTAATTGTGCTAACTGTGCCGTAGGTAACCTCGGGATCGTCAACGGTAACGCTCTTGAGGTAGGAATCAAGCTCGGTTATTTCGCCTATGGTATCTCCGTTTTCGTCAACTTCAACCAAAGAAACATTGCCTATACTGACCTCCTCGGTGCTTTCGGGTATAGCAATCTCGAATGCTCTGCCGGGGAAGAGGTTGACGTTGTTGTAGGTTATGCTGTTAAGAGCTTCGGTGGTTTCATCGGTTTCATCTGCTTCATCAGTTTCGTCGGCTTCTTCTACACCCAACAAGCCCATTGACATAGCCATAGTGCCGTAGTCATAGGCTTTAATTTCGATTGTTGACGCATCGGCATAATGCGGCATAAAGAATACCTTTGCGCCGTCCTCGTCAATCCACGAAACTATACCCGTATCGGTTATTTCGGGGTAGGGTTTGCCATCTTCCTGGCTTTCGTAGGCGATTATGTTACCCTCGCTGTCTTTGACGGTTACACCTACGGGGCTTTTGATTTTCACAATCCACGGAAGCAAGCCTCTCGTCCTTGCTTCGGCTGATTTCTCCATTATGGATTCATAGGTCATATTATTATTGGATGTTTCCGAGATGGTTTCATCTATCTCGGAGGCTATTTCGCCAAACTGAATAGTATTTTGAAGAATATCTCTACTATCGTACCCAACCACGGAAAGATTTGTATCAACGCCGATACCACTCCTGCCGACAGCATCAACATTACCATTTCTGTTACCCCAAGCATACCGATTAATCCTTTTATTATCATTGTTATTCCCTCCAATAATTGTATTATTGTTATTAATTGTTATTTCCCGATGACCTATTGTATGTGCTGCATAGCCTGAATATCCAACGTCATAATTATATGCCGTGGCATCAAAGCCCACGCTTTCAAGCTCAAACTCAGCCGTTCTTGTTTCGTCATCATATTGTAAAGATTCTTTCATTATAAGTCCAGGTGTTGCCAACCTTTGTTCCAACATCGTAGGTCAAGGTGCCTGTAGTGAATTTCCTCTTTATTGTCCAAACAAGCTTTCCGTTAACCGTCTCCAGACTTTCTATGAGAGGCGAATCCTGCGCAATTGTTATTGTGGTACTTGTGCCGCTTAACTTAAACTGAAGTTTAGAAACATTTGTAGCTGTTTCAACCACTATTTCGGTCAATGTACCATAATTTACTTCGGGGTTAACAACCGATACGCTATACAACAATGGTGAAATGTTTGTAATGCTTGTGCCGGTGCTATCCGCAACTGTTGGCGTAGCAGACGAAATATCTGCCGGAATAGTTAGATTAAACATATCATTCTCGGCTATTGTAATGTCATTACGCACTGTGCGGTTAATTGGAACACCTAATCCGGCGGTTTCAACAGAAACATCCATTTCGCCGTTATCATAGGCTTCAATTTCTGCGGTAACTTCACCGTAACCATATGGCAACATTATGCATTTTGCTCCGTCATCGGTTGTCCACGCAACGATTCCGCTTTCATCCGTTGCAACCGTACCGGTGCTGTTAGTTCCGGCCGATTGCTCAACTATACCACCGGTATCAAACTCCATCTCGGTTAATCCGTCAGGTATAATAACAAATTCATCTGTGCGCGTAGTTACAAAGGCGATATCATTCCCGGAGCTATTTTTAACGGTTACATCAACAGGACATTTGATTCTTGCTAATATGGGTAGCAATCCAACTACCGCATTTGGAGTTGTTAATTTATTCAAATGAGCAATTGTAATCTCATCATCGTTAATCTCAACTTCTTCTTTATCGCTGACGCGAGCAGATAAGCCCTGTAACCATTCAAGATATGTGGGCATTGCATGGCCGCCCAAGCCCAATTTGCTTTCATCCAGGCAGCTAAGCCAATCCACTTTCAGCGGCATTGTAAAGCGCAAATCATTACCGTGCCTACTCCAGACCGTCGTGGTGGGACACTTAAGCCAATAATCCGGAACGAAAGTTACGATATCATTGGAGTTTAGAATATTGAAAATATTTGTGCAGCCTTTGCCTTCCTTATCAGAAGCGGAATAATACGATATTGCACCATAATTAACGGATGCATCAGACACCGCTGTGGTTCTGTTAGGATTAATTGTGTTTGGAGTTGCAAAGGTATAGGCATAAATATCATATTCCATATTACGAGGATTTTCCTCATTGCCGCAAGGACAATTATCTTCATCGCAAGAAGACAAGTGTGCTGCCGTTAAATTGGCAACGGCAGCGCCGAGGCTGTGACCGGTTATTAGGATAATAGGCGGATTATTCGGATCATTTAATCCGTAAGCCTCCAAATAGCCAACGCAATAAGAGCAGCCTGTATCATTTTCGGTATCGTGGTTTGCACTGTATGGACACGCTTCTTTGTCAATATTTCTGCCGTAAAGCGTGCTCATAACAATATCCTTGCCTGTTGCAAAGCCGCCCGGAACATCATCAAGTATTTCAGAGATGTTTAATCCCCATTCACTTAGTGTTACTGTTCCACGCACTGTCAAAACCACTAAAGGTCTGCCGGAAGCATTATCCGAACCGTCATCTGATATTAAAACAGGTTCTGAAAGAAAGCTTCTATCTGATCCAAACACTCCCCAAAAAGTCCGATCAGGTACATCGTTAGACATATGCCCAAATAGATATACATAATTACTACCTCCTACATTATTTGTTAGATTATTTGTTGTATTGTTTCTTGTATTATTGGGTATGGTGATGTTTCTATGGCCGACTGTATGACCAATTATACTTACATTATCTGATTGAGCATTATCGACATCATAATTAAAAATCTTAACATCACTAAACCCACTTTGTTCTAAGCTCTCCCAAGCTGTGCCCGTTTCGCCATTCATAAATGCACCGGGAAGCAACTGCTGTAAATCATCGCTATCGTCATATGGATTATATGCCTTATAGCTCAGCTCCATAGCCCAAGTGGCCAACGGGTTGTTATATTCCGTTGATGGTTTTTGGCTTGCAACACCATTTTCATCAATATTGTTGAAATAATCCGAAATAGGGTCAAGCTGAGTAACATAAATAATCTTTGTTTCATTCCCTGATTGGATAGTCACATTGGCTGTTCTTGATTGGTTGTTAAAAGCTTCGGTTTCATTAACATTGGGGTCAACTGTCAGCGTGACTTCCGTGCGTCCTGTTCCGTTTTGCTGCGAAACTCTTAACCAATTTTGGCTGCACGAAATTGACCAATCATCATTATCATCCGCTACAACCTCGAACGCTTTTTCTATGCCAACGCTTTTAACAGCAAAATTCTCTGAAATACCGTTCAAGCCCAAGTTCAAGCCAAATTGATTAACAACAATTGTTTCAACAGTATCATTGCCTTGAAATACCGTAACCGAACCTGTTCTTGCAGCTTGATTTGGATTAGCGGCAGCGTTTAGTGTGAAGCCGCTCTCAGTTTTATCAGAAATCGTCAGCCAACTATCGTTTGAGGTCACAGTCCAATTCGGGCGTGCACCAACAGCAATTTCCGTCGAATTAGCTCCCGCAGACGGGCTCCATGTTTCAGGTGTTGCATAGGCTTCATAATATGAATACACAATCATCGGTTGATTACTACTATCTGTTGCACGAGATGAATGGAATCTAATGTGTGTTTTTGATGTTTCATCAGAAGAAACTATCAGCAAACCATTTCGCGCAACATCGTTATGGAGCATACGCTGAACAACAGGAGTTACATCAAAAGAATATGTGGTTTTGCTTGCGGTTGCAGCAACAGAATCAAGCAAGGTGATATTTGCATTTTCGTAACCGTTATCCGCTTTACTGAAAGGTTGGTTGTTCCAGGTTAAGCTATTGTATGCGCACCGGCGGCAGTCGGATCTCGCTCGTATTCACCAGAATCCTCATCATAAATTACATCATAATTATATTCTTGGATTTGAGTTTCTGCAAAGCCGTGAGTACCCAATAATTCTGCCGCTGTATAATCTACATCCCCATAAAAGCTCCGGGGATGCTCGGTAATTCAGTACCGTCCCCTGTGCATATATCCAGAGGGCTGCGAAAGCAGACCCTCTGGATTTAAATTTATGACATTAGAACAAAAACAGAAAACACTTAAAACCCAAGCGTTATTCTGCCGGATAATCTTCTGCTTATGTTACGGTTAGAGCAAATACTCTTTCGGTATGATACCATACATTTCCCATCTTGACGCCAACATCAAAGATATGTTCGCCTCTAATAAACGCTTTTTGAATAGTCCAGATAAGGTTATCGCCATCTTCTACGAGACTAACTACATTTGCATGATCGCGTGGAAGAGTAAATGTTGAACCTGATTTATGATAAACAAGCTGAATCTTAACAGCATCTTTATCGGTCACAACTGTAATTGTGCTAACTGTGCCGCAGGTAACATTATCGTTATCAACAGTAGCGCTTCTTAGATACGGGTTCAAATCCGTTATTTCAGTTGCTGTTCCATCCTCGTCAATATGAAATAGTTGCACATCTTCAGCACTATTGTCTTCGTCTATCTGGAGCTCAAACTCTTTGCCAGGGTACAAGCTAACATTGTTATATGTTTTGCTTTCCAACCACGGTTGTTCAATAATTAAGTCCATATTACCATAGTAGTAAGCTTCTATATTAACGCTAGCAGCGCCTGCATCAGCCGGAATAAAGAATATCTTAGCTCCATCATCAGTAATCCACGAAACAATACCGGTATCAAGGATTTCGGTATTATCAACGCTTTGAGTACCAATCACCACATCTTCTTGACTTTCGTACCCGATTATATTACCTTCACTATCATTAACAGTAACACTAACCGGACACTTTATCGTAACAAACCAAGGTGCCAAGCCTCTGATTTTTACCTGTTCAGACGCTTCTAATATTTCTTCATATGTTATATCTTTATTTTGGTTCATCCAGTCCATATATACTCTCATTGAATGAGAGTATACACCCAACGGCTCAATTGCCACATTATCTTTATAATCCATATTAATATGCAAATCAATGCCATGTCTTGCCCAAAGATTTATTGCAGGCACATATGCCGTGAACGGAAGATAGGTAACAACATCATTGGTATTCAATATGTTAAAAATATTAGGATAATGTATCGCTTCGTTTCCTGATATCGCCTCATCAACCACATTAGGTGTTGCAAATGTATATCCATAGATATTCTCAGCACCTATGCTCTCATTTAGCTTTGCGGAAAGCAAGTTTGCAATTGCCGCGCCTAAACTGTGTCCGGTAACAAGTATGATCGGATTTTGCAAATTGTTTGAATTCATATATTCTGTTAGGTTTAAAACCACATCGTCTGCAAGCGCATCAAAGCGGTTAGCCCACGGATTAAACTGAGTTGTTATATTATTAATCCAATCTGACAAAGTAACCGATCCGCGTATATCCACTACAACCAGAGGTCTGTATTCTATTGTGCCGGATTCAGCAAATGTAATTTCATTTACATCAAATCTATCCAAAGGCTCGGAACTAAGATAAGTTCCAGAATTACTGTAAATATCCTGCTGCCATACATTAGCGCTACCGCTAACTCCGGTGCAATCGAAAAGAGTGTTGTATCCACTAGGTGGCACCAATTCTCATGCACCATTTCCAAAAAATCCACTATAAACATTACTGTTTTCTCCTCCTGTATTAACATTAACTGCATTTTCTGCATTTGCAGCCGCAATATAGCGATGTGCAATTACATGTGCACCGCTGTCGCTAGGTCCATAGCAATAATCTTCAACTGCTTCGAAGCCATATCCATTCAAAACATCTATGGCTGACTGAGTTACATCGCCCATAAACTTCCCGGGAATATCGGGAAGTTCGCTCCCATCCGGATAATTATAAGCCGCATAACTCAGCTCCATAGCCCAAGTTGCAAGAGCATGGTTATAGACTGAGGAAGATTTGTTTTCTAACAAGCCATCAGAATTAACTTCGCCGAAAAAGGCATTGATATTATCTAACTGAGTGATACTGATTGCCTTTTCTATATTTTCAAATTCGTTTACCGTTGAAAATGTAACTGTTCCGCTTCTCGTTTCGCAACTATCGTTTTCAGCAACAGCAATAGTTATTGAGCCGTTTCCGTTTCCGGCAACAGATGAAACCGAAAGCCAAGCTGCATCACATTCTACTGTCCATCCACAGTTTGATGTTATTACAATTTCTTCGTTATCCCCCTCCGGGTTAACAACCAAAGTATCTTTGTCAATCAACAAGCTCGGATCTATTCCTGATTGTGTAACATTTATTGTTCCGATGATAGTATTATCAATTTTTACAGTTAATACACCTTCTCGGTCTGATTCATCAGGATTTTCTGCCACGACAATTTCGAAATCGTTTTCGGTTTTATTTGATACCGTTAGCCATGGTTGATTGGAAGTTACTGTCCATGTTTTACCTGCAGTAACAGTTATTTTAGAACTGGTTGCTGCATGTTTACCAACGTTCCATATTTGCTGATCTACATGCGGTATTTCATAATTAAACCATAGATCAGGATGTTTATTAGAACTTGATGCTCGTGTTGAATGAAAATCAATTTGAGTTTTTTGTGTTTCGTTAGACGAGGCAAGCATCAAACCATTATTAACTCCATTATTTACCCAGCGCTGAACAGCTGCAGTAATCGGGAAAGAGTAACTGCCGGTACTGTCACTGGCAGGCATGGAACAAAGATATTCTGCACCTTCTGTAGATGCGTATCCGTTATTAGATGTGCCAAACGGCTGATTGTTCCATGATACTTCATGGGACTTCCATGTTGCAACATTACAACAATCATAAACACGAATACTAATATCATTTGCCAAAGGAGCCTGGTAATAATAATCTTTATAAAGCTTTAAATATGCGTATGAAATCTTGCTACCAAAAGGCACAGTAGTAGGCATAGTTGGTTTAATATATGTTCTTGTGACATTGGTAAGATTTCTTCCTACACGTAATTCTTCATTTACTTTTGGTGAATTTGCACCTAAACCATCAATAACAAAAACATCACTTATACTTGAATCAGCTAAGTAAATTGTAGGATCAATTACAACCGGGAATGCCCTTTCTTCGCTGTTAACCCACTCAGCATTTGCTACGAGAGTCAAAACATACTGTTCTTCGGTTTCTTCAAGAGACATTTCTATGTCGAAGCTTTCTTGGTTATTTGCATCAAACATATATGGTGCTTCAATCCAAAACACATAATCATCAGGATTATCTGCTTCAACCAAGCATATAGAGCCATCCTCGTATGTAATTGGGGTCAAGCCATCGAAATTCATTTCAAAACTGTATTCGTATTCGCTTTGTGATTCGTACACTACGATACTTTCTTTAATGCAGTTTGTTGAAACAATATATTCCAAATCCGTATTTGGAAAAACATCTTTATAAGCCACAGCACCTGACTGATTATCAACAGACATTATCTCTTCATTATGTGCCTCTATAGAATCGTTTTCATCAACTTTTCCTGTTGTTACATAGTTGTTAATGTCTTGGACAACTGCATTTTTAGCAATTTCTGCATTTGATGCAAGTGCATCAACGCCAACAACAGAAGCTGACTTTTTCAAAGAAACATTCTTTTGATCTGCCTTTAAGCCAAAGCTTATCTCATATCCTTTATTCTCTGCG
Organism: uncultured Oscillospiraceae bacterium; assembly: GCA_949297075.1. Taxonomy (GTDB): domain Bacteria; phylum Bacillota; class Clostridia; order Oscillospirales; family Acutalibacteraceae; genus UBA8612. The sequence continues at coordinate 2,416 of CASFRX010000053.1, read as the reverse complement.
GTAATCTTTTGTCCGTCGGAAAAGCTTTGAGGAATGCTTACAGACAATCCACTTGCTTTAGGCGTATAGGTTGGCTTGCCTGAAACACTTAAGGATTTCCGATTAAGGAATAGACTGTTATCAATTTCTTTCCACTCTCCATTTTCTTTATAATGCACGGGAGTAGAATATGTAGCCGCAATATAAGAACCGTCTTCACAAAGGAAATGCTTTACAGACTCTTCTCTTAACTCCGCTATCTCTCTAACAATTTTAGAGGTTTCATCTTCATCAATCCAATCTTGGACAGCAAAGGATACTGAAGCAGAATTAACAAGAAATAAAGCCGCAAGAATAACTGAACATATTCTTTTACTAAGCGTTCTCATTTTCATGTGTTATCAACACCCCTTTTTTACATCTATGTATAATGAATCTAAAAGATTTGAATCAGCAAACCACCTCTTTCCTTAAAAAACATGCAAGGAAGTAGTATGTTTTTGGATTACGTTCACTGAAATTCAACTTGAACACAGCGACACTAACCCAAAAAATAATACATTTAAAAACAATAAACGATTTAATATGTTTCCTTAATAGTAATACACAAATGTGTTTTTGTCAATAGCATTTGCAAAAAAGGTATTTACAACCATTGTATCTTATGCTATTATTATACCGGTGATTAAAATGAGTCAAAACAAAGATAATTTTAAAAGAGGAACGGCAGAGTTATTAATCCTTCATCTGCTGCAGAAAGAAGATTTGTACGGCTACCAGATAACAAAGCTTTTCAACGAAAAAAGCAAAGGCGAATATACAGTGCTTGAAGGCTCGCTTTATCCCGTGCTGTTTCGGCTGGTGGACGCAGGTTACCTGAGCGAATACGAGCAGTTGGTTGGCGTAAAAAGGAAACGCAGGTATTATCATCTTGAAGAAGCAGGCAAAGTATATTACCGCGAGCTTCTTCAGGAATTTGACGGAATTATATATGCAATAAACTCTATTTTAGATCGAACAATTGGTTATTCGCAGAATTATGCTTAAGGATGTGTCGCTTTGAAACCGGCAGATAATTTGTTACATTTCCCGCCAAACGCAAATATTACCAATCAGGAGATTGACAGATATATTAAAGAAATAAGCGATAATCTTGTTTGCTCCTCAAAAACAAAAAAACGGTTTTTAAAAGAATTTCGCCGGGATGTCAATGAATACATACAAACAAACAGGGTTCAGAAATTTGACGATGTAATCAAACGATTCGGCACGCCCTCAGAAATAGCCAAAGAATTTTTTGTCCCTGAGAATTATTGCGACTTTAAACACATTATTAAATTCAGGCATACCGTTTTTAAGCTTTTGCTGGTTTTGGCAGCCGTAATATTGGCTTTGGTGTTGCTTTTTCTTGCGCTCTCTTTTGTTGATGTGCATAAAAATTCCAAGGGTTATTATTCAACTCGTGTAGAACAATTAACTGAAATTATTATGGAGGATTCTACCAAATGAAAAAATTATTCACTCTGATTATGGTTGTTTTAGTCGCAACAGCAACAATCTTTCCGGCATATTCTTTAGATGATGTTGATACAACTATAAGTACATCCGATATTGAGTATTTTTCCGACGGTTCTTATGCGATTACAACATTGGAAAATGTATCCGTATCTATCACAAGAGCAACATCAACCAAATCCGGAAAAAAGCATGTCGATTTCTATGATTCTGATGATGAATTACAATGGACTGTTACAGTTCAAGGAACATTTACCTATAACGGCTCAACCTCTACATGTACTAATTCTGAAGTTTCATATTCCGTTTCTGATAGTAAGTGGAAAGTTAAGGAAGCTGTTGCGTCTAAAAGCGGAAGTTCGGCTGTTGGCGATTTTGTCTTTAAAAGATATGCTTTGCTCATCCCTGTTCAAACAGAAAGCGTTCACATGACTCTCACCTGCAGCGCTGACGGTACATTATCTTAAATCTTAACTATATAACAATGGAAGCAGAATGGTAACTTTTTAAATAAAGTTGCCATTCTGCTTTTGATATATTTGGTGCTATGAATATAATTTTGACTTTAGTTAAAAGAGTACTATGTCAGTGAGTTAGATCGCTTTGTATAAAACTGTAGAGCATCAATTCTTATACCATTTTGAATAACTTCAAAATGCAAATGTGGTCCAGTTGAGTAACCCGTTGAGCCTACTTGTGCAATAACCTGACCTTGTTTTACTTGCTGACCTTCCGAAACAAGAAGTACAGAACAGTGGGCATAAAGGGTTGAGTATGTGTCATTGGAGACTCCTTCAAATCTTGTGTAAACCTCTGAAATGGTATAGAATATAAATACCATTTTGGAGGTTTTGATTATGCCAAGGTACAAAGACAGCCCGGAAGTTAGGGCAGCAAAAAAGGAAAGAAAAGAAAAACTGAG
>CASFRX010000052.1 GCA_949297075.1 uncultured Oscillospiraceae bacterium | reverse complement strand
TCAGCCGCCCTTGACATGCCCCGATATTTCTACTATGATGCAAACAAGGCGTGTAAGCCGTCCTGCGGCTCACACACCCTGTTACCACTCTGAATTTTATACCATAAAAGTGCGTTTACACAAAATTTGAAAAAGAGCCACTCTTACAGAGAATAAGTTTTTGTTCCCATATAACGGCAAGAGTATTTTACCTACTACATATATAGTACTAAAATAAAAATTTGGCAGAGAGTTTTTAGCTCTCTGCCTTTACTTTTTATGCCGCCTTATCGATCCCCACCGTCTCCACCAAAACTCTGTACACATTAGTGTGCGGAGTTTTATTATATATGGTTTTATTGAAATGCTGATATATTTGTGTTACAATCTTTACTGTAATACATCTGACGGATATACAGATACTGTTTATAAATATTAAGGAGAAAAAAATGAAGCCTAATATTATTTTATATTTTTCCGATCAACAGCGCTGGGACACTTTGAACAGTGAAATTATGCCTAATGTCTGGGAATTAGGAGAAGAAGGAGTGCTGTTTGAAAATTCTTTTACTTGCCAGCCGGTTTGCGGCCCTGCCCGTGCCTGTTTGCAGACGGGTCAGTTTGCAACTGAAAACCGTTGCTATTGGAACGGGATTGCTTTGAAAGAAGATACAAAAACTTTAGCCGATTATTTTAATGAAAACGGCTATGATACAGCGTATATCGGAAAATGGCATCTTGCTTCAGACCGTTATTCAGGCATCGGTGTTCATTGCGAAAAAACAGCTGTTCCGAAGGAAAGACAAGGCGGTTATAAATACTGGCGTGCGGCAGATGTTCTGGAGTTTACCTCACACGGTTATGACGGATATGTTTTTGATGGTAACGGTAATCAGATTGATTTTAAGGGTTACAGAGCGGATTGTATAAATGACTTTGCGGTTGAATATGTAAATAACCATAGCGGTGAAAAGCCTTTCTTTATGTTTGTTTCACAGCTTGAGCCACATCATCAGAATGACAGAGGTCATTTTGAAGGACCAACAGATAAAGTTGATGATTTTCGTGACTATCCTTTACCGGAGGATTTAACATTTCTTAAGGGCAATTACAAAGAAGAGTATCCCGATTATCTCGCTGCTATTCATTCCCTTGATGAAAATGTCGGAAGGCTTGTTAAAGCTTTGAAGGATAAAGATCAGTATGATAATACGGTTATTGTTTACACAAGTGACCACGGTTGTCATTTTAAAACACGAAACGCCGAATATAAACGCAGCTGTCACGATTCGAGTATACATACACCCCTTGTTTTTGGTGGCGGTGCTGTAGATAAAGGCGAGATTATGAATTGTCTTGTCAGTCTTATCGACATCCCACCTACACTTCTGAGTCTTGCAGAAATTGAGATACCGAAAGCCTGTTCCGGAAATATTCTCCCTGTTAACAGGAAAGATGTTCCTGAAAGAGACTGTGTTTTTATTCAGATCAGTGAATCACAAGTCGGCAGGGCAGTACGCACAAAGGATTGGAAGTATTCTGCCAAAGCACTCGGACCGGGAAATATAAAACACAGCGCACGGATTTATTATGATGATTTTTTATATGACTTAAAAAGTGATCCTGACGAAAGACATAACCTTGTAAATGATAAAGAATACCTTGATGCCTTGAGAAAAATGAGAGAGTTACTTGCACGTGAAATGGTTAAAGCCGGTGAGAAAAAACCGATATTTTACAAGCCTTTAAAGGCAAAAAGTTTTTAACTTTTATGCACTTACTGATAATGCAGAAAATATCAGTATGTGTTATAGCTGTACCGTTTTGTGATCGAAGAGTTTTTTAAGCTTGAAGTGGAGAACATAGGGTGCGTTTCTGCCTGTATCGGGAGAGCGTCTGAATGGCATTCAGAAGGTCAAGAGTTCGATCCTTTCCGTCTCCACCACAGTGCATCGGACAATTATTTTTTTGCCTTTTTTGGAATATAGATATATTTAAATTTACGAAATTATTACAGTCACATTCAAAAGTTGAAAGCTTTTGAATGTGACTGTTTTTGTAGTGAGAAAAAAGACCATAATTAACAATATTCAACCCACAGTTGAAAATGTCGTTTTACAAGTTATTGATAGCACCAAAGTCATATGTTATATTCTAATTGAGCTCAAAACAAGTTTCATATCATGTAGGAGGCAAACAATGAATATAGGAAATAAAATAATAATGTTACGCAAACATCGAGGTATAACACAGGAGCAATTAAGCTGACAGAGAGGGCGTATCTTTTGTCAGGAAAAGCAAAATTTGAAGCCGTAGAAAAACAAGAGTTGATTTCTTTGGAAAACTTGATTCAAATGATATGTAAGATAGCTGAATACTACGAAGAAAACGGCAGGGGATATTATGAAATATCAGAAGCGTGCAAGCCGATGCGCTTAATATGATTGAACCGCCGTGTACCGAACGGTACGCACGGCGGTGTAAGAGGTCGGCCGGTCAACTAATGGTCAGCCTCCTGCTCGATTGTTAATTATGATTATTGCAACAATAACTGCTTGCAACAGAATAAGCAGGGGCAGACCGAGCATAAACTTTTTGTGTTTGGTTTTATGACGGATTATTTTCATGGTTATAGACATGGGCATCGCACCGCCTGCTGCGCCTAAAAGCATAAGCGTTGCCTCCGGTATTCTTCGCTTTTTCGTTTTAGCCGCCGCTTTGTCATATACCGTTGCAGCAACTGAAGTGACGGCAATTATGGCAAAAATTGTTAAGCTTATTTTCATGATAAAGTTCCTTTTTCGGTAGCATTTAGAATATGATTGTATTATAATGGAAATGCAAATCAAAAAATTAAGGATGGATTACATTGTTTAAAAAAATAGTTGCACTAATTTCGGCGTTAGTTATGCTGACAGCCTGTTCTGCAAAGAAGCCGCAGGAGCAGTCTGCAGTCCAAACGGTTGTTGATATGGGAACTGTAAGCACAGTAATGCAAACACAGGAACAGACTGAATATGAAACAATATTTGATGCGACAACATTTGAGCAAACTAAAGAAACAACTACTGCTCAAGTTAAAGCTACAACCACTGCTAAGCAGACTCAGGCAAAAACGACCGCTAAAGTTCAAGCTTCAAGCACGACTAAGCCACCCCAAAAGGAAACTCAAACGCAGACTTCCGGTAAATCGGAAACTGTAAGAGCGGTGTGGGTTACCTGCTATGAATTCAGCGGATTGCTCAGCGGCGGTGAAAGCAGCTTTAAGCAAAAAGCACAGCAGTTAGTAGACAACTGCGTTAAAAATAACATAAACACTTTGTTTTTGCAAGTGCGGCCCTATTTTGATGCTTTTTATCCCTCGGAGATTTTTAATTGGTCAACTTATGCTCTGGATAAGCAAGGGAATCCTCCGAGCTTTGACCCTTTGAAGGTTTTCGTAAGCTGTGCCCACAGCAAAGGCGTCGATTTGCACGCATGGATTAACCCTTACAGAATTTCTTACGATAAAGATTACAAGGTCGATAAAAAGTATGAGGATTTTACCGTGAGCTGTGATGCGGGCGTTTATCTTTTACCCTCAAGCACGGAAAGCCAAAAACTTGTGCTGTCGGGTGTTCGTGAAATTCTTAACAATTACGATGTTGACGGAATACATATCGACGACTATTTTTATCCTACTGCATCAAAAGAATTTGATGCCAAACATTATAAGGCTTATACTGACAACGGCGGTAAGCTCAGCCTTAACGCTTGGCGGCAAAGCAATGTAAACAGCTTGGTTTCTTCAATATATTCCCTTGTTCATTCGCTGAAATCCGATGCGATTTTCAGTGTCAGCCCGGCTGCCGATATCGAAAAAGACAAAACTGTTCACTGCGCAAATGTTGAGCTTTGGTGCAGGGAAAAGGGCTATGCCGATTGGATAATTCCACAGATGTATTATGGCTTTGAGAATGAGAAAATGCCTTTTTTGAGCGTTGCTTCTCAGTGGGAAAAATTAGCCTCAAACGGGCAGGTTAAGCTCATCTGCGGTTTGGCTGCCTATAAAGACGGGAAGGTTGATGAATATGCAGGCACAGGCAAAAATGAATGGAAAGAAAATGCGGATATTATCGAAAGACAAATTAAATATGCAGCATCATCCGATAAATGGTGCGGTTATTCTATGTTCTCTTACAGTAGTTTGTGATAATACAGTTTTTTCTTGTCATTGCTTTAATAGTATGATATAATTGTTTCATATTTTATAGGTTAATTTTATTACATTTTACGGAGAGAGAAATGAAAAGTGAAACTGCAAGAAAAATAGGTATGGCGGCTTGCGCCGTCGTAATGTTGCTCGGTGTGGCGGCTTTGGTTGTTTATGTGGGCGGTTTTGGCGAAAAGTTAGCATCGATTTTACCTTTCGGAGATAATAACACAAGCGAAGCCTCAACTGTGCCGCAAGACGAGCCCGTTTTTGCTGAGAGCCCTTTAAACGGATTTAACGCTCAGTGGCTTGAGTGGGGAGCAGATATCAGCGATATTCAGTCAGCAGAAGCGGCAATGAAAAGAATAAAAGAACAGGGCTTTGATACTGTAGTTTTCAGCTCTTGTGATAACGATGTTTTGGCTTCCCTTGTGCAGAGCGCAAAGCAAAACGGGTTATATACCGTAGCATTAGCTGATGCAAAGGGCTTTTCGTCAAGCGGTGCTGTTGATACAGCGGCAGTCAAAGCTCTGCTTTCAAGCGGTATTGAAAGCGTTATGCTTGATTTCGGAGGAGGCTTTTCGGAACGGGAAATATCAAACACGGCAAAAGCTTTCCGCAAAACCAACAAAACGGTTTATCTGGGAATATATGCCCTTGCAAACGCCGATTATCGGCCTGTATGTGCGGCAGATATTTTTGATTATAAATATGTTGATATTACTATTCCGACTGCAAGCGTAGATGGGGATTATGTTCAGTTTTTGAACAATTACCTTGACGGTACAACAAGGGATACGGTTTTCGGTATACGTGCGGAGCTTTTGGGAAATGCCAAGGGATATGAAGAACCTGATGAAATTATGGTTCAGCTTGAAAGCATTAAGCAAACCAATGCTTTTGGCTTCGGTATTTACCGCTACGGAATACTCGAAAAAAATGAAAGCCTTGCCAAAGCTGTTTCGAAATATATGGCAACAGGTTTGATTAAGGATTTCTTTAAAGAGTTGGTTGTTTCAAAGCCTGCGAATACTTCTTTTAAAACCGATGAATCCGTTATTTCGTTTGTCGGTACAGCCGATATTTCAATGCCCTTAACGCTTAACGGACAAGCTGTTGAGATGATTGATGACGGTTATTTCAGCGTTGAAAAGAAACTCAAAGTCGGCGAAAATGTGTTTGCGTTTTCTCATAAAAGTCAGGTTATAACCTATAAAATCACATATGCTCCGAAGCTTTTGAAAAGCGTTGAGCCTAAGGAAAGCATTAATGCTCCCGGCGGCACACAGCTGACGATAGTGGCTGTTGCCTATAAATCAGCTTTTGTAAAAGCGGTTATTAACGGCAGCAGCGTAGCTTTATTCCGTTCGGACGATTATAATGATGAATCCGAAGCCGATGTAAGCTCGGACTATACTTATTTTGTTGGCTCATATACCTTGCCTGCATCTTCAAATGAAGCAAAGAATTTGGGCAAAATTAAGGTTACGGCAAGCTATTCCGGACAAAGCGAAAGCCTCAGCGGAGCTTCGGTAACGGTTAACGCACAAGAGTTTGAAGCACCTCCCGTAATTGAAGTGGACACAACTGCCGATACAACTTCTCAAACGCCGACAACTACTCAGCAACCAACAGATGAATCGGAATCGTCCGGCAGTGAAGGCACGGAAAATTCGGATTCTCAGCAGAGCACTTCCGCAACAACAGCTGCTACGACCACAACGGAAAAACCGACTGAAGAGAGAACTGAACTTTTTGATTTGCTGACACCTTATAAATATAACGGTGTAAGCGGTAAATCGAAAATGATAGTTGTCAAAAAGGCTTACGGCGAAACCTTGCCCGTAACACCCCTTGATGATGTGTCTGTACCTTACTATACTCCCTTGCCTGAGGGAACGGTTGACTATGTAAAGGGTACGGCATCGTATAGCGGAATAAAATATTATGTTCTTTCCTCCGGCAGACGAGTTTATCAAGAAGATGTTGAATATCTTTCAAGCGGATATAATATGCCTGCAAATGCGATTAAAACCGTGAGAGTTAAAAAGACCTCGGATTCAACGGATATAACCTTCACGATGAAATGGAAAGTACCGTTTAATGTGAGAGAGTATCCGCAAAGTTTCTATGAGCAAACCAAGGGCAGACCCTACAGCGTAAAAGCTTTCACAGCTGAATATATTGATATTGTATTCTATTATACAACCTCTGCCGATAAAGCTCCTCAGCTCAGCAGTAGTGTTATCAAAAGGGCAAAATGGATTAAATCTGATTCTGATAAAACTCAGACTTTGCGCCTTTATCTTAAAAAGCAAGGTGGCTTTTACGGTATTAAGTATTATTATAACAGCGATGGAACTTTAACTTTTTCCGTTAAAGAGCGTGCTTCTTCCGCTATAGCGGGCAAGGTTATTATGCTTGATGCCGGTCACGGCGGCAATGACCCCGGCGCAATCGGCACAACAATCGTAGGCTCAAAAAATATTTATGAAGCAACGATTAATCTTGCAATAGCCAACAAGATGAAATCAAAGCTTGAAGCTCTGGGCGCAACGGTAATTATGACCAGAACATCAGCCGACCAGACAATAAGCTTAGATGCGAGAGCTGCAAGCTGCCGCGCGAAAAATCCGGATGTTTTTGTTGCTATTCATTGCGATGCTTCCGAATCGCAGTCCCCAAGCGGCACAACGGCTTACTATTATAAGAGCTATTCCTATCCTCTTGCCAAATACTTGAACGAGGGTATAGTTTCCGTCTATAAGCGCACGGTTTATGCTTCCAACAGCACAATGGCGAATAAGGTGGATAAGGGCTCTAAATTCAAGGGCTTCAGAGTTACGAGGGTAGAAGAGTGTCCGAGCGTTCTCATAGAGTTCGGTTATGTTACCAATATTGTTGAGTGCAAGGCGCTCAGCCTTGATTCAAATCAGAATGCTTTGGCGCAGGGTGCAGTCAACGGCCTTGTGAATTACTTTAAAAACAGCTGACGGATTTTGCTCTTATTACAGCCGGGTGTGAATAGCCTTGCTTTGAGAAAATAGGAGAGCAGAGCAGCCGGAAAGCTGAGCAAAAACCATAAAAATGAAAACAAAGGACAGATTTGTCCTAAAATGTGTCCGGGCCGTTCGGAATAATCCCAAACGCCCAAACCGAAGTGTCTGTTTACAATACAGCCAACAATAAATTCAAGCGTTGTTATTATTGCGCTGCCGCAAAGGCAGCGCAAAAGCATGCTTTTTGATCTAATGCGGAAATTTGTTATATACATCAGCAGATATGCAAGTCCGCCGGTCAATGCCATTGTCCAGTGAGTAAAACCTCGGAATGTTACCTCGATTGCACCGTAAATAATTGCACCGAGTGCGTAAATAAATGAGTATTCTTTAAACCTGTTCATTCTAATCACCAAATATTATTATGACCTTAAAAGGATATTTTATATTAGGGATTTTTATGAAAAAGATTTCAATACTTTCGGCTTGAGAATATCAGAATCAGTGACGGGAGCAATCAAAATCAATGTGAAAGGAAGCAATGCGAAGATATAGATTAAAACTATAAAAGCATTGCGGTTTGATTATGAGAATTGAGAAGAGCTTGAAACTTTTAAATAAAACTCTTGCGGTTGCGTTGGCTTTGCTTATGCTCAGTATGACAGGCTGCGGCGGTAAGGCTGAATCTGCAGTCAGCGTGCCTGTAGATGCAAAGCCTGTTTATCCGTCTGCAACGGATTTGAGCTCTCATTACTGCGTGACCGATAACCTTAAGGAGATAGCAGCCTCGGGGCTTATTACTCTGCTTTTTGATGAAAACAGCACTTCAATAAGTGTAAGGATAAATAACGGCGGCGAAAGCAAGCTGTGGTCTGCCTTGCCTCAGACCTCAAGCGGAGAAACTCCGTCTGATGAAGCTGAAATTATCGGACTTGAAGTAATACACGACTCAAAAAGATTTTTTCTCAATTCTCAGGACAACAGCGTTGCTGTAGGCTGTGCTGTGTGGGGAAGTACCGAAAACGGTTACAGGATTGAATATCTCATAACCGATGATGCGTCCTGCATTGATAACATAGGCTTTGGCGCTTCTGATGAGGTCTATATGTCGGCGGCAGAGAATAATATTCTCTATAAGGTAAATGTTACATATACTTTAGCTGACGGATGCCTTTATGCAAAGCTTGAGTGGAAAAATCTCGGCAATCAAAAAGATGTGCTTTCAAATATCGGATTTTTAGAGTATTTCGGCGCAAGCGAAACTGCTCAGGCAGGCGATTTTATTCTTGTGCCGGACGGCAGCGGCGCACAGATTGATTTGGCTTCGGCTGATAAAGTTGAGCCGGTCAATATAGCTGTTTACGGCGATGATTTCGGATCAAGTGCTGAGCTTAGGGCAGTTGTGCCTGCCTATGGCCTTAAAAACGGAAACGGTGCTTTTGCCGCTATTATTGAGCAAGGCGATGCATTTGCCGAGATTTCAGCCAATAAAGCGCTCAACGGCAGTAACTATAACCGTGTAGGTGCGTCCTTTGCAGTCACACCTTCTCAGGTTGAGGACGGTCAGCAGTATTTCTCTCAGCTTTCCTATACAGGTGAAATCAGCATTTGTTTCCGCTTTCTAAATGGTTCGGATGCAACCTATGCAGGTCTGGCAGCGGCTTGCCGTGAACAGCTTGTTCGCAACCATACGCTTTCAAACGGAAGCGTCCAAGTCACGGAATATATGCCTGTTATTGTAAACACAGTCGGCGAAGCCAAAAAGGACGGCTTTCTTTCCATTTCTAAAAAAATGACGACCTTTGATGAAGCAGTTGATATGCTTACACGAATTAAATCAAAGGGCATAAACAATGTGTATTTGCGCTATTCAGGTGCGCTTTCAGGAGGACTTAATGCAGAAAATGCAAACGGTGCAAAGGTTCTCTCTTCTCTCGGAGGTAAGTCTGATTTGCGTGCGCTCAACGATTATGCGGCAGGCTTGAATTTTAATATATTTATGGATGTTTCTCTGGTCAGCGATTCATCTTCAAACGGAAAGACGGTTGGCGATTTGCTTACTTCAAAAGCCTATTACACGCAAAAGGATGTGTTTAATAAGGCCGGTTTAAATGATGCGGTTCAGCATCGCTACATTACTTCGCTTTCAAAGCTTGAATCAACTGTCTTATCTGTGCTTGAAGAGCTTAGTGCGTTTAAAAGCGTGGGTATTTGCGTTGAAGATGCAGGAAAAGTTTTGTATACAGATTATAAAAATGAGCTCGGCCGTGAGGCGGCCTGCGATATTATCGGCACCAATGTTCAGTCTCTTGCAACGCAAAACCTTATAATGATAGAAAATGGTAATTTCTATGCGCTGAAAAATGCCGATATTGTTTCGGGATTACCTATGACCTGTTCAAGAACAGCAGATGATTCCTATAAGCCTGTGCCTTTTGTCCAAATAATTCTGCACGGTATAGTTGAATTTAGCGGCAGTGAGCTGAATTTTGTTGAAAATACGGAAGAGGAATTTTTGCGCTGTATAGAATACGGTGCAATTCCGTCTTTTGCTTTAACTAACGATATGCTTATCGACAGCGACGAATACAGAAAGATTTTCAGCGTTGATAATTGGCTTAACTCAATGTATTCCTGCTACAGCCGTTCAAACGATGTTCTCAACGATTTGAGAGGCTCCCGTATAACAAACCATTACGAAGTGAGCCAAGGCGTTTACTGTACGGAATATGAATCCACTACAAGAATTTATGTAAATTATACGGATACTGCCGTTACGGTAAGCGGTATTACCGTTGAACCCATGAGCTTCTTCAGGGTCAACTGATGTATTTACTCCTCAAGCATCACTAAACCTAAACATACTTTTGTAAAATATGTAAACTTTTTTATTTTTCTCTTTACTTATTAACTATAATCAAGTAGAATATTGTAGATATAGTATGTAAACGAAAGGACGAGTTTATATGAGCACAACTTACAAACGAATCCTCCTTAAAGTCAGCGGAGAAGTTCTTGCCGGAGAGAAAGGTCACGGTATAGATAACGAAACAACTCTCGCTGTTTGCAGTGTAATCAAAGAATGCTGTGAGCTTGGTGTTCAAGTTGGCGTTGTTGTCGGCGGAGGCAATTTTTGGAGAGGCCGTTCCAGCGAAAACATGGACAGAACAAAGGCAGACCATATCGGTATGCTTGCAACTGTAATGAATTCACTTGCCTTGGGTGACGCACTTTCTCAGCTCGGTGTTGATGTAAGGGTAATGTCAGCCGTTCCCATTCCGCAGGTTTGTGAAACATACAATAAAGACGCTGCCGTTCGCAATCTTGAAAAGGGCAGAGTAGTTATCTTTGGCGGCGGAACAGGTTGCCCGTATTTTTCAACTGATACTACTGCGGCTCTCCGCGCGGCAGAAATCGGCGCTGAGGTTTATTTCAAGGCAACTAATGTCGATGGTGTTTACGATAAAGACCCCAACAAGTTTGTAGATGCCGTTAAGTACGATACCCTTACCCACACAAAAGTTTTGGCAGAAGGCCTCAAGGTTATGGACAGCACCGCTGCTTCCCTCTGCCGTGAAAACGGAATTGATATTCTTGTTTTCAACCTCACAGACCCTCAAAATGTTATTTGCGCCATTAAGGGCGAAAAAATAGGCACTCTTGTCACCGAATAAAATAAAGGAGAGAATTAACTATGAAAACCGTATATAGCTTTGCAGATGAAAAAATGACTAAAACTATCAACGCACTCAAGAATGAGTACGCTTCAATCAGAGCGGGCAGAGCATCTGCCGCTGTTCTTGATAAAATCAGAGTTGATTACTACGGCACTCCAACACCCGTAAATCAGCTTGCAGCCGTTTCTGTTGCGGAAGCAAGAATCCTTACAATTCAGCCTTGGGATAAGAGCACTCTTCATGCTATTGAAAAGGCTATTCAGACCTCCGACATCGGTATCAATCCCCAGAACGACGGCACTGTTATCCGCCTTACATTTCCCCCTCTGACAGAGGACAGACGCAAGGAAATCGTTAAGACCATCCGTTCAACCGCTGAGGATTCCAAGGTTGCTATCCGCTCAATTCGCCGTGATTGCATCGATAAACTCAAGAAGATGGAGAAGGCCTCCGAAATTACTGAAGATGACCTTAAAGAGGGCGAAAAGCAGATTCAGGATAAGACAGATAAGTATATTAAAGAAATTGAAACAGTCTCTGCTGCAAAAGAAAAAGAGGTTATGGAGATTTAAGGATGAGCGTTATTTTACCTCGTCATATCGGCTTTATTATGGACGGTAACGGCCGCTGGGCAACCTCACGGGGCTTGCCTCGCTCTCAGGGACATATTGCAGGAGCCGATACATTCCGCAGAATTTGCGAATACGGCTGTGATATGGGCATTAAAAGCATGACCTTTTATGCTTTCTCAACCGAAAACTGGAAACGCCCTCCCGAAGAGGTTGCTGCTCTTATGGATATTTTCAGGGATTACCTGAAAGAGGCGCAGGAACGAAAAGCTGAAAACGCTCAAAAGGGTATGCATATGCATTATATGGGTGAGCGTGAGGGTATGCCGGAGGATATTTTGGAGCTGTTTGATACGGCGGAAAACGAATCGGTCAATGCCACCCGCACAACCGTAAACATTGCTGTAAACTACGGCGGCAGAGCAGAGATTTTGCACAGCGTTAAGCGCATTGCCGGCAGGGTTGCCGCAGGCGAGCTTTCGCCCGATGATATAACCGAGGATATGATTACTGCCGGGCTTTATACCGCAGGTCAGCCTGAACCCGATATTATAGTGCGTCCGAGCGGTGAACAGCGCATTTCAAACTTTATGATTTGGCAGTCGGCTTATTCTGAGTTTTGGTACACGGATAAGCTGTGGCCTGATTTTACAACAGATGATTTTGACCAAATCATCGAAGATTATTCCAAGAGGAACAGGCGTTTCGGCGGTGTTTAACAGCCAGCTGATTTAGCCTGAACAGGTGATTAATTTATGAAACGTAGAATTATTAGCGGCATTTCATTTGGCTTATTCGGCGTGTTAATTATTGTGCTGTTTTTTACTCCGTTGCCGGATATTACTGTTTTTGTTTTGAGCTTGATGAGCGTCTATGAGCTTTTGAAGTCATTCGGTGTAAAAAACAAAGCTCTTTACGCTTTATCGTTGGTTTTTTCGGCCGGAGTTATCGCTTATCAAAGCTATGGACATATGTTGAGCTTTGAGATACCTATTTTCCCAATAGTTGCGGCATACTGTATGCTGGTTCTTGTGATTATTGTGGCTGATTTCGGGCGCACCACATTTGAACATGCCGGTCTTTCACTTGTATCGTCGTTTTTGCTCCCGTCTGCGTTGGCGTGCTTCCTGCGTATGCGCAATCTGGTGAGTGAATATGACGGTGTGCTGACAAGAGGGCATTTGCGCTACCTTGTTTGGTTTTCCATTGCCGGTGCTGTTTTGGCTGATACCTTCGCTTTGTTTGTCGGCGTTAAATTCGGCAAGAAAAAGCTATGTCCGAGGGTCAGCCCCAAAAAGACTGTTGAGGGCGCAATCGGCGGCGTTGTAGGTGCTTCTGTTGTCAATTTAATTGCATTGTTTATTTGTAATGCAGTTTGCTATAAGCCTTTCCCAATACCTGTTTGGATTATGATTATCGTCACTTTAGTAATTCCGGTTATAAGTATGTTCGGTGACCTTGTTGCATCAACAATCAAAAGAAATTACGGAATTAAAGATTTCGGTAACCTTATTCCCGGCCACGGCGGAATAATGGACAGAATGGACAGCATAAGCTTTGTTGCACCCGTTGTGTATGGCTTAATGTATGTTTTGATGAAAATATATGCTTAAATTTCATTGATTAACGCTTATATTGATTTTCGGCGGAGTTAGCTTGAAAGGCAACTTCGCCTTTTTGAAAGGATAAGGACAATGGCTCAAAAGGTTATAACCGTTCTCGGTTCAACCGGTTCTATCGGTGAACAGGCGCTTGATGTTGCAAGATTACACGGCTACAAAATCAATGCTCTTACAGCTGCCCAAAATGTTGATAAAATTGAGCGTCAGGCTCGTGAGTTCAAGCCCTCTCTTTGTGCAATGGCGGATGAAGAAGCCGCAAAGGAATTGAAAATCCGCCTTGCCGATACTGATATTAAAGTCCTTTCAGGTGTTGATGGCGTTTGCGAATGTGCCGCAATGGATATGGATACCATAGTACTCAACAGTTTAGTCGGCATGGCAGGTTTACAGCCAACTTTATCAGCCATTGAACAGGGCTGTAAAATAGCTCTTGCCAATAAAGAAACTCTTGTAGCAGGCGGTAAGCTTGTTATGAACAGAGCTAAAGAAAAAAATGTTGATATTATGCCTGTTGACAGCGAACATTCTGCAATTTTTCAGGCGATGCAGGGTATGAATAATAAAAAAGAGCTCAAAAGAATTATTCTAACAGCATCAGGCGGTCCGTTTTTCGGTAAAACTAAAGATGAGCTTAAAGATGTTACCCTTGAACAGGCGTTGAAACATCCTAACTGGAGCATGGGCGCAAAAATAACAGTTGATTCAGCCTCAATGATGAATAAGGGTTTAGAGCTAATTGAAGCGGTTTGGCTCTTTGATGTTGAGCCGAATAATGTGGATATTGTCGTTCACCGCCAGAGTATAGTTCATTCCCTTATTGAGTATGTTGATAATTCGGTTATAGCTCAGCTCGGTGTGCCCGACATGCGTATACCCATTCAGTATGCGTTGACTTATCCTGAGCGTTTTGTTTCACCCGTCAAACAGTTAAGGCTTGAAGAATGGAAAAATCTTACCTTTGAGGAACCGGATTATGAAGCCTTTGAATGTATTAATATTTGCCGCTCGGCAATAGAGCAGGGCGGACTTTGCACTGCGGCAGTAAATTCCGCAAACGAAAAGGCAAACGAGCTTTTCAGAGCAGGAAAGATTGGCTTTTTGGATATAGCCCGTTTGGTTGGCGAAGCTCTTGTTAATTCGCCGAAAATAAATGATTATACTCTTGCAGATGTTTTGGAAACCGATAAATGGGCAAGAGCTTTTGTTGAAGAAAGAGTTTGAGCTTTTAAGGAAGGAGCAGAATTTTGCTTTTGTCAATTTCAGCAGTTTGGGCTAAGGCGTGGCCGATAATTTTTGCAATACTATTTTTCGGCTTTATTATTGTTACTCATGAGCTGGGTCATTTCAGTATTGCAAGGCTTTTTAAAGTTAAGATTAACGAGTTTTCAATAGGTATGGGTCCTGCTCTTTTAAAAAAGAAGGGCAAGGAAACCCAATATTCACTTCGCCTTTTTCCTGTAGGCGGCTATGTAAGCATGGAGGGCGAGGATGAAGAAAGCAAGGATGAGCGTGCATTTTGCAATAAACCTGTATGGCAAAGATTTTTAATTGTTCTGGCAGGCGCAACGGTCAATCTGATTTTAGGTGCCGTGCTTGTAGCTTTGCTCATTTGTCAGCAGGATTTGGTGGGCACAACTCAGATTCATTCGTTCAAAGAGGGCTCACAGCTTCAGGCAACAGGTCTTGCACCTCTCGATTATATTAAAGAGATTAACGGTAGACATGTTTTTTCCGATACGGATATTTCTTATCTTATGCTTACCGACGATGACGGTGTGCTGGATTTTGTTGTTGAGCGCAACGGAGAAAAGAAAGAAATCAAGAATGTTAAATTCACTACTGTTGAAGAAAACGGAGAAACAAAATTTGTCTACGATATGGTAATTTGCGGCGTTGATAAATCCTTTTTGAGCGTTGCAAAGGCAACAGCCGGTCAAACTCTCTCAATCGCAAGAATGGTTTGGATGAGCCTTGGAGATTTGCTGACGGGTAAATACGGCTTGAAAGATGTTTCCGGCGCAATAGGCACTGTGGGATTTATTGCGGATACCGTTGAGCAGTCGCAGAAAACAACGGATTATTCTGCGCTGATAAATATAATGGCATTTATCTCCATAAACATTGGCGTGTTTAATCTTTTGCCTGTTCCCGCACTTGACGGCGGCAGACTTTTCTTCATGCTTATTGAAATGATATTCCGCAAACCTGTTCCTGCAAAGTACGAAAATTGGGTGCATGCCGTCGGAATGGTGCTTCTGCTTTTGTTTATGGTGGTTGTTTCATTTAGCGATATATTCAAGCTGGTTAGGGGATAGTGTGTTATGTTTGAAAGAAGAAACGCTAAAAAAGTAAAAATAGGCGATATTTTCATAGGAGGAAACGAGCCTATTGCCGTTCAGTCAATGCTCAACCGCAGATCCGATGATTTTGAGGGCAGCATTGCCCAGGCAAAGGCGCTTGAAGCCGCAGGCTGTGATATTGTTCGTGCCGCTGTGCCGGATATGGAGGCTGTAGAACTCATTGGCCGACTTAAAAGCAGTATCAGCATACCTGTTGTTGCCGATATTCATTTTGATTACAGGCTTGCTCTTGAGTGTGTTGCGGCAGGCGTTGATAAAATACGCATTAATCCCGGCAATATCGGCTCGGAAGACCGAGTTAAGGCTGTTGCTCACGCTTGCAGGTCTGCCGGTATAGCTATCAGAATTGGCGTAAATTCAGGCTCGGTGGAAAAAGAGATTTTGGCAAAGTACGGCTCTCCTACTCCTATGGCTATGGCAGAAAGTGCACTTTACCATGTTTCCCTTTTAGAAAAATATGATTTTGACGATATCGTAATTTCCATAAAGTCATCAAATGTTCAAAATACTATTCAGGCATATGAAATCGTTTCAGGTATGTGCGATTATCCTTTACATATAGGTGTAACGGAAGCCGGCACAAGGCATATGGGAATTATTAAATCCGCAGCAGGCATAGGCTCTCTTTTGGCTCACGGAATTGGCGACACAATCCGGGTTTCCCTCACAGATGAGCCTGTTGAAGAAATCAAGGCGGGTATTGATATACTCAAGTCTCTCAATCTGAGAAAAAACTGCGTTGAAATCGTTTCTTGCCCTACGTGCGGCAGAACAAGAATTAATATGATTGAAATTGCTCAGCAGGTGACTGACGCTTTAAGCACCTGCAATAAGCCTTTAAAGGTTGCTGTTATGGGCTGTGCCGTTAACGGGCCGGGAGAGGCGAGAGAAGCGGATATAGGCATTGCAGGCGGCGACGGCTGCGGTCTGATATTCAAAAAAGGCGAAATTATTCGCAAGGTTGCAGAAGAAAAATTAGTAGAAGAGTTAATGAACGAAATCGAAAAGATGTAAGGAACTTAACATATGAACGGCAGACAGTTGGCAGATTTGCTCTCTCCCATAGTAGGGCAGGAGCTTTTGATTCCTTATTTGGATTATGACAGCATAGATATAAACATAAATACCGTTGAGCGCATACTGACTATGGATGTGTTCGATGCTGTTTGCGATGCGACTAATAAACTTGAGCTTCAGCAGGCTCTTTGCTCTGCGTTGCAGCTTAACATGGCGGTTATCAATATCAATTTTGCTCAGCACGAATTCTTGCAGGCGGAAAGCAAGGTTGAAATTGATTTTGAGCGTGTCGCTGAGCTGCTTAAAAAGCGAGTTGCTCCTGCAAGCAGCTTTATGAGCGACGCCGTAGGTGTGCTTGACGGAAATATTTATACCGTAACCCTTTCCGCTGCCGGTGCGGCAGTGCTGGGAAGCATGAAAGTGAATAAAGAAATCGAGACAATCATAAAAGAGCTTTATGGCTTGAATGTTTCCGTAACTCTTGAAGGCAGAGCATCTGCGAATGCCATTACTGTTGAAGAAATGCAGCGCAGAGAAGACTCAAAAGTCAGCGCAGATAAGCCTAAAATAGAAAAGATAATTAAAAAGACTTTTGAAGATTTGCCTATTTGTACGGATTATGCCCAGGTTATCTACGGCGAAAAAATACAGAAAGAAAAGCACCCCACTCCTATTTCGGATATCGCTCCCGAAAGCGGTTCTGTCTTAGTCTGGGGCGATGTGTTCTCTCTTGAAATCCGTTCTACCAAGGATAACAGAAACAGGATAATCACATTTAACTTCTCCGATAATTCGGGTTCATATTCCGCAAAGATTTTCGACGATAATTCAAGCACAAACTACCTTGCCGAAAAACTTAAGGACGGCATGACCGTACTTCTCAGAGGTACTGTTATTTACGACAAATATGCCAGAGAAAACACCCTCGATGTGCGTTCTATGGCTATAATAGATAAGCTCACAAAAACCGATGATGCGCCCGAAAAGCGTGTTGAACTGCATCTTCACACCCGTATGTCCGCTATGGACGGCATGACCGATGTAAAGGATTTGGTCAAGCGTGCAATTAAATGGGGTCATAAAGCGGTAGCCATTACGGATCACGGCGTTGTGCAGGCGTTTCCTGACGCTGTTAAGGCGGCAAAGGGCAGCGATATCAAGCTGCTTTTCGGTATGGAGGGATACCTTGTTAACGATGTTGACGGAGATGAAAAGGATTTCAAAAAGCTTCCCTCATACCATATAATCCTAATTGCGAAAAATAACACAGGTCTTAAAAATCTGTACAAGCTTATTACAAAATCCAATCTTGAATACTATTACAAGCGGCCTCGCATACCTAAGAGCGAGCTGATGAAGCTTCGTGAAGGCATAATTATAGGCAGTGCCTGCGAAGCGGGTGAGCTTTTCCGTGCAATGCTTCAAGGCGAAAAGGATGAAGAACTGCTTCGCATAGCTTCCTTTTATGATTATATTGAAATTCAGCCGACGGGCAATAACCGTTTCCTGCTGGATTCCTCGGATTATCCGCAGATTCAAAGCTATTCCGACCTTGAAAACCTGAATAAAAAGCTTATTCACATAGCCGATAAGATAAATAAGCCTGTTGTCGCTACCTGCGATGTCCATTTTATAGATGAGGATAACAGCATATTCCGCACTATTCTGATGGCAGGTCAGGGCTTTAAGGATGCCGATAATCAGGCTCCCCTTTATTTCAGAACAACGGATGAAATGCTCGAAGAGTTTAGCTATCTCGGCGAGGAAACGGCAAAAGAGGTTGTTATAACCAATCCAAATAAAATTGCCGATGCTGTGGACAGGCTCATCCCTATTCCCAACGGCAATTATCCCCCCGATATTCCCGGCTCGGAAGAAGAGCTGACACGCATTTGCTGGGAGAGAGCAAAGGATATGTTCGGCGATCCTGTGCCTGAATATGTTGCGGCTCGTCTTGAAAAAGAGCTCACTTCAATTATTAAGAACGGTTTTGCCGTTCTCTATATGATAGCGCAAAAGCTTGTTAAAAACTCGGAAGACCACGGCTACTATGTAGGCTCCCGTGGTTCTGTCGGTTCGTCTTTTGTTGCTTCAATGGCGGGCATATCCGAGGTTATGCCTCTGGCGCCGTTCTATCTTTGCAAAAAGTGTAAGCATAGTGAGTTTTTCCTGAACGGCGAGGTGGGCTCGGGCTTTGATTTGCCGATGAAAAACTGTCCTAATTGCGGTATCCCCATGATGCGGGACGGCCACGATATTCCTTTTGAAACATTCCTGGGCTTCAAGGGCGATAAATCCCCTGATATTGACCTTAACTTCTCAGGTGAATACCAGTTCTATGCTCACCGCTATACCGAAGAGCTCTTCGGTAAAACCCATGTTTTCAAGGCCGGTACAGTTAGTACCGTTGCCGATAAAACTGCTTACGGCTTTGTCAAAAAGTATTTTGAAGCCAAAGGAACGAGCGTTCACAATGCTGAAATAGACCGCCTTTGCAAGGGCTGTACGGGTATTAAGAGAACGACCGGTCAGCACCCGGGCGGCATGGTTATTGTGCCTAACAATATGGAGGCTGAGGACTTTACTGCTGTTCAGCACCCTGCTGATGATGTAGGCAACGCTTCTATTACAACTCACTTTGACTTCCATGCTCTGCATGATACTATTCTCAAGCTTGATAATCTCGGCCATGATGTTCCGACTCTTTATAAATACCTCGAAGATTTTACGGGTATCTCCGTGCTTGATGCCGATGTTTGTGACAGAGAGCTCTATAAAATGATTGTCAGCCCTGAGCCTTTAGGCATCACGGCTGAGGATATCGACTGCGAAACAGGCACACTTTCCATACCCGAAATGGGCACGAGCTTTGTTCGTC
>CASFRX010000051.1 GCA_949297075.1 uncultured Oscillospiraceae bacterium | reverse complement strand
GTAATACATGTAAGCGCGGCGAAATCTACGGCAAAAACGAGCTGAAAAATCCCACCAGAGTTTTGACTACTACTGTTGAAGCTCAGGGTGGTATTCACGGCAGATGCCCTGTCAGAACAGAAGCACCTATTCCTAAGGGTATGCTTTTTGAAGCTATGAAAGAGCTTCAAAAGGTCAAGGTAACAGCTCCCGTAAAATGCGGCGAGATTATTGTGGAAAATATCCTGGGCACAGGCGTAAATGTAATAGCTACAAGAGATTTGTAATAAAAAATTCGGGATGGCAGTTCAATCCTTTTGGACTGCCGTTTCAGTTTAGCGGTTTAAGGAATACGGCAAATGAGCAGTTTGAAGCTTTATAATTTTAATCCGCAGCCAAAGGGCTTAATTCTTCCCCGTGGCTTTGTTGTTACAAAATTCAGCAGTGAAGAAGATATTGCTTCATGGGTTGAAATTTGCGCTGACGGTTTGATTGACCCTGAAACAGGGTTTGAACGGTTTCATCGGGATATAACAAATGCCGACGGGCCAGACGCCTACAGAGATACATATTTTATTGAAAAAGACGGCGGAAAAATTGCAACCTTTACAGCTGTGCCGAATATGAACAGCACAGGCATGGGAAACCTGCATATGGTCGCCTGCAAAAACGGATACCGAGGCTTGGGCATAGGCAAATTTATTGCGGATTATTCTTTAAAGATACTAAAAGATATGGGTATAGAGAAAGTGTATTTACTCACCCATGACCACAGATTGCCTGCTATAAAAGCTTATTTAGGCGCAGGATATCTGCCCGTAAATTATCCCGATGACGGCGGAAACGATATGGTAACAAGGTGGAAAAAAATAATACAAGAAATCGGTATAGACGAAATTAAAATGCTTGACGAAAAAGGTAATTTCGACAGAATTATTAAAGTGTAAAATTTAAAAGGAAGGCTGAGAATTTCAATTTTGAAATTCTCAGCCTCGTTTATTTTTACAGATTATTTAATACAGACGGCTATTTATCAAACCCACCACATTGTGCAGGGGTCTTCCTTCATAATAACACGCTTGAGCATATCAACTGCCTTGGAAAGTCCCTCGTTTTGGCTCATGATTGAATCCTCGTGTTCAATGCTTATGGCGTAGTCGTAGCCAACCATGCGCAGATTGGATATAATATCTTTCCAATAGGTTTCGTCGTTGCCGTATCCGACTGAGCGGAATACCCATGAACGGTTGATTTCGTCGCCGTAGGGCTTAACATCAAGCACGCCGTTGACGGCAGTGTTGTATTTGTCAACCTTTGTATCCTTAGCGTGGAAGTGGAAGATTGCACCCTTGAGGGCACGGATAGCTGCAACAGGATCTATTCCCTGCCAGATAAGGTGGCTGGGGTCGAAGTTTGCGCCGATTTCAGGACCGACAGCCTCACGAAGCTTTAACAGGCTTTCGGGGTTATAAACGCAGAAGCCGGGGTGCATTTCAAGAGCAATTTTATCAACTCCGTGTGCCTTAGAGAAAGCGACAAGCTCTTTCCAGTAGGGAATGAGAACCTCGTTCCACTGCCATTCCAAAATTTCGCCGAAATCATTGGGCCAGGGGCAGGTTACCCAGTTTGGATATTTAGCTGTTTCACAGTCGCCGGGGCAGCCGGAGAAAGTATTAATCTGATGAATACCAAGCTTTTCAGCAAGGAGAATTGTGTTGCGGATAGCATCGTCAAATTCTTTTGCGATTTCCTTATTGGGGTGTACGGGGTTGCCGTGGCAGCTGAGTGCGCTGATCTCAACATTGTATTTTTTTATGAGTGCCTTAAATTCTTCAAGCTTAGCCTCGTCGTTGAGGAGCACTTTGGGATCTGCGTGAGCGTCGCCGGGATAGCCGCCGCAGCCGATTTCCACCATCTCTATGCCCTTTGATGTGAAATATTCCAAAGCTTCTTCAAGGGGAAGATTGCCCAAAAGGTTTGTAATTACGCCTATTTTCATTTCAATAACCTCTCATTAATCAATAAGTTTTTTCAAGTAATTAATGCTTCGCTTAACATCGTCAAGTCCGTTGGGCTTCGGCTCATCGTTTTCAACAATAAGCCATTCGATGCCGGCATCTTCAGCGGCTTTTACAACGGCGGCTATGTCGCAGTCGCCCTCGCCGAGTGCCATAGGATGACGGTCGATACCGTCCTTAACATGGAGCAGACAAATATCGTCTTTATTCTCCATGATGAATTTGTAGTTGTTTACGCCTGCACAGTAGCTCCAATAGGTGTCAACCTCCATTGCACAGGCCTTTTTGAATATTTCGTAAGGCTGAATACCTGCCATGTCCTCAAATTCATGGGTGTGATTGTGGTAGTAAACGGTAATGCCCTCTTTGGCGGCTCTTGCTGCGCCGTAAGCCATTTTTGAAGCGGACTGCATAACTTCTTCGATAGTAGCTATAGGAGCGCCGCCTACGCCCATATATTTCATGTCAAGAGCTTTGGCAACGGCTATAGTTTTTTCAATGTTCTCAGGCAGATAATCATCGCAACCGATGTGAGTACCCACCGCAACAAGACCGAGCTCGTCAAGCCTTGCCTTGAGCGCTTTCGGCTCTAAGCCTGCATATCCTGCAAATTCAACGCCCTCGTAGCCCATTTCTTTTAGTTCGCCCAGCACACGGAGCATATCTTCGCCATTGCCGTTGATGCAGTCTCTTACGCTGTAAAGCTGCACAGCTATTTTCATTATGTATTTCCTCCGATCAAGAAAGCTTTAAAAGAAAACGGGCTGACCTGTCTTTTCGGATTCGTATATTGCTTCGAGTATCTGGGTAACGACAAGTGCCTGTTCGGGCTTTGTTTCAACCTCAGTGTCGTTGAGAATTGCGTTGTACCATATTCGGCATTCGATATCCGATGGTTCAGGAGTGCCGTCGCCGTCGTAAAATGCTACGCCGCCTGCGCTGAAATCAGGCTTTTCAATAACCTGTCTGCCGTATTTGACATAGTTGAATTGAAGCTCGTGGCTGTCTCCGCCCTCAAAGTCTGCGCCTGCCTTAGTGCCGCAAAGGGTGCAAACTGCCTCATCGGGGTCGCTGATGTTGAGAGCCCAAGAGGATTCAAGGCTGATTACAGCTCCGTTTTCCATAACGATGAAGCCGAAAGCAGAATCTTCAACAGTATACTTTTCAGGATCCCAATCGCCCCATGCGTTTGCAGACCTTGTCTGGTCGCCAAGCTTTTTAAAGGTTTTGCCTACAACCATTTTGGGCTTGTAGTTGTTCATCATATATAGGGTCAAATCAAGGGCATGAGTGCCGATATCAATAAGGGGACCGCCGCCCTGCTCATATTCGTTGAGAAATACGCCCCATGTGGGAACTGCTCTGCGGCGAAGCGCAATAGCCTTTGCATAGTAAATTTCACCCAAATCGCCGTTGTCGCAAGCTTCCTTGAGATAAATGGAATCGTTTCTCCAACGCTGCTGATAGCCGATTGTCAGCTTTTTGCCTGTTCTCTCGGCAGCTTCGCACATTGCCTTAGCTTCTGCATAGGTCTTTGCCATGGGCTTTTCGCACATAACATTTTTGCCTGCCTCAAGTGAATCTATAGTGATGAAGCTGTGTGAACGGTTGGGTGTGCAAACATGGATAACATCAATGCTTTCGTCTTTCAAAAGCTCCTTGTAATCCTCGTAAACCTTTGCGCCCTCTGCACCGAATTTTTTTGCCGCTTCTTCAGCGCGCTCAATAATAATATCGCAGAATGCGACCATTTCAGCCTCTTTGATTTTTGCAATAGCCGGCATATGTTTGCCGTTGGCAATGCCGCCGCAGCCGATAATACCTACTTTAAGTTTTTTTGACATGATAAAACATCTCCTTTGCTCTTGTTAAACGAACTCAATTTAGCTTTAATTATACATATCCATTCCATAAAATCAACGGGTTAAGGTGTACAATATTTATCAAATTTTTTATCTAAAATAAACAAATTGCTTTTTGCTTTTTCGCTCTTGCAATGAAAAGAAAAATATAATATAATCCTATTTGAATATTAATTGACTTTAAGGAGACCATATATGAAAAAAGTTAAACCTGCAAGAGGCTCTAAGCCTCAGCCTGACCACATTATGCTCAGCATCAGCGGCGATGCAACTAATTCAATGACTGTTACCTGGCGCACGAGCACAGATATTGAGGGCGGTTATGCTCTCTGCCGTGAAGAAGGCAGCGATGAGTATGTAAAGTATAATGCCATTACAGAAGTGTTTGAAAGCGATATAGATATCAGTAATATCCATTGGAGCACCATGGATGGCTTAAAACCGGGCACTAAATACTATTATACCTGCGGTGACGATACATACAGGAGCAAGGAATATTACTTTACAACTTCTCCCGAAAATCTGACCAAATTCAAGTTTCTTTGTGTCTCTGACCAGCAGAAAGGTTCTCCGTTTGACGAACCGGATTATTCCCATTTTAACAAAATAGTAAAGAAATTTCTCGAAAAGCATCCTGATACAGCTTTTATCCTCTCCGCAGGCGATAACACGGACTGCGGTCAGCATGAGCAGCAGTGGAACGGCGCATTCTTAGGCCTTGAGGGCATTGCGGAATACCTGCCTATCATGTTTACCGAGGGCAACCACGATACAAGAGGCTTTAAGGACTATAAAAACGGCACTGGCAGATATTATTCCGAGCCTGCCGAGTTTTTCTGCCGTCAGCTTAAACACAGCTACCCCTATAACGGTCCTGAGTGTTGGAAAACAGAAAACTACACCTTCGATTATGGTAATGTTCATTTCGCAGTGCTCGGCGTAAACGGACCCGAAGATGTCAACGAGTGGCTGATTAATGACCTGAAAAATTGCAAAGCCGATTGGAAGATAGGCACATATCATTTCCCGATTTGTTATACGGGCAGTGACTGCCAGAACTACGATGCTTATCCTGTTATGACCGAGAGCATGGAGATGCTTGATTTAATGTTCTCCGGCCATGAGCATAGCTTTGGCAGAAGCTTCCCAAGAAAGAATGAGGAGCTTTTTGAGCAGCCATCAAAAGGCATGATTAACTATGTTCTCGGCAACTCAAACCAAAATCCTCCCGGAACTCGTTCTCTTCCTAAGGTTTGGCACACAGCCTTTTATCCCATGGAGGATTTGACCTCCATGATAGCTGTAGCTGAGGTTGACGGCAAGAAGCTGACTATAACCGCAGAGCTTGAGGATGGCAGAATTGCTGACCGCTGTGTAATTGATAAGGAGAGAGATATTATTGAGCCTTATGCTCTTGCTCCCTATTTCAACCGCACGAGAATGATGTATAAGGGCGCTGATTTAGGCCTTTGCCAGTATCAAACAACTTGCGACAATATCGACGGTGTTTGGTATGCCTGCTTGTCCGTTCTCTTCTCTTATTTCGGCGGTTATGTTGAAAAAACAAAGAATCAGGTTTATCTTGAGGGTTACGGCCATTGGGCACGCTTCACTCAGGATAGCAAAACTGTTGAAACTGACAGGGGAGAGGTTACTCTCGAAAACGCAGTTTTCCGCGGCCGTGAAGAGCAGCTTTATATGCCTATGGAAGCTGTTGAAATTTTTGAAATGCGTTGGGCATATGCAAAGCGCAATAACTTCATCCTTATTGAGCATGAAAGCGAGATTAAACCAATAACACATCAGCCGTAATAGGGCGGTGAGTATAAATGGTAAAAGTGAATTTTAACGGCGAAATGCTTTTCGCTCAGGAGGGCGAACTGCTAAGCACCGTTTTGATGCAAAACGGCATACCTCATGCCCATCCCTGCGGCGGCCGAGGAGTTTGCAAAAAGTGCACCGTTTTTGTCGATGGCAAAGAGGAGCTTTCCTGCCGTTATACGGTCGAAAAGGATATAACCGTCAGCGCAAGTAAAGATGAGATTAAAAGCTTTGCCGAAACGGAGCAAGCGTCTCAACCGGACGGAGAAAGCTGCTATGTTCTTGATATAGGGACAACTACCCTTGCTCTTGCATTGGTTTCTCTTGATAAAAAGGAAATTATAAGAGCAGTTACTCGAATTAATCCCCAGTGCGCTTACGGCACAGATGTTATATCACGCATTGATTATTGCCGCAAAAATTCATTTGAGCTGTTGCAAAAAGTGCTTATTAATGAGCTCAACAGCATGGCAATGGAGTTAGGCGGCATAAAAGCAGAGAAGCTTTATGCGGCAGGAAATACAACTATGCTCCATCTGCTTCTCGGAGCTGATCCATCGCCTATGGGCGTTGCTCCCTACACACCCGGATTTTTGAAAAGCGTTGAAATTGAGGGACAAAAGCTTGGGGCTGAGTTTGCCCAAACGGTCATAACTCTGCCCGGTATTTCGGCTTTTGTGGGTGCGGATATAGTTGCAGGCATTAATTTTGTGGGTCTGCCCCCTGAGGGCAAATACAGCTTGCTTGTTGATTTGGGCACCAATGCGGAAATTGTTTTGTTGGGACGGGATAAGCTTCTTTGTGCTTCTGCGGCGGCAGGTCCGTGCTTTGAGGGCGCTAATATCGAGTGCGGTATGCCTGCACAAAAGGGTGCGGTTTATGCCTATAGCAAGGGCGAATACAAAACCGTCGGCGATGCGCCTGCAAGGGGAATATGCGGCACAGGTCTTGTAGATATTGTGTCAGAGCTTTTAGGCGGCGAAATTGACGAAACAGGGTATATGGAGCGTGAACGCTTTTATATTACAGATATCGTTTATCTTTCTCAGGCAGATGTTCGGCAGTTTCAGCTTGCAAAATCAGCGATTTATTCTGCCTTGCAAGTGCTAATTAAATTTGCAGATATCGAGTGGGAAAGCATAGAGACTCTGTATATTTCGGGCGGCTTTTCCGCTGAACTGAACCCGGAAAGCGCGGTTCGGTGCGGACTTATTCCCATAGCACTCAAGGAAAAAATAGTTTCTCTCAATAACAGCAGTCTGCACGGAGCTTTGAAATATGCAACCGAGCAAAATGATTTATCTGAATATACAACAAAAGCCCAATATATTGACCTTGCAACAAATCCGGATTTCACTAAAAGCTTTATGGATAATATGCTTTTTAAAATTTGACAGCATAAAAACAGTGCCGCTCTTCGGTCTTGAAGAACGGCACTGAAATTTTATTTAGTTAAGAGCTTTTCTTTCTGCCGAATAATTCACGCTTACGCTCTTTTTAAACAGCATATAGTCGTATTGAGGTCGCCAGCTGTCGCCTGTATCGGTGTTATCCTTGAATGTATCTTCGTCGGCGGCAACATTTATCTCTGCCAAGCCTTTGAGCTCGCCGCTTTCTTTATATACATCATCCCAAAACGCATGGTGACCGATAAATGTTACGCTTTCGGGAATGTAGATGTATTCCAAGGACGGATTGTAGCTCAGTGCGTCGGAGCCGATGTATTTGAGTCCCTCAGGCAGAGAAAGGTAAACTTCTCCCAATGCTTCCCTTGCGGTAAAGTGGGTGTCTGTAACATTTTCTCCCTTGTAGGTGTAAATGCCGTTGAGAAGAGGAATTTCAAACAGACCGAGGGTTTCAATCGAGGTAAGTCCTTCGGGCAGGTAAATATCCGCCATGTTGGCATAGTTGAATGCCAGCTGACCGATGGTTGTTACGCTGCTTGGTACAACATAGGTCAATACATCTTTTTTGTATTGTTCATAGTTGGGGTCATCGGTTGCAGGCTCAATTCTGTAACCGTTTTCGTCATATTTTGCGTGTCCGTATTTTTCTGCACGGTATGTGTCATGGTCAGTAGGTACGCATATAATAGTTGTTTTGTCCTTGTTGTAGAGAACGCCCTCAATGTCGCAGTAGTTGGGGTTAGCTTCGTCAACCTCAATTCGCTGAAGTGCCCAACAGGAGTAAAAAGCTTTGGGATCTACATATTTAACATCTGCGCCTATGC
Source organism: uncultured Oscillospiraceae bacterium (assembly GCA_949297075.1). Classification (GTDB taxonomy): domain Bacteria; phylum Bacillota; class Clostridia; order Oscillospirales; family Acutalibacteraceae; genus UBA8612. Next base: position 94,453 of record CASFRX010000051.1, on the reverse strand, counting down.
TGATAACCTTAACCTTTTCATCGCAGTTTAAGGCGTATTTACCGATTGAGGTGACCTTTCGGCTCATATCCTTAACCACTCTGAAATTTGTGTTGGGGTCGGGGTCTTCGGTGTCATATTTAACGGAGCTTACATAGTCGATTTCAAGCTCGGTTATGTAGCCCGTGTTGCTGAATTTTTCAAGCTCAAAGCCGCTGTCTGTTTCCTTGTATTCAAAAGTATCTTTTTGTACAGTGCGGATACTAAAGAAGATTGAAGTTGCAACAGCAACAACTATAACAAGGGCAAATATGATTTTTTTGAAAGTGTAGTGCTTTATGGGCTTGCCGATATGGGGAGCGGCCAAGCCTTCAACCTGGTAGGACCATATTTCTTCTTCCGGTATGTCAAGGGTTATAGGCTCGTCAACCTGAGCCATCTTTTTTTCTTTTTTGCTCATGGTGATTTCCCCTCCTTAACCTACATAGCCGCCGGTGACCTTTTCTCCGGCTTCTTCAGCTTTCTTCTGTGTTACTTCGGCTCGGCGTTTGAGAACTTCCATGACCATGTTCTGCTTTTTGCTGTCATAATCCCAGAAGAGATAGGGTATGGTCATCAATAAGTAACCAATGACATCAACAATAATCGGAACAACAATAATGTATCTTCTTGAATCGTCAACAAAGAGGACATCCCAGTTGCTGTTAAAGCCGTTCTTGAGCAGCATAAGGGGAATGAGCAGACCTACGAAAGATTTAATGGGGTCTGTAAACCAGCCGAAGACGCCTGAGAAGCTCTCAAGTCGCTCGCCGGATAGGTACATCTGATAGTCGCCTGTGCGCACATTCATATCGTGGCCGGCTGTTGTGGGAACGGTCTTGGTCATCTCCATAAAGAACATAACTACAATGCAGAGCGTGCCGCAAAGGGTCAGATTATCGCCGCAGAACCACATAGCTGCAGCAATCAAGCCGTTGCCTATAGCACGGGTGAGCTGGTAGAAAATCATAATCTGCTTATAAGAAAAGCGCTTTAAGAAATAGGGAGAAAGCAAATCGGGCGGAGTTCCCGCAAAGGAAATGAGAATAACGATAAGGCTGTAGGGAAGACCGCTCAAGCGGAATGTGTACAAATAGATAATGGTTACAAAGGGCAGCATACCGTTGCCAAGCGAATCTATAAGACCTACAATGGTGTTAATCAGCAGATATTTGTTGCGCAGAACACCGAACATACCGTCCCAGAATTTTATTTGAACCTTTTTCTCAACAGGGGGCTGAGGTATTCTCTCTTTTACTCTGCCTGCAAAAATCATAGTTGCCGCAGCAAGAATAATAAAGCCAATGGGGATAACATAGCGGTATACATTGATATCTGCCCATTCATAGCGCAGCATGCCGATGATAACGGGCAAAACGATGCCTACTATAGTGTTAAAGAAATGGGAGAACTTAACAGGGTAGGAGCGAACGAGGATTCTTTCCTGAAGGTTGGGGCTGATATTGCGGGTGCATATTTCCAGGTTGTTTGCAAAGCCGAAAACATTGTAGGTTGCAAACAGGAGGTTAGCCACCCAAACACGGGTTGCAACATCGGGAATGTTGTAAACAGGCAGCCAACCGATGAGTATAACCATTATGCACTTGGGTACAACATCGCAGTAAAGGGAATACTTGTAGCGTCCGTATTTCGGGAGCAGGCGTTTGCGCCAGAATATGTTTCGTGCGCCCACCCAGCCGGTGTATAGGAAGTGGGTGCCGAAGGTTTTAAAGCAGGCGGTGGCATTCATGCCCTCCATCCCGTTTAGGTATGTAATAAACGCACTTGTTTGGTTGAATAGCTGTGAATAGTCGAAAATAATAGTTGAAATGCCGAAAAGGATCATTCCGAAATATACTCCGTAGAGCGTTCGCTCCTTTTTCTTGGGCAGGAAGCCGAGGTTGTCGCAAACAAACCACCACATAAGTGCGGAAATGTAGCCCAAGGGCATATTGAGAATGCCTATGACGGAGAAAGTGAGGTAGGGCAGCTTGTAGTGGTGCATGATAAGGTAGCAGGAGGAAGCAAATCCGATGTACTCAAGAATTTTCGATCCTGCATAGTTGCTGCCGACAGCAAAGAAGATATCCTTGTATTCTTTATAGGGGACATATTTGCCGGGAGCAGGTTTGTTCCAGTGGGTTTTAATTTCGGTAAACAGGCCTTTGACCTTATCCATGGACAGAGTTTTCTGTTTATCGCTCATGTATCAACCCCTCCTTGTCTTAATTATAGAATTAAGTATAGCATAAGTGCCTGCCGTAATACAAGTAAAAATATAAAAAATAAACAGTTTATTTTGAAGAGTATGAAATTAATTTATTTATTATGACAAAATATAAAGCCTTGAGCCTCAGGGCTCAAGGCTTATTTCATCGGCAAGTGTTTGCATATCGGGCGGCAAGGGGGCAGTAAATATTAGAGCTTCATTAGTTATGGGGTGGATTATTCTTAGTTTTGCACAGTGGAGAGCATGGCGGCCAATTTTTTCGGTGCTTCCGCCGTACATTTCATCTCCTGCCAAAGGTGTGCCAAGAGAGGCGAAGTGAACTCTTATTTGATGAGTTCGGCCTGTTTCAAGCTGAATTTTCAGCAGGGAAAGTGCGCCGTTTGTGGCCATTGCCTGCCAATGGGTAACGGCTTCTTCGCCGCCTTCGCCCACAGCCCTCAGAGTTTTCATGGGGTCGGGTCTGATAATGGGTGCATTAATGGTACCCCGACCCGTGTAATTCCCTTGCACAATGGCGATATATTCTTTCTCACTTGCTGCGGCAAGCTTTGAGGCGGCGAGCTTGTGCAATGCGCAAACTACAAGACCCGAAGTTCCTTTATCAAGTCTGCCTGCCACTCTGAAAACAGCGTCTTTGCCCTTTTGCTGCAGGTAATATGCAACTGCGTTTGCGAGAGTATCCCCTTGGTGGTTGTGAGTCGGGTGCATGGCAAGCCCGGCGGGCTTATTAATGACTAGTAGATCATCATCTTCGTATATGATTTCAAAATCTGCCTGCTGAGGCTCTGCCGTGCTTTCATCGCGAGGTAATGTAAGGGTAAGCGTTGCGCCTGCACGCAAAGGGTCAATAGTCCTGATGTATTCCCCGTCCATGAGCATGGAACCCCTTATTTGCTTGAGCGACCTTACCATTCTGTATGATAAGCCAATTCCGTTTCGCAAAAAGCGGTTTACCTTTTCTCCGTCATATTCAGGCGGTACTGTATAGGTTAAAATTCTGTTCAAATCATATCTCCGTTAGTTTTTCAAAGATTATTCCAAGGTTTTCATCGGAATATTCAATTTCCGCTGAATACATGCGAGCGAGCTCGGCTATATCTTCTTTTGATTCATTCGCCATAGCAGCAAGTATCTGTATGCTGATTATTGCAAAGCCGATTTTTGAATTAATATCACCGTCGTAAAGGGCAGACGGAACATGGCGGTAGAGAAAATATACAAGAAGTTGTTCAAACGGGATTTGAAGTTCCTGCGGAATTGCGGTTGATTTTGCATTGCGTAATAATTCGATATAATTATCCCATGAGCTGCTGAGCCTTTCCAAGCCGTGAAGCGTATCGGCCCATTCATGAAAATTAAATTCCAAGAGTGTAAATCCGCAAAAGATCTGTAAATTTTCAAGCCTTTCTTCAACTGTGAATTCTCTGTCTTGAGCAATGGTAACAGCACTCTGCCTGAAAGCTAAAAGCTTTGCTTCTTCACTGTCTGCTTCGTCATCAAATCCGTCTTTATCAAGAATTATAAGTTCGGTTTTGCCGGCCTTTTTTGTTATTAGCTCTGCGGCGGCTTCACAGCAAAGACCCAAGCCGATTTCTATGGAATCTGCGAAAAAATTCCTGAACCTGGGGTGGTCAGCGCAAATTTGGCAAAGACTTTCCTCGCCGAGCTTGCCAATAATCTCGCAAAGACCGTCCCTTTGAAGAAAAGGACAGCGTTCGTCCCTATCCGTCATAAAACGGGAACTGCCGTTTTCGGTTTTTATGCAGTTTTTCAGCTTCTCCCCCAACTCACCGTCAATGGCTTTGTAATATTCGGCTGTTTCGGGGTCAATGTCAATTTCCCAACCGATACAGCAGCTGTGGCGGCAGCGGTCGGATATACATTTAAAATCTCTGTAGTAATCGGGTGCTATAGTTTTCATATATCAACAACTTTTGTTTTAATATTTTTGTTCTATTATATAATGGCAAGGCTTAAAAATCAAGCCATAACTCGCCTATAGCTCTGACTCCGCTGCATTCAAACAGCGCACAGGCAAAATCAAATTTGTCAATATCATGTGGGCAAAGCCGCAGGTATTCATCGGGTATGAGGTTGACTAAACCTTCTTTTGTTGCTCTTTCAAAAGCGAATGAAAGTGCAGCGTTTTCTGTCGCTTCAAGTGATATGGCGGCGTCAAATTCTTCGCTCTCTTCTGTCTGACTGCAAACTGTTATTGCCGCGCCAAATCGCTCCATAACCCGCTGTGACGCAGTGTAATATTTTTCGGGATAATCGGTGATTATTTTGATTTTTGCCGCATTTAAAATAATTCTGTCTATGTATTTGGGCAAAACGGCAACTTTGTCAACGATGAGCAATCGCCGCATCTTTGCCGCTTCATCGGTGCTGAGCATATTTGAGGCTGTGTTCAGCATAATAAGCAGGGGCAAAGTGTCTGCGGCGAAAAGCTTGAGAGGTGTGCTTTCAGGCAGTTGAGTTTTATTGCTGAGCAATACGCATTGGCTTGCGCAGCCTGCACACCGTGCAACCTGAGCCCAGTCAATTCCTTTTGTGCCGGGCGTAATGCTGATAAGCCTGAAAGGCGCACCTCCTCGCACCGCTGTTTGCAAAGCCTCAATTTTGCACTTACGCTTTTTGAAAAATTTTTGTTTTTTTGCAGGTTCTGCAATGGTTATAACATCAAACATAAAATCCCTCCGTATATAACATATGCAAAAAGTTAGAGCTTTGTGAGCGGATAAAAAAATAAAGACCAAGAATTTCAGGTTGAAGTTCTTAGTCTTTGAGTTGCTTATTATTTGTTGTTTTTCGCTTGCTTGCGCTTTTTAGCATCTGCAAACGCAAAAACAAACATACCTGTAAGTCCGCCTGCGGCGCCGAGAATGAAATCCCACATGGTGTCAATTAAGCCTTCGTTGGTAAAGGGAGAAGATACCTGAAGGTTGAATCCGTAGAGCTTATCCATGGTAAATTCGTAGAATTCCCAGCCTACGAGTATTGCAACCGACATCGCAAAGCCTGCCATTGCCGCAATAGAGGGAGCAAGAGGTATTTTCTTTTTCTCCTGCATTATCACAAGCAGTCTTGCGCTCCAGCCGGAAGCAATGAAGCCGGCGAAAAAGTGGGTTACAATATCGGAATAGGTGAAATCCGTGCGGTTGTTGAGCGTTGAGCCAACACAAACGCCAAGCATGATGAAAAGGTTTAAGTGTGTCTGAAATTGCCAAGGGAGCTGAGTGATAAATGATTTGCCGCCGAGGAGCTGGAACAAATCCCACAGATGGGTAAAAGCAATGGCAAACATCCCCTGCAAAAATTCCGATGTGTAGCCTCTGAAAAGACCGTTAATGCCCCAAATAAGCAGCAATCCTCTGCAAACCCACCAAAGCACTATTGTTTTCTTTGGCATCGGTGTAATGGGGTTAAGCGTTTTTTTCTTCATTTGGTAGTTATCCTTAATCTCGCAGTGGCTTAAGCCATGCCGAGGTATTCTTCCAAAGTAACACCCCGAGCTTTGATTTCTTTTGCCGCCTCAACGCCGACATAGCGCCAATGCCAAGGCTCATAGGTGACCTTTGTAATATTTGTTGTGTCCTTTTCGTAGCGCAGAATGAAGCCGTAATCAGCGGCGTTTTCGCTCAGCCACTTGAAAGCTTTGGTGTTTGCAAAGTTTTCGTCCAGCGTTGTGTTGCCGTTAGTGCCGAAATCCATTGCAAGGCCTGCATTGTGTTCGCTGGTGCCGGGCATGAGAACAATTTTTGCCGCAAGGCGCGTGGCCTCAGCCTTAGAATAGCCGAGAGAGCTGTAATAATTAATCTTGCGGTTGAAATTGTTGCGCTGGCGCTCTATTGTGCGGTAGCCTGAAACAGGTATGAGATCTATGCCGTCTGCTTTTGCGGCCTTTATCATATCATTGTAATAGGGTACTACACGGTAGTCGAGCTTTTGAGAGCTGCCGGTAACTTCAGCTGTTTGTACCGAGTAGCCGTCGGGCAGAATGTAGCTTTGATTGACTAAAAGCAAGTTCCATTTCTCGCCGTCAACCGTAGCTACAGCCGGATTGAAGCCGGCATAAGCAAATTCATATTCGTTTCCCATAGTCTGAGCTTCGGTTGTAGTTTGTTGTTGAGTTGTGCTTTCCTGTGCAATCGTTTCTGCCGTGTTGCTTTCGCTGACCGTTTCGCTCGGGGTTTCAACCGTCACAGGGGCGGTTGTGGAATCGGCAGAGGAGTCGGTAGCAGACGGAGTTGTTTCCTCTTCCTTATCATGCATACCGATTGTAATATAACCTATGCTCAAAACAGCTATGAAAATACACAGACATAAGGCTAAAATAGTTCTGATTTTACTCATCAGTTCATCGCCTTTCCTAAGCATAAACTAAACTCAGCATTTTCCGCCGGAATAGTTGGGTGCTTCTTTAGTTATATAAACATCGTGAGGATGGCTTTCAATAAGACCTGCGCCTGTTATGCGGACAAATTTTGCCTTTTCCTGGAGTTCGGGGATGTTGTGGCAGCCGCAGTAGCCCATACCGGAGCGGAGACCGCCGAGAAGCTGGAAGATAGTATCGGAGAGCAGTCCCTTGTAAGGAACACGACCTTCAACGCCTTCCGGAACAAGCTTGCGGTTGTCCTCCTGGAAGTATCTGTCCTTGCTGCCGTTAGCCATAGCTGCAAGTGAGCCCATGCCGCGGTAAACCTTGAACTGTCTTCCCTGGTAAATTTCTGTTTCACCGGGAGATTCCTCGCAGCCTGCAACAAGAGAACCGACCATGATGCAGCTTGCACCTGCGGCGAGAGCCTTAACGATTTCGCCGGAGTATTTGATACCGCCGTCGCCGATAACCGAAATGCCGTGTTTGGCAGCTTCTTCTGCTGCATCAAAAATAGCAGTAACCTGAGGAACACCGATACCTGCAATAACACGGGTTGTGCAGATGGAGCCGGGGCCGATACCGACCTTGACGCAGTCTGCGCCGGCATCAATAAGCGCTTTTGTTGCTTCGGCAGTTGCAATGTTGCCTGCAATAAGGGAAACATTGGGGAATGCTGCCTTAACTTTAGAAATTGAGTTGAGTATATTTTTGCTGTGGCCGTGCGCTGAGTCAAGAACAAGGGCGTCAACGCCTGCTTCAACGAGAGCAGCAGCCCTGTCTAATACATCAGATGTAGCACCGATTGCGGCGGCGCAAATAAGTCTGCCGCTTGCATCTCTTGCGGAGTTGGGGTACTGAACGGCCTTTTCGATATCCTTAATAGTGATAAGGCCTTTAAGGAAGCCGTTTTCATCTACAAGGGGAAGCTTTTCTATTTTGTGCTTCATCAGAATTGCCTGAGCCTCTTCAAGAGTTGTGCCCATGTGGGAGGTTACAAGGTCTTCGCTTGTCATAACAGAGCCGATTTTAACGCTGAAATCGGTCATGAATCGAAGGTCGCGGTTTGTAAGAATACCTACGAGCTTGCCGCCTTCGCAGATGGGAACACCCGAAATGCGGTAGCGCTGCATAAGGTCAAGGGCATCCTGAACAAGATGCTCCGGTGAAAGGGAGAATGGGTTGCGGATAACGCCGTTTTCGGAACGCTTTACCTTATCAACTTCTTCAGCCTGCAGCTCCATTGGCATATTCTTGTGGATAACGCCGATACCGCCTTCACGGGCGATTGCAATAGCCATGCGAGCTTCGGTAACCGTGTCCATAGCTGCTGTCATAATCGGCATATTAAGTGTGATGTTTTTAGTAAGCTTTGTTGAAACATCGATGTCTTTGGGCAGAACATCGCTTTCTGCCGGAATGAGCAGAACATCGTCAAAGGTCAAACCTTCTTTGCAGAATTTTTCTTCACGAGTCATCATTATTATCTCTCCCCACTCTTGAATTTTGGTTATTAGATTAATTATAGCAAGGGGGATAAAAAATATCAATAAAAAGATTTATATTTGACGAAAAAAATATTGCACTTTCTTGTCTGTTATTTGTTGAAATTTAATAATACCTGTGCAAAGCGACAACTTTGCCCAATACTGTAACCTCGTCAACAATAATAGGTTCGTAAGCGTCGTTTTCCGGCTGAAGTCGGAAATGTCCGGCTTCTTTGTAGAATGTTTTAACGGTAGCTTCCTCGTCCACAAGGGCAACAATTATTTCGCCGTTGCGTGCAACAGGGGTGCGCTCAACGACAACAAGGTCGCCATCGTGTATGCCGGCGTTGAGCATACTTTCGCCTCTGACTCGCAGAGCAAACAGAGATTTATCGCTTGAAACGAAGCCGGAATAGGGGAGATATCCCTCAATCTGCTCAACTGCAAGTATGGGCGCACCTGCCGTAACAGTACCCAAAATAGGCACCTGCTTGATGCTTGCGGCTTCCTGCTGACCCACAATTCTGATGGAACGCTTGAGCATAGGGTCACGGGAGATAAATCCCTCGTTTTCGAGCGCATCCAGGCAGGCTTGAACGGAGGAGGTGGATTTGAGCCCGACATTTGCTCCGATTTCACGAACTGACGGCGGCACACCGTCCTTCAGGCGTTCAAGCAAGAATTCGTATATTTTTCTTTGAGTTTCGTTTAACATAAACTAACGCTCCTTACATTATAATAGTAGTACATATGTTCGGTTGAGACGATTATATCACATAATTTTACAAAAAGTAAACATTTGTTTGTTATTTTTACAAATTTTTTTGTATTTTTTATTGCTGACCGTTTCCTTATGATATTTTTAACATCGTCTGATGAAAATAAATGTCGAGTTGACAAAAAAATAACAAGATATGTTTACATTTTATTCATTACAAAAACAAAAGGGCTTGCTACTATATATTTGCACTTGAGAAACGGCGAAGCCCATCGCCGTTCTCTTTGAAAAGTGCTTTTTACCCCCTCAAATTTGTGAAAAGGACGCTTGATGTCATATCGAGCGTCCTTTTCATTACTGAGATGTATATTTTCCCTCTCGGTTGTTCAAAATATGTGTACGGAGGGATTTTTTATGGATTTCGAATTTAAAAGAACAGGTAAAAGCTTCGGAAAGCTCTGGCTTTATGCAGTTTTGCTTCTTTGCGTAACCGCCGCAGGAATAGGCTCGTATGCTGCCATGAAAAAGGCAAATTCCGCCACAGAGCCGCAAACTTCTATCGACTGGGATAATCAGGGCTTTACTTTGGGAGCTGAAAAGCAGGAAACCAAGGTGACTGTGGAATGGAATACAACTTCCTCAACAACTGAGGAGCCAATATCTGCCCGCACCGATAATCTTCCTTTTACGGGCAAGTTCACTCTGCCTTTGGGAAATGAAATAGGCAAGGATTATTCCGACGGAGAAATGGTAAGCTCCAAAACAATGGGAGATTGGCGAATACACAACGGCATTGACTTTATGGGTAACAGCAAAGCTGATGTTTTGGCTATTCAGGACGGCGTGGTTACCGATGTTTACAGCGATGATATGTGGGGCGTTGTAGTTGTGGTAGACCACGGCAACGGCATGATTGCGAAATACTGCGGCCTTGTTGCCAAAACAACACCCAAAAAAGGTGACGAAATAAAAGGCGGCACAACCTTAGGAAAACTCGGAGAAATCCCCGTAGAAGCGGCAGACGGCAGTCATCTTCACCTTGAGATAACGGTTGATGATGTAATCGTCGACCCTTTGGCGGCTATGAACAGAGCAGACTAAACAGCAGCAAAATGCCCCGACGAGCCTTTAAACTCATCGGGGCATAAAGCTATGTGTTATTTGCCTTTAACAGCGTTGATGATAAGAACAACAAGGTTATAGATTACTCTGATGGGAGCGATGATAACCATAAGCCAGTTGGGGAGCTGTTCTTTAACTGTAAGCTCATATGCATCAACAAATTCGTATTTACCGTCCTTAACGGTAACGGTAATTCTTGTTTTACCTACCGCAACACCTGTGACTTTGCCGTCCTTATCAACTGTAGCGATTTCAGGGTTTGCAGATACATATTCGATAGTAGCATTTTCGTTTAGAAGACGGTCTGCGGGTGAAGTTGTGATTGTGGGTTTGAGATTGAGAGTATCGCCTACGCGAACGCTGCCTGAATGCTCATTGAACTTGACATCGGTTACGCTGACATAATTCTCCTTAACCTCAACTGCGATGTATCGGGAAGCTGTCTGACCGGAAGGAGCAGTAGCTGTGACGGTAACGGTTGTCTTGCCGACAGACTTAGCTGTGATTTTGCCTTTTTCAACTGCAGCGATTTCAGGGTCCGCAGATTTCCATGTGATTTCGCCCTCTTTGATATTGGTTGTTGCCTGAACAGTGCGGCTTGCACCTACGCCCATAACAAGGTCGTTATTGCCTGTGTGGTCAAAGTAGGGGGTGAGGAAAACATTTGCAGGTATAGCCTTAATTGTGCAGGTCTTTGTCCACTCCTCGCCGTTGTAGTACATAACTGCCTGTACCTTAACGGTTGTATCTTTATTGAATGTTGCGCTGTTGGGCATAACCTTAACAAGACCGTCTTTTGTAACTGTTACAATATCTTTTTCGTTAACAAGTGATGTTTCGGGGTCGTCAATAACACGCCAGAAATAGTTGAGACTCTCAACGGAGAAGTTGGAAAGCTTAAGCTGTGCTGTTTCGCCGGAAACAAGATCAATGGAACGAGTGTTGATATCAACAGTAACTTTCGCAGGCATACCGGCGATAGATGTTGTGAAGAAGAATTCGTTTGCCTCTTCGCCGGACATTAACTGAATATCGTAAGACTCTGGTGCGGGTGTCTTCGGAGTCAAAGGCCCCTGAGGAGGTGCAACATAATTTTTGATTGTAATGTAGTAGTAGGCGTTTTCAAGTGAAAGGGTGGTGTTATATACCGAGTTGCCGGAGAGATTTGTTGAAACGGCGGAATCAAGCTGTGCGATGGTTACATCGATAGGAGCTGAAGCTTTGAAAGATAATGCCATATCCGTCTTTGCGGGGCAGTAAACCTTATAGCAGACGGAATCGCTGCCTGTAACACTGCTGTAAACCATTTCGCCGACAGCTACTAAGGTAGCTTTATCTTTGCTTTCGCCGCCATCGAGGGTGAATACACCTTCAGGATGAGCATATGCTTTATTCTCTGCAAAAGCTGTAACGGCAAATGCACTTACGGCAATGAGAACTGCCATAACAAATGATATTAGTTTAGATGTTTTTTTCATTTTTGTTCCTCCTATGTTTTTTGCGGATTACTTCGCAAATTATTTTAAGGTATTTTAATAATACCAAGAAATGCTTGCAAAGTCAACCAAAAATTAGTTTTCAAGGCTTAGGAGAAAATTAGCTTGTGCAATTTGCCAAGGAAAATTAAGGTGAATTTCAGCCCAAATCTTGTTTAATCACATAAATTCCTTTAACAAAAAAGCGTTGAAATTCAATTTTTGATAAAAATATCGTCAAAACCTCTTGCATAATCCGAAAAAATTGTGTAAAATGTATATCGTCATTATGGGCAATTTGTCCAATACATTGGCAGCCATGTGGTCGGTTTTTCTGAGGCTGTTGCTTTCGGTGGGGCTGATTCACGGTATAAATCCTTTTAATTAAAGGTTATGGAGGTTTTCCGGATGTCAAACAGACTTTTTCAAGGTATTATTCACCAGATGCGTGAAGCAATCGGCAGAACAGTAGGTGTTGTAGATGAAACAGGCACCATTATTTCCTGCAGTGAACTCGGCAGAATAGGCGAGGTTTGTTCCTTTCCCTTGGATGAGCGCCTTGTAAAGGGCGAAACTTTCTGCGTCGATGGGCTTACTTACCGCCCCTTCGGCTCGATTTTGCACCCGGAATATGCCGCTTTTGTTGACGGCGATGATGAATTTTCGTCTAAGTATGCGGAAATCGTTGCTGTTTCATTGGCCAGCGTAAAATCTCTTTATGACGAGAAGTATGACAGAGGCAATTTCATCAAGAATGTTGTGCTTGACAATATTCTTCCCGGCGATATTTATCTCAAGGCAAGGGAGCTTCACTTCAATACGGATACATCTCGAGTTGTTCTTCTGATACGAATCCCGGAGCATAACGATATTTCTATTTACGATATTATTCAAAATCTTTTCCCGGACAAGACCAAGGATTTTGTTATTAATATTAATGAAACGGATATCGCCCTTGTTAAAGAGGTTCGTTCAAACATCGAAACACGCGACATTGAAAAGCTTGCACGCTCAATAGCAGATTCTTTAAGCAGTGAAGCATTTATCCATTGCCTTATCGGTATCGGTACCGTTGTTGAGGGCATTAAAGAGCTTGCCCGCTCTTTTAAAGAAGCTCAGGTTGCTCTTGAAGTCGGCAAGGTTTTTGATACTGAAAAAGAAATTGTCAGCTACGACAATTTGGGTATTGCACGCCTTATTTACCAGCTTCCCACAACTCTTTGCGAGATGTTCCTGAGCGAGGTGTTCAAGCGCGGCTCAATCGATACGCTCGACCATGAAACGCTTTTCACAATTCAAAAATTCTTTGAGAATAACCTCAATGTTTCCGAAACCTCCCGTAAGCTGTTTGTTCACAGAAATACGCTGGTATATCGTCTTGAAAAGATTAATAAGCTTACAGGCCTTGATTTAAGAGAATTTGACGATGCTATTGTATTTAAAGTTGCTTTAATGGTAAAAAAATATCTTGACGCCAACCCCGTCAAGTATTAATCTTCGCCGTCGTAAGGCTTGCGGCAAATCTTGCCGGCGGCTTTAAAAAGGATGGAAAATCAACTTGATAGAATTCAAAAATGTCTCTAAAAGCTACGATAACGGCACCGTTGCTCTGGATAATGTAAATATCCGCATAGAGCAGGGTGAGTTCGTGTTTATAGTTGGCGATTCGGGTGCGGGCAAAAGCACCCTGCTCAAGATTATGATGCGTGAAGAGGTTGCAACTCACGGCACGGTCGTAATCAAAAACCGCCTGCTCAACACAATGAAAAAGAAGGATATCCCTTATTTTAGGCGTCATCTCGGAATTGTTTTCCAGGATTTCCGCCTGATTCCCAATATGACAGTCTATGATAATGTTGCTTTTGCAATGCGAGTTATAGGCGCAAAAGAGAAAAAAATCAGCAAACGCGTACCCTATGTTCTCAGCCTAGTCGGTTTGGCAGAAAAATCCAAGGCATTTCCGAACCAGCTTTCAGGCGGCGAGCAACAGAGGGTCGCTTTAGCGCGCGCTATTGTAAATAATGCGGATATAATTATCGCAGACGAGCCCACAGGTAATGTTGACGCAAAGCGTTCCTATGAGATTGTTGAAATGCTCAACAAGATTAACGCTACAGGCACTACCGTAATCATGGTTACCCATTCCGAGGAGCTTGTGCGCCGCTACGGCCGTCGTGTTATCACAATTCACGACGGAAAAATTCAATCGGACGATGTTTCAAGGGCAAATGTTGTTTCGGAGAGCGCCTTGCCTCCCGATTTGAATCTTTCCGCTCGCAGGGCTATTCGCGAAGCGGATGAGTTTATCCGCAACTATAAGCCTGAAAGCGAAAAAAAGCAGAGCGGAGGTGATACCGATGAGCAGTAAGGTAGAAAAGGGCGGCTCTGCAAGCCTCTCTTATCTGACGAAAGAGGGCTTTCGCAATATTCGCTCCAATAAGCTCATGTCTTTGGCTTCTATAGCTGTGCTTATGTCCTGCCTTGTGCTGGTGGGTGTTGCAACAATGCTCTTTGTCAATATAAACCACATTCTCGGCGATATATCACAGCAAAATGTCATTATGGTTTATATTAAGGATGATGCAACCGATGCCGAAATTGAGGCCATGGGAGCTGAAATTGAAGCAATAAGCAATGTAAAGAAAAAAGTGTTTATCCCCAAGGAGCAGGCTTTCCCCGAGGTTATGGACTCAATCGGAACAGCTGCGGCACTGTTTGACGGTATGGAATTCGAGCTGTTGCCCGACGCATATGAAGTAACTCTTGTTGATATGGAGCAGTATGATGCAACTGTTGAAAAGCTTGAACAGCTTGACAATATTATTCAGCTGCGCCATAACAGAGATTTTGCAAGGCAGCTTTCCCAAATCCGCACTACGGTGGGCTATATAAGCATAGCCGTTATTGTTATGCTGCTTGTAGTTTCGTTCTTCATCATTTCAAACACCGTAAGAGTTACAATGTATAACCGCCGCCTTGAAATCAAAATTATGAAATCCGTAGGCGCCACCAAGTGGTTTATCCGCTGGCCATTTATTGTTGAGGGTATAGTTTTGGGCATTATTTCAGGCATTGTATCTTTAGCGATTGTTTTCGGCGTTTATCAGGCAAGCGTCAGCGCAGTGGGAGACATGCTCGGCGTGCTTTCATCTAAGCCTGTTGCCTTTGCCGATTATGCGCTTATTATGCTTTTAGCATTTTTGGCTGTCGGTATTGCAACCGGCGCTTTCGGAAGTATAGTTTCAATGAATAAATATTTGAAGGAGCAGGATTATGACAGCGATAATGTCAGCGAGTAAGCGTAAAAGCCGGCTGATTAAACTGCTGGCCTTAATGCTTGTGCTTGTCAGTTGCTTTAATTTCTCTGTTCTTGCAGAGCAGAGCACTGCCGAGCAAACAACAAAAGAAGAAAAATCAGCAGAAGAAACAAAGGCAGAAGAAACAACCAACGAGGCTTATCAGGAGCTTGAAAGCCAGTATGAAGCTCTTGAGCAGGAAATGAAAGAAAATCAGGAAAAGCTTGACGAGGTTGAAAAGGATAAGGATAAGCAGGAGCAGGTTGTAGACAATATATACGGAAAGATGGATGTCACGCAAGGTGAGATTGATAAGCTCACTTATCAGGTGAACCTTCTCAACCGTGATATTTCAAATACAAATGTACAGATTCAGGTTATAACAAAGCAGCTGGATTCACTTTCTGAGCAGATTACTGAGACTCAAACGGCAATCAGTCAAAAGCAGACAGCGCTTGACGAAACCTACGAGCTTTTAAAACAGCGCATCAGAGCAATGTATATGGCAGGCAGCGGCTCTACTCTTGAGTTCTTGCTCACCTCGGAGGATTTTTCAACTCTGCTCACAAGAACGGAGCTTTTAGTCAGAGTTGCAGAGCATGATAACGACCTTATGGCTACCCTTGAGGGTGATATTGAGGTTCTTGAAGCTCTTCAGGCGGAGCTGAATACAAGCGTTGAAACAGAAGAAAACAAAAAAGCGAGCCTTGCCGAAAAGACAAATTCCTTGGCAGATAAGCAGTCAGACATTCAGGCTGCAAACGATAAGCTTGAAGAAAAGCAAAAAGAGCTTTCGGCTCAGCATGATGAGGCGAAAAAGGAACTCAACGCTCTTGATAAAGAGAGCGCAGAGTACAAGGCTCTTATCAGCAAGCAGGAAGATGAGCTTATCGAAATATCAAAGCAGATGGAGCAATTCATCAAGAATACAGGTTCTTCTTCATCTGACCCGGATAAACCTGATAAGGAAGACGATGAGGATAAAGATGATGATAAGCCTGTAAAGAAAAATCCTTATCTTGACGGAACCGAAAAAGTATCCTCCGGCGGAATGATATTCCCGCTAAAGTTTAAGGGTGTTTATATATCCTCTCCTTACGGTATGAGAACTCACCCCGTAACCGGCGAATACAAGCTGCATACAGGCACGGATTTTTCCGCCGGCGGAATCAACGGCGCAACTGTTTATGCCGTTAAGGACGGCGAGGTTATTTACGCTCAAAAGCACAAAGCTTACGGCAATTTTGTTATTATTGACCACGGCAAGGGCGTTTCAA
This sequence comes from uncultured Oscillospiraceae bacterium, assembly GCA_949297075.1. Lineage (GTDB taxonomy): Bacteria > Bacillota > Clostridia > Oscillospirales > Acutalibacteraceae > UBA8612. The sequence continues at coordinate 78,452 of CASFRX010000051.1, read as the reverse complement.
GCTGTTATGCTCATATGCAGGATGGTTCTATGAAAGTTAAGGTAGGCGATAAGGTTTTGCAGGGTCAGCCTATAGGCAAGGTAGGTTCAACCGGCTATTCAACAGGACCTCATCTGCATTTTGAAATTCGTATCGACGGTAAAACAACTAATCCCATGGCAGGATATATTGAACTTCCTTAAGAAAGGGCGACGAAACGGCGAATGAACAAAAAAATTTCATTGGGGCTTACAATCGCCTTGATTATTTTAAGCATTACGGCAACCTTTGCAATTACCATGACCGTTTCGCAAAACATTTATAACGGTCTTATTTCCAAGCTCTCTAACCGTTTTGAGCTTTATGACGGTATTTCTGCCATTGATAACTATGTTCGCACCAACTATTACGGCGAGTTTGACGATGATTCTCTCTTTGGCGAAAGCGCAAGCGGCTATATGAAAGGCTTGAGAGATCCGGGCAGCTTCTATATGACTGCCCAGGAGTATATAGAATATACCAGATGCTTAAAGGGCGAGGGCGGCATAGGTGTTGCGGCTGAGTTCAGCATAAAAAAGGGCAAGGTTGTTATAACTCAAGTTTATGCAGGCTCTTCGGCAGAGAATGCAGAGCTGAAAAAAGGCGATGCAATAATATCGGTTGATGACGAAAGCGTTACTGCGCTCAATGCAACTAAAATTATTGAGTCCCTCCAAACAGGAAGGCGCTTTGAATCTGTCAGCATAACTTATGAGCGTGACGGTGCTACTAAAAAAGTTTCCGTTATGCGAGGGTATACAAAAACCGTAACATCCTCTTATGTGGGTGATGTAGGGTATATCCGCATAAGCGGTTTTTACGAAAACACGGCGGAACAGTTCACGGCAGAAATAGATGCCCTTAACGCTCAGGGCGTCACTTCTCTTATTTTGGATTTGAGAAATTGCAGCGAAGGCACAATGGAATATGCCGCGGCTGTTGCAGATATTATTTTGCCAAGCGGCGCTGAAAGCGCAAGCGCAGTTGCTTCTGCTATTAAGCGTGACGGCAGCGTCTATAAGAATTTCACTTCCGATGCTTCCGCAATAACTTTCCCCGGCGGTATTATCGTTATGATTAATGAGGGTACCTCCGGCGGCGCAGAGCTTTTGGCGGCTCAGCTTAAGGATTTCTCCAAGGGAAGATTGCTCGGCGCAAAAACAGCGGGTAATATGACCATGCAGGAAATTTATGCTCTTGAGGACGGCAGCGCAATCTCTTTGACAGTTGCAAGAGTTGTTTCTTACAGCGGCGTTTCTTTCTGCGACGGTAACGGCATTGAGCCTGAGATTGCGGCTGAGCTTTCTATAGACAGCGTTATCGCTAAAAGCTTAGAAGGCCTTGAAACAGATTCTCAGCTTCAGGCGGCATATGCAAACTTAGCGCAGTAATAATACGGTAAGCGCAGTGCTTTTCGGCTGTTATAGTTTCGATGCCATTCTGTTTAAATGATAGTTAAGGCGGTAAGCGTCAAGCTTACCGCCTCAGCTTGTCGAAAAAGCATTTTTCGACAAGCTGTAAGACTGCCGAGAAATGATGCCCGATGCCGTTTTCTTCGAGCGATAGGTGTACAAGGGTACTCCGAGCGAAAAAAAAGGCAAGCATAGTGCTTTTTGGCTACATATTTTCGATACAATTCCGCTTAAATGATAGTCAAAGTTAAACGATTGTTTTAACTTAATCTTTTCTGTAATACTTCACTATGCGCTCGGGCGCATTTATCGACAGTATGACGGTCTGTGGTTCAAAGTCACAGACCGCTTTTTCTATTTTGCAGCCTGTTTACTAAATCTCTGTCGGGAGTTACATAAACCGTGTTGTATACATGATAAATGACTTTGCCGGGCTTTGCGCCCTGGGGCTTCTTTAGGTTTTTAACCTGAGTATAGTCAACAGGCACGCCCGAAGATTGCCTTGCACGGCTGTGGTAAGCGGCTATAGCTGCGGCTTCAAGCAGTGTATTTTCAGGCGGCTCTTTGCCCTGAGTTACTATTATCGTGTGTGAGCCGGGAAACTTCTGAGTGTGAAGCCATATGTCGCTTTTTGCGGCAGTTTTGAGAGATAGCCTGTCGTTTTGCTCGTTGTTTCTGCCTACTAAAATCGTAAATCCGTCGCTTGATTCATATTCCATGGGCGCTAAGGGTTTGGGAGCTTTGGTTCCGGGCTTTTGTTTTGCTTTTAGGTAGCCCGTGTGTGCCAGCTCCTGCTTGATTTCGGCAATTTGCGCCGTTGTTTCTGCGCGGGATAAGGCGTCTGCAACGGTGTCCAGATAGGCTAATTCTTCTTCACCTTGGGATATAAGCTCGGTCAGCTTCTGCTCTGCTGTTTTAGCCTTGCGGTATTCCTTGTAGTAACGCTGTGAATTTTCGTTAGGGCTCAGCGCAGGGTTGACATTGATTTTTATGTTTTCGTTGGTATAGTAGTTGTATACCTCGTAAAAGGGTGCGCCTTTTTTCAGCTGATAAAGGTTTGCCGCAATCAGTTCGGCGTTGATTTTAAGCTGTTCTCTGTCGGCGCATTGTTCAAGCTCGGCTCGCTGTAAATCGAGCTTCTTGGCAGTTCTTGCAATCAGGTTTGCAACAAGCTTTTGCAGCTCGGAGGAGTTTTGCTTGGTGCGCTCAATTCTGTCCTTTTCAAAATAGAAATCATCGAGCAACTGCGAAAAGCTATCGAAATATTTGATTTTTGCGTTTTCCCCGTATTGGGTTATGGGATAAAAGGAAAAATCTATGGGCTTTCCGCTTGGGTCAATTACTGCGCAGGGCTTCGGAGAAACAGTTTTAAGGCTTTCAAGCTCCATGCCGAGCCTTTCAATATCTCTGTCGCTCAAAAATTCGGTGCGCTTGTCTTCTCCTAAAGCTCTTGCGGCTGTTTCTCGACAAACTATGGGGGACAGACCCTGCACACAGCTGAGTATTGCAGAGCTTGTTGTTTTGTTCTGTGCTTCTGCCGCAGATTTTGCAAGCTCTAATCCGCTTTTAGCGGTCAAATCAGGCTTGTTCTGTTTTGGCGGCAGCCTATAGAGAAGACCGGGCAAAACCTGGCGCACGGATGATGTTTCGCTGTCTACACGCTTTACGGCATCTAAAATATTGCCCTGTTCGTTTATCAGAATAATATTGCTGTATTGTGCCATGATTTCGATGCAAAGGGTGAACTTAACAGGCTCGCCGATTTCGTTTGTGGCGTCAAAATCGAGAAAAAGCGCTCTTTCCAAGCCATCTTGACGGATATTTGTCAGCAACGCACTTGTCAGGTGCTTTCTCAGCAGCATACAAAGCATTGGAGGTTTTGCGGGGTTTTCAGGCGGAAAAGCTGTAAAATGAATTTTTGGGGAATTAGCTCTTGCGCTCAAAAGCAGCTTGTGCGCTCCGTTCCTTCCGCGCAGAATAAACACCAGCTCCTCTCTTGAGGGCTGATGCACCTTTTCAACTCGGCAGCCTACTGCCGCCGCAGCTATTTCTTCCTTTATAAATGATAGGGTTAATCCGTCAAGTGCCATTTATTATTCCTCGAAAAGCTTCGCAAGCTTTTCCAAATCGTCTTTGTCAAAAAATTCTATGGTTATGCTTCCGCCCTTGCCGCTTTGTTTAACGCTTACCTTTCTGCCCAGTGTTTCGCAAAGGGAAAGCTCTACTTCGGTGATATATTTGTCCTTTTCTGCCGCAGGCTTTTCCGCCTTTTTAGGCTTCAAAAAGTCCTTAACGGCCTTTTCTGTCTGCCTTACGCTTAAAGCCTTTGCAAATACTTCGTCTGCAAACTGCTTAATAAGCTTAGCTTCTTCAAGGGGGAGCAAGGCTCTTGCATGGCCTGCGCTCAGCTTTTTTTCGCTAACCATAGCCATTACTTCTTTAGGCAGAGCCAAAAGGCGCATAAGGTTAGCAACGGCAGGGCGGGATTTGCCCACTCGCTTTGCCGCTTCATCCTGAGTTAAGCCGAAGTTGTCCATGAGGTATTTGTAGCCCTCGGCTTCTTCTATTGGGTCTAAGTCCTCACGCTGTAGGTTTTCAATCAGCGCAAGTGCGGCGGCGTCATCGTCGCTGAGCTCTCTGATGACTACGGGAACTTCCGTCAGACCTGCAATTCGGGAGGCTCGCCAGCGTCTTTCACCGGCAACAAGCTGATAGTTTCCGCCCGGCAGAGGGCGAACAAGCAGAGGCTGAATTACGCCGTGCTTTTGTATGCTTTCCGCAAGCTCGGAAAGAGCTTCTTCGTCAAAATTCTTTCTCGGCTGATTTTTGTTGGGCTCAATTTCGTTGAGCTTGAGTTTAACAGCAGAGCTTGAGGAAATGTTTTCTATTGAATTGTCTACCAGCAGGGCGTCAAGTCCTCGCCCTAAACCGCCTTTTTTCGGTGCCATAATCTATCTCCTGTTTTAAGTTATGTATTGTTTGCAATGAGTTCGTCTGCAAGTGAATCATAGGCAAGAGTGCCTTTTGAGCTGCGGTCATAATACATTACGGGCTGACCGAAGCTCGGTGCCTCCGAAAGCCTGACTGTACGGGGAATTACAGTTGAAAATACCTTACGAGGGAAGAATTTTTTAACCTCGTCAACAACCTGTTGAGTGAGATTTAGCCTGCCGTCATACATTGTCAGGAGTACGCCCTCTATATCAATTAAGGGATTGTACAGCCGCTTGATGTTTCTGACAGTTGAAATGAGCTGTGACAGACCCTCCAATGCGTAGTATTCGCATTGAATGGGAACTATCAGCGTGTCGGCGGCACAAAGTCCGTTCAGGGTTATGAGCCCAAGTGAGGGAGGGCAGTCGAGAAAAATATAATCGTACTGTTGCTTGACCAATGCAAGGCAGGTGCGTAGCTTTGTTTCTCTTCGTTCAACATCAACAAGCTCCAGCTCTGCGCCTGCTAAATCCATGGTTGAGGGTATAACATCAACATTCTTGAAAGGGGAATGTACAATAGTCTGTGCGGCAGGAACGCCTGAGATAATATTGTCGTATGACGAGAGCTTAACATCACGCTTGTTGATTCCCAGGCCGCTTGTGGCATTGCCCTGAGGGTCGATATCTACAAGCAGAACCTTTTTGCCTTTTGCGCCCACTGCGGCTGTAAGGTTAACGGCAGAGGTGGTTTTGCCTACGCCGCCCTTTTGGTTTACTATAGCTATTATTTTGCCCATATCAATTCCTTGACTTAACTGCTGAAAGCTGTTAAGTCTTTCCTTTCTGTTAATGTCAATGCGAGAATAAGGGGGATAATCAGTCGTTATTTGAAAGCTTGGCTGCAAGTGCTTTTGCCGCATATTCAACATAATCTGCGCAGGGACGGCGACGGTAGTAGCTCTCTGTGCGCTCTTCGGGAATAGGCTTACTTGCACCAGGCAAGCCTAAAAGCTCGCGGCAAATAATGCTGCCGTTTTCTGCTTTGAAGCTTTCGGCAAGGCTCTGTATGAAAGCGTAGTGCTCTGCCTTTTCTTCCTGCGCCTTGGGGTCGGAGTAACCTTGAATTAAGCCTGCTGCCATGAACATTCCGCTGACTGCGCCGCAAACCTCTCGCAGGCGTCCCATTCCTCCGCCAAAGGAAGAGGAAATCATAGCGGCTGTTTTTTCGTCAAGCCCCGTTAAATCGCCAAAGCTTAGCAGTACAGCCTGGGAGCAGTTGTAGCCCTGCTCAAAGTATGCACGGGCTTTTTTGCCGTATTGGGCAGGCGTAAGTTTTATTTCCATAATCATTATCTCCTTAAATTTTGATAAAAAGACTGTCAAAGCATATTCCATTCGGGCACATAGCCCTCCTCGGCGGATTCAAGCTGCTGAACAAAACCGTTTTCAAGTCCCAAAAGCAGCATATAGCTGCTGATTTTTTCGTATTCCTCTTCGGTGATTTTTCGGCTTAATTCCTCGTGCTTTTCATTGCCTGTGGGGAAATACTGCGCCATAAGGCTCAGATAAATCTCAGGTGAAAAATTATCGGCAATCAAATCCAAAACACCGTAGCTGTTTTCTAAGTTGTTGGGTAAAATCAGGTGTCTTATCATAACACCTTTTTGCATCATGCCCTCGTTATCGTGAAGCGGTGCGCCCACCTGACGCACCATTTCTTTAATGGCTTTAAGCGCAACATCAGGATAGTTTTTTGCTTGAGAGTACTTCTCGGCAATATCGGATACGGAATACTTGAAATCCGGCAGATAGATATCAATCAGCCCCTCTAATGCCTTAAGGGTTTCAACCTTTTCATAGCCTGAGGTGTTGCAAACAACGGGTATCTTCGGTTTGTATTTCTCAAGTGCCTTTATGATTATGGGATAGTAAGGAGTAGGGCTGACTAAATTTATGTTGTGGACATTCTGCTCTTCAAGCTGTTTGAAAATTTCAACAAGTCCGTTTTCGTCAACTGTTTTGCCGCAGGATTTTCGTGAAATAACGCTGTTTTGGCAAAATTCACACCTTAACACACAGCCGCTGAAAAAAACAGTACCCGAACCGTGTTTTCCACTGATGTTCGGCTCCTCCCACATATGCTTTTCTGCCCTGCAAATGCCGGGAAGCACAGGCAAACCGCAAAAGCCCTTTTCAAAGCCTCTGTCAAAGCGTTTAGCTTTACAATTTCGGGGGCAGAGAGAACAGCTTTCTATTGTGTAATTATCCATTGAGGCGTGCCTTCAAAAAAGCAACGAGAGTATCGGTCAAGCCCATTTCCTCGCTGTTGTTCATCTGCCTGTAATCGTCGGCGGCGCTGTCCTCGCAATCGTCGGAAATCTTGCGGATACTGAGGGATTTTGTATTGTAGCGTTCGCAGACGGAAGCTATTGCGGCGCTCTCCATATCAAATGCGCAGATGCCGAAAAGCTTATTGAATCTTGCCTTGGTTTCGTCGCTTGTAAGGAACATATCTCCTGTGCCGAGAGCGCCTGTGTAAATGTTTAAAGCTTTACATTGCTCGATAAGCTCTTCATCGGTTTTATACACATAATTCTGTCCCGGCTTGACGCCGAGCTCATATCCGAGAGGCGTTAAATCAAAGTCACATTCCCGGCAGCTTGTACCTGCAACCAAATCGCCTCGGCGCACGCCTTTAACTGCGCCTGAAAAGCCGATATTGTATATTTCATCTGCGCTGTATTTGAGTATAAGGTGAGTTGCGGCTACTGCGGCGTTGACTTTGCCGACTCCGCACATCATGGCAATCAGCTCATGGCCGTTGAAATCCATTTTAAACATGCTCATACCTTCTTCTTTAAAGGTGTATGCGCCGTTTTCCGTTGCCCATTTGCAGAAAGGATTAAATTCGTGGTCATCAGCGATGACAACTGCGATTGTTGGCTTTTTTGTGTTGCTCATTTTAATCATTCCTCATATAACAGTAATTATTTTTCAGCATAGTATGGTTATGAACAATATGTTTCTGTTCGGATAATATTGTTCACTCTTGAGTGAAAACTCAGCGGCTGTTGAGATATCGGTGGTGTTATTGCCCGTGGGGAGCCGATTTTGAAGCCGCTTTTATATATGCCGCAAAGGTAAAACTCCTTTTGCCTTTGCGGTTAATTAAAGAACAGCTTTGCCCTTGATGTATACAGCTTTAATATCTAAATTTCCGTCAATAATGAGCAGGTCGGCATTTTTCCCGATTTCGATTGAGCCTGTATAATCTTGAGCACCTATTGCTTTTGCAGGGTTTATTGTGCAGGCTTTAAGTGCTGTTCTGAAATCAATGCCGAATTTCAGCAGATTTTTAAATTCTTCAAAAACATTTGTTGTGCTTGCGGCAATAGTTCCGTCGGCAAGGGTTGCCTTGCCGTCCTTTACATAAACAGTCTGACCGCCAAGCTTGTATTCTCCGTCTGTCATGCCTGCGGCAGACATAGAGTCGCTTATGACTATGGCTCTGTCCTCACCGAGGAGCTTAAATGCCATTTTAAGTGTTGCAGGGTGGTTGTGAAAACCGTCGCAAATTAGCTCAGCCATAACTTTTTCGTTTTCAAAAACAGCTGTCGGCACTCCCGGTTCACGGTTTTTTATGGGAGTCATAGCGTTAAAAAGATGAGTTGCGTGGCTAAAGCCGTTTTCAAAGCCGAGCCTTGCTTGTGCGTAGCTTGCCGCTGTGTGTGCGGCGCTGACAGTGCAGATTTTCGCTGCCTGCTTTGAAAATTCTATTGCGCCGTCAACCTCAGGTGCAATATCGACCAATTTTATGGGACAAGCAGAGTTGAGCTGTAAAAATTCCTCTATATCCGGTTTCCTCACATATTCTGCCGCTTGTGCGCCTTTTTTCGATAAAGAAATATAGGGCCCTTCCATGTTGATGCCGTGTATGTAGGCACCGTCCTCATTGCCCATACAGCTTTTTACTGCCGCAAAGGCTTCTTTCAGAGTTTTGTTGGGAAGAGTCATTGTGGTAGGGCAAAAGGAGGTTATGCCTCTTTTTGACAGATAGCGGCTGATAGTTTGTATTTCTTCGGTGTTGCCCGATGAGCTGTCAGCCATCTGACCGCCGTGTATGTGTATGTCGATAAATCCGGGCACGACAGTCATGCCGCTCAGGTCAATTCCGTCTTCGTTTTCAAAATCGCCCAAAGCCGAAATTTCGCCGTTCTCTATTTTTATGTCTGTCTTTTGCGGATGAAAAGAGCCGCACCAAACATCAGCATTTTTCAGTATAATAGCCATAACGCCGGTTCACCCCATATTAGAGTTGGATATAATTATAACTGTTTTGTAAATGTATTTCAATAGGTATATAAATTTTTAAAACTTTTTATGCTTAGCCCCTTTAATTATGGTTTTTATTGTGCTATAATACACAAATCAGTATGTGAAATATAGGATGGAGAAGTTTTTTATGGGCAGAGCAGGTTTTGACAACGCAAAGTATTTGAAAATGCAGTCCGAATGTATCAGACAGAGAATATCTCAGTTCGGCGACAAGCTCTATCTGGAGTTCGGTGGCAAGCTTTTTGACGATTACCATGCTTCGAGAGTTTTGCCGGGCTTTGAGCCGGACAGTAAGCTGAAAATGCTTTTGGAGCTAAAGGACGAAGCCGAGGTTGTTATCGTTATCAATGCGGCAGACATTGAAAACAATAAAATCCGCGGAGATTACGGCATAACTTATGATGCTGATGTTCTCAGGCTCATTGACGAATTTCGTGAAAAAGGCCTCTTTGTTGGCAGTATAGTTGTTTCTCAGCTTGCAGGCCAGCCCTCGGCAGAGGTGTTTATCGAGCGCATGAAGAATCTCGGCGTCAAGGTTTACCGCCATTACAGAATTGACGGTTATCCTGCAAATGTTCCCCATATCGTAAGCGACAACGGCTACGGCAAAAACGATTACATAGAAACTCAGCGCAGGCTTGTTATCATAACCGCACCGGGTCCCGGCAGCGGCAAAATGGCTACCTGCCTTTCACAGCTTTACCACGATAATAAGCGAGGCATTAAGTCGGGCTACGCAAAGTTTGAAACCTTTCCTATTTGGAATTTGCCCCTTACGCACCCTGTTAATTTGGCATATGAAGCCGCTACGGCGGATCTGAACGATGTCAATATGATAGATCCCTTTCATCTTCAGGCATACGGCGAAACAACGGTAAACTATAACCGTGATGTGGAAATTTTCCCTGTTCTCAATACTATATTTGAAACTATCTTCGGTTCATCACCCTATAAATCGCCTACCGATATGGGTGTTAATATGGCAGGCTACTGCATATTTGATGATGAGGCGGTTTGCAAAGCCGCAGAGCAGGAGATTATACGCCGCTACTATACCGGCCTTTGCGAGCGCAGGGACGGAAAAGTTGAGCAGGATGTTGTTTATAAGCTTGAACTGCTCATGCGCCAGTCCAAGGTAACTAAAGAGGACAGACCGGTTGTAGATGCCGCACTTGAGCGTGCTAAGGCAACAGGCGCTCCTGCGGCGGCAATCGAGCTGGAGGACGGCACCATAATAACAGGCAAAACCTCGGAATTATTGGGCTGCAGTGCGGCAATGCTGTTAAATGCTCTCAAAGCTTATGCGGATATTGATGACGAACTGCACCTTATCTCTCCGGAGGTTATAACGCCTATTCAGCGCCTTAAGGTGGAGCATTTGGGCAGCAAAAATCCGAGGCTTCATACCGACGAAGTTCTGTTGGCTCTTTCAATTTGCGCCGCAAGTGATAAAAATGCGGCTAAAGCAATGGAACAGCTTAAAAAGCTAAAGGGCTGTGAAATGCATGTCAGCGTCATGCTTTCCCATGTTGATGAAAGATTGCTTAAAAAATTAGGCATAAATGTTACCTGCGAACCTGAGTATCAGGGGCAGAAACTTTACAGGAAAAAATAAGAAATTAAAAGTAATTGTAAGGAGTTGAATCGTTATGTTGAATTTTATTCTCAGCGGCTTTGCCGATGAAGCGAGCAATGACCTGGATGGCCAAATTGCCGCCCTTAAGCGCAACGGCATGTCTTATTTTGAGCCCAGAGGAATTGACGGAAAGAATATTTCCGATTTTACCGTTGAAGAAGCTAAGGCGCTCAAAGAAAAGCTTGATGCAGAAAGCATCAAGGTTTCTTCAATCGGTTCATGTTACGGTAAAATAGAAATTGATGACGATTTCGAGCCTCATTTTGAGAAGTTCAAGAATACTGTTGAAGTTGCCAAAGTCCTTGAAGCTAAATATATCCGTATGTTCTGCTTTTTCTTTACAAAGGGACAGAGCATGGCGGAATACAAGGATGAAGTTCTTCGCAGAGTAAAGATAATGGCAGATTACTCTGCCGCTCAAGGCGTTTACTGCTGCCTTGAAAACGAAAAGGGCATTTACGGTGATATTGCAGAGCGTAACCTTGAGGTTCTGCGTTACTGCCAGCCCAATCTTTATGCCATTGTTGACCCTGCCAACTATGTTCAGTGCGGTGTTGACCCCCTTGCAGCTTATGAAATGGTTGCAGGCTATGTAAAATATCTCCATGTTAAGGACGCATATTTTGAAAACGGAGAGGTTGTTCCTGCCGGTAAAGGTGACGGCAAGGTTGCCGAAGTTATCAAGCGCTTTGCACGCAACAGCGGCGAAAAATTCCTATCTCTTGAGCCTCATCTCACTGTTTTCGAGGGCTTGGATGCTCTTGAGCCCGATAACGAAACAATGAATAATATCGAAAAGAAAAAGAGCTATGTATATTCTAACAGCACCGAGTCCTTTGATGCTGCAGTTGCCGCTCTTAAAGAGATTTTGGCTTCCCTCGAAAAAGGCCAATCCGCCTTGGTATAATCGGCTTCGGTAATATGGGTACAAGCCATGGAATGAATATGAAAAACGGCTGCATGCCTGATTTTGAACTTACCGCAGTTGCAGACCCGAAAGAGGCTCGTCGCAAGGCGGCTCTTGAAATGTTCCCCGATATTAAGGTCTATAACGACGGCAGCGAGCTGATTCAGTCCGGAGAGGTTGATGCGATTATCGTTGCAACGCCTCACTATCTGCATCCCACATATGCAATAGAAGGTCTTAATGTAGATCTTCATGTTATGATTGAAAAGCCCGCAGGCGTTTACACAAAGCAGGTTGAAGAAATGAGCGAGGTTGCCGCAAAGAGCGATAAGGCTCTTGCAATAATGTTCAACCAGCGCACAAACCCCTGCTACATAAAGCTGCGTGAAATGCTTCAGAGCGGCGAATTTGGCGAAATTAAGAGAGTTAACTGGATTATTACCGATTGGTACAGAACACAGGCTTATTACGATTCAGGCGATTGGAGAGCAACATGGTCAGGCGAAGGCGGCGGCGTTCTCCTCAACCAGTGTCCCCACCAGCTTGATTTGTGGCAGTGGCTTTGCGGAATGCCATGCAAAGTTCGCGGCTTCCTGCACGAGGGTAAGTGGCACAACATAGAGGTTGAAGATGATGTTACTATTTATGTTGAATATCCTAACGGCGCAACAGGTGTGTTTATCACAACAACAGGTGATTATCCGGGCACAAACCGCCTTGAAATTACACTTGATAAGGCTAAGATTATTTGCATGAATAACAAGCTTGAGGTTGTTGAGCTTGCTCAGTTCTGCGATGAATACAGCAGAACAGCAGATGTAAATAAGGCATTTGGCAAAATAGAAACCAAAACCTATACTATCGTTCCCGATCCTGCTCCATGGCCTCAGCATGTTCAGGTTATGACTCAGTTTGCCGGCAACATCCTCAGAGGCGAACCCCTTACAGGCAGAGCAGAAGAAGGTATTAACGGCCTTACTATATCAAACTGCGCTCATCTATCAAGCTGGCTTGATAAGACTATTGAGCTGCCTATTGATAAAGAGCTCTATTTCAATATGCTTCAAGAGAAAATAGCAGGCTCAAAATTCGTTAAAGTGACCAAAGAGGCAGTTCAGAGCGATATGTCCTCCACATTTGGCAGCTAAAATTGAAAACCGAATGATATTTTTTAAATAAAGGGCTTGACAAACTGAAATATTGAATATAAGATAGTTAAAGCAAAGTTATTAACATATTATTCACAAAAACATTTAGAAGGAGGAAAACAAAATGCCTTTCGAGCAGGTAAGAAGCATCATCTGCAAGCAGCTTGAGCTTGAGGAGAGCGATGTTACACTTGAAACCAACATTAAGGATGACCTCGGAGCAGACAGCTTGGATCTTGTTGACCTTGCTATCAGCCTTGAGGATGAGTTTGAGGTTGAAGTTCCCGACAACGTTCTTGAAAAGTTTGAAACAGTCGGCGATATTGTTAAATTTATAGAGGAAATGTAATTTCCGCCTAAATGTAAATAAATCCGCTGCTTTATGGTTAAACTAACCTCGAAGGAGCGGATTTTTATGGATATTTTTATAACCTTTTTAAAAGCTTTCTTGGTCGGCGGTCTGATTTGCGCCATAGGTCAGCTTATTATGGATACAACGAAGCTGACTCCTGCGCGCATTCTGGTTGCTTTTGTCGTGTCGGGCGTCGTGCTTGGCGCAGCGGGAGTTTATCAGCCTCTCATAGAGTGGGCAGGCTCGGGCGCCGCCGTGCCGCTGACAGGCTTCGGAGCAACTCTTGCAAAGGGAACTAAGGAAGCTGTTCAGAAAGACGGCCTTTTGGGCGCTTTGACAGGCCCCCTTACCGCAGGTGCGGCAGGTATCACAGCCGCAGTTTTCTGCGGACTAATTGCTTCCATATTTGCAAAGCCTAAAGAGAAATAAACGAAATCCAGCGTCATTCTTTATCAGAGTGACGCTGTTTTTTATGCTTATCAGATAGATATAAGGTCAGTTTATGCCTGAGTATAGCTTGAAAACTCAATCAAAAACATAAACTCTTGTTTCATATGGTCTTGTGGTGAAGCCGTTGTTTGTAATTTCGTTTCGGTCGTAGTTGCAGAACATTGCCTTACCCTTGCTCAGGTCAAAGCCTTCCGGTGCGATAAATTTAGCAGCTTTTTCCGTGTATGAGCAGATTACAAGCATTCTTTTGCCCTCGTAGCTGCGTGAGTAAACATACAAATCCTTGCTGTTTTTGCAATGCTCTGTATAGTCGCCGTAAATTGCCATGGGATTTTCCTTGCGGAATTTGATAAGAGCTTTGTAGTGGTTGAAAATGGATTTCGGGTTTGCCATTTCCGCTTGAGCGTTAATGCCGTCTTTGTAGTTGGGGTTGACAGGCATCCAAGGCTTTCCGGTTGTAAAGCCTGCGTTTGCGCTTGAATCCCATTGAACGGGTGTTCTTGCGTTGCCTCGGTTGGCTGACTTGAGGCGCGCGGTTGCCTTTGCATCTGAGAAGCCGAGAAGCTTCAAGGTTTTGAAGTTGTTGGTAACGAAAACATCCTGATAGTCGTCAAGCTTGGGAAGATCTATATTTACCATGCCGATTTCCTGACCCTGATATATGAACGGTGTGCCGCATTGCAGAAAATAGGAGTTTGCAATAGATTTGCCGCTCTCTGTTCTGTATTTTTCGCTGCCGTAGCGTGAAATAATTCGGGGATGGTCGTGGTTTTCCATGTAGAGTGCGTTCCAGCCCTTGCCGTAGAGCTTTTCCTGCCATCTTGAAAATGCGCCCTTGAGCTTTTTAAGGCTGAAAGGCGTAGCCAAGAAGTCTGTGAACAGGCAGTCCGCCTCCATGTGCTGGAAATGGAACATCATATCAAGCTCCATGCCGTCGCCCTCTTCAATATATTTGAGAGCCTTGTTAGGCGTCATCATGGGGGCTTCGCCGACTACAAAGCAGTCATACTCATTGAGAACCTCACGAAATTCTTTTAGATATTCGTGAATATGGGGGCCGTCCATGTAGTGCTCCATGCCGCAAGCCTGAGGAATCGGTAAAGCGTTGGGCAGACCCTCACGCTTTGAAACAAAGGTGATAACATCCTCACGGAAGCCGTCAACACCCATATCAAGCCAAAAACGCATAATGTCTTTAACTTCCTGGCGGACTTCGGGGTTATCCATATTAAGGTCGGGCTGTTTCTTGGAGAAAAGGTGCAGATAATACTGTCCGTTTTCTTTGTTGTATTCCCAAGCCTTGCCCTCGAAAAGAGAAGACCAGTTGTTGGGGAGCTTTTTGCCCCTGCCGTCACGCCAAATATAATAATCGTGGTATTTGCTGTTTTTATCAATGCCCTGCCTAAACCATTCGTGTTCATCGGAGCTGTGGTTTACAACAAGGTCCATAATAACTTTCATGCCACGCTTGTGAGCTTCGTCGAGAACCTTTTTAAAAAGCTCGTTATCGCCGTAATCGGGGGAGATGTTTCTGTAGTCCGAAATATCGTAGCCAAAATCTGCGTTGGGTGAGCAGTAGAGAGGGGAGAACCAAATGCAGGTGATGCCAAGCTCTTGTAAATAATCGAGCTTTGAAAGCACACCTTCGAGGTCGCCTATGCCATCGCCGTTGCCGTCGCAGAATGACCGAGGCCAAATCTGATAGCAGGTAACTTCCTTATACCACTGTGTTTTTTTCATGGTTGTTTCTCCTTTGCCTGAAAAATATGTTGAAAAAATTATATCAAAGATACTTAGTGAAAACAATAGAATTTTTATGAATAAATCCAATGCAAGGCAGAGTTAACACGGAGTTTTTGCTTTTCCCAAACTAATAAAAGCAAATTCCAACTCGCCTTGCCGGACTTTTTGCTTCGTTTGATAAGCCGTGAAGCCGGAAATACAATCGAGGTGATCAGCAGAGGATTAAATTCCATGACCGTGATGAAAATCGATTCAAAATGGGCTCTATATAAAATCTATTTTCTCTTTATTGCGTTATTGCACATTATCGGTCAATGTGCTATTATTTCATCAAACGCATTAGCAAATATAAACTAATAAGTGAAAGGGCGAAACAGTTGAATACTCTTTATGAAAAAACGAGAATAGGTATAGATAAAGCTGTGTTGGGGGCAAAGTATGCCGCTAATAAGCTGAGCGGCGGCAAGATAGCAAAATCAATGTTCACTGCCGCTGTAAATGTTGAAAATATCAATACCCGTGTGCGTATCATTTCAGAGGATGAGGATAGCGTAACCATAGC
This sequence comes from uncultured Oscillospiraceae bacterium, assembly GCA_949297075.1. Taxonomy (GTDB): domain Bacteria; phylum Bacillota; class Clostridia; order Oscillospirales; family Acutalibacteraceae; genus UBA8612. The sequence goes on along the minus strand of CASFRX010000051.1, from coordinate 62,953 downwards.
TAAAACCGATTTATACGGCAAAATCGTAAATGACGGCTTTAAGATACTTTCCACAACTGATTTGCATTTCGGTGATGATCCGGCTCTGCGCAACAAGTGCGTTGATATGCTGTATAAGCAAATCAGGGATAGCAAGGCGGATTTTGTAGTTCTGACCGGCGATATAATCCTTGGAAAATATCAGCATATAGATGCAATACAGTTTGCTCAGTTCATGGAAAAAATCGGCGTTTATTGGTGCTTTACTTTCGGCAACCACGAAGCGCACGAGGAAAAGGGAAGATTTAAAGAGCTTTTGATGAAATGCAAAACAACCTTTCCTCATTGTTTAGCCCGTCAGGGTAAAAAAGAGCTTTTCGGTCTCGGCAACTATTGCGTTAATATTCTGAAAAGCGAAAATGAAATTTTAAAAACCCTCTTTATGTTCGATTCGGGCAGAAATATTCTTCCCGAATACAGAGCTGAGCACGGCGCGCCGGAGGATTTAAAGGGCTATGATTTCTTAAAAAATAACCAAATGAAATGGTACGAAGATAAAATCAAAAGCCTTTCCAAAAAATACGGAGAGGTCAAATCCTTTATGTATATGCACATTCCTCTGCCGGAGTACACAAATGTAATAACTCAAAACGAAAATGAGGAATGGGTGTTTACGGGTAAGTGCGAGGTGTTTTACGGCGATGCTTTTGAAAGCATAGGCTGTTCAAGCTTTAACAGCGGTATGTTTGACCTTATTAAAAAACTCGACAGCACACAGGCGGTGTTCAGCGGACACGACCATGTAAACGATTTCTGCGCTTTGCATGAGGGCGTGTATCTGGTTTATAATCAGTGCGGAGGCTATGAAACATATACTATGGAGGAAATAGCTCATCTGCCCGAAAAAGCATGGCAGCAGGGTGTAACAATTACTTGCATCGAGCCTGACGGAAATTTTAACATAAGCCAAAGACTTAACAGTATGTATTTGTAATAGCTGAAAAAATGGTCGGCAAAACCGTTGTTGAAGTTAATCTTCGCAAAAAAATTAACACTAATATTATCGCTGTAGAGAAAAAAAGAAGCCTCACAGAGTTTGTAGATGGGGCGGAAGAATAACACCTTGCAGGAGCTTTAAACTTTATGGGTTTGAAGCTCCTGATTTTATGCTTAAATAATTAATACTCTGTTAATTGACTTGCCAAATAGTATTGTGATAAAATAAAAACTAATTAAAATGGGAGAGGAGTAGCTTATGCAGCTGCGTGTGCTTCAAAAAGGCTTTAATTATTCGCAGGACGGTCCGGGCAACCGCCTGGTTTATCATTTGCAGGGCTGCAATCTCCATTGCCCGTGGTGTTCCAATCCCGAAAGCATGAGCCTTGAGGGCGAGGGAATTCAAGCCGAAGAGCTGATTAGTGAGGCTGTGAATGCCCAAATGATGTTTTTTGACGGCGGCGGTGTAACCTTTACGGGCGGCGAGCCTACGGTGCAGTACGATGGGCTGAAATTTGTCTTGGCAGAGCTGAAGAAAAAAGATATTCACACAGCCATAGAAACAAACGGAACTAATCCGAAGCTCCCTGAACTTTTTGAGCTTATAGATTTCCTCATTATGGATTTTAAGCATTACGATTCCGATAAACTAAAGTCTTTTACGGGTGTAGGCGCCGAAGCGGTAAAGCAAAACATAGTAAGCGCCTCACAAAAGCGTGGTCAGCTTCTGCTTCGTATTCCCCTCATTAACGGCTTTAATGCAAGCGCAGAAGATGCAAAAGGCTTTGCAGAATTTTTGAAGTCCGTTTGGCATGGAGGTATGGCTCTTGAGCTTTTGCGCTACCATGAATACGGCAGGGATAAATGGCTGCAAAACGGAATGAAATATAAAATGGAAAATGCTTTCGTCAGCGATGAAGCGTTTGAAGAAATACAGCAAGTGTTCAATTCCTGCGGCATAAAATTGATAAGAACCTGAAACAGAGAGGTAAATATAGAGATGAAAGTTAACAGTGTTTACAAAACAGGTGAAATAACTCAGAAAGCAAAACTGCTTTTTAAAGAAGAGCGAGCTAAGAAAAGGCTCGATGGCTGGTTCTTGGCCCGTGAGCTTGCCTTTAAGGCGACAGGCTTCCAGAATAACGGCAGCAGCGAGGAACTGAGAGCCGCAAGAGAGCTTAAGATGATTCTTGAAAAGCTTCCCTTATCAATAAGCGAAAACAATGTTTTTGCGGGCACTCAGAGCGATTCTTTTGCAAGAAGCTACGCCCTTATAAACCCTGCTTTTCAGGTTGAAACTTTCTCAGGTTATTGTGATCCTACGGCGGTTTTCAATGATATAGAGCCTAACGAAGAATTTACCGCAGAGCGCATAGAAACCATGCGTGAGCGCACAAAGCGAGGGGACTATGTCCGCAACCTTGCTGCGGTTTACGAAAAATATGAAAAATATACAGGTGAGGTTGCATTTTTTATTGAGCAGGTAACAGGCCACCTTATTCCCGATTTCCGCAAGGCTATAGCCTGCGGACTTAATAAAATTATTTTCGACCTCACAAAGAAAATAAATTCCGAAAAGAACGATGAGCGAAAAGATACTCTTGAGGATATCAAAATGGTGCTTGAAGCTGCAATCGTTCTTGCCGACCGCTACGCCGACCTCGCCGCCAAGCAAAAGCTGACCGCTTCTCCCGAGCGTGCGGCTCAGCTTGAGCTTATGGAAAATACCTTGCGTAAAGTTCCGGCAAACGGTGCGGAGAGCCTCTATGAAGCTATCCAGGCTTTTCTTATCCTTTGGGAGGTTATGACTCTTGAACAAGCTCCCAATCCCTTTGCTTTTTCTGTCGGTAATGCTGATAGAATTTTCGAGCCCTACAGAGCTATGTCCGGGGAAACAAGAGAAGAAGCGGCAGAGCTTTTCCGCCATTTTCTCGTTTTCTTCAATGTAGGCGACAGAAGCTGGGCTATTTCTCAGAATGTTCTCATCAGCGGCAGAGATTTAGAAGGCAACGACCTTACCAACGAAATGAGCTATGCCATTATGGACGCTTATTACGATATGAATTTGCCTCAGCCTATCCTTTCCGTAAAGCTTCATAAAAATACGCCCGAAAAGCTCTACAGCGAAATGGGCAAATTTATGTTTACTCCCGGCGTGCTCACTCCCTCTTTCTTTAATGATGATACTGTTTTTGAGGCTCTGCGTGCAGGCGGAATAGAGGATTGTGATTTGCCTGATTATTCTGTTGCAGGCTGTCAGGAGCCGCTTATTATGGGCAAGGATAACGGCAATACAACCAACAGCTGGTTCAATCTGCCTAAAATCCTTGAGCTTACCCTCAACGGCGGCAAATCAACAATTACGGGAAAAGAAATCGGCACCTTTGTTGAATATCCCGATACAAAAACTCTTCTTGAAAATATCAGAGAAGCTTTCTATAAAAATGCGGAGGTTTATGCAAAGCTCATGGCAGAAGCCGCAAACGGTGCGTCTGTTGCTCTTTCACATCTTCGTGTGCCTTTCCTGGGTGCATTTATGGGCGGCTGTGAATCCGGAATTGATACCCGTCACCCCGAAAAGCAGGGCACAAAGTATAACGGCAGCGGTTGCCTTATCCACGGCCTTTCTGTTATTGCGGATTCATTCATGGCTATTGATAAGCTCCTTGCAGAGCGTCCTGAGGATGCTGATAAATTAATCGAAGCTCTTAAAGTTAATTTTGAGGGCTATGAAGAGCTGCGTGATTTCCTGAAATCTGCACCTAAGTTCGGCAACGGCATTGAAAGCGTCGATAAGGAAGCAGCCGAAATTGCAAACAGAATTTCCGATATAGTCCGTTCTCAGAAAAACTACCTCGGCAATTCTTTCCGTGCCGATTGGTCCAGCCCCTCAACTCATCTTCTTTATGGCTATTGGGTCGGCGCAACTCCCGACGGCAGAGCAGCTCGTGATATGCTCGGCTACGGTGTAGACCCTCTTTACGGGGAAGCAGGCAACGGCCTCGGCTTCAGAACACTCTCTGCTATGAAACTGCCCTACGGTAAGTTTAACGGCGGCTACGCATCACATCTTGGCATTGACCCTAAGTATTTTAAAGGGGCAAGCTATGAAGAAAAGGGTATAGAGTTCGGCGAAAAGGTTTTGAAGCCCATATTCTTCAACGAAAAGAATGATAACCTTTCTCCCTCCTATCTTTATTTTAATATCACAACTCCCGATACACTTCGCAAGGTGCTTGCAGAGCCCGAAAAATATGCCCCAAGCGGTGTGTATATCATGCGTATTCACGGCACATTCGTAAACTTCCTTGATCTTTCGCCCGCTATTCAGAACGATATTATTACAAGGCTTGACCTTGAATCAACAAAAATCTGATTTTTGAGGTGCAAACACTATGAATGTTATCGGCCTCGATATCGGCACAACCACAATTTGCGGCATAGCCGTTGACGCTCAAAGCGGTGAACTGCTCAAATCCAAAACTCTTGATAACGGCAGCTTCATCGGCGGCAAGCCCTTTGAAAAAATACAGTCTCCCGAAATGATAATTGAAAAAGTTACTGCCATTGCAGCAGAGCTTTTTGAGGAATTTCAGCCTGTATGTGCTATCGGCATAACAGGTCAGATGCACGGCATTGTTTATCTGGACAGCATCGGCAAGGCTGTAAGCCCTCTTTATACATGGCAGGACGGCAGCGGTAACGAGCTGATGGCAGACGGCCGCTCCTATGCCAAAGCTTTAAGCGAAGAAACAGGATACAGCATGGCTTCGGGCTTTGGCGGTACGACTTATTATTACCATACAAAAGAAGCTCTTGTGTCTGCTGATGCCGTGAGCTTTTGCACAATCCACGATTATGCGGCTATGATGCTGACGGGCAGAAAAACTCCCATTATTCATATTTCCGATGCCGCCTCGTTTGGGCTTTTTGATATTGAAAAGGGCTGTTTTGATAAACAGGCAATAGAAAAAGCGGGTTTGAATTTTGGCTTTTTCCCCGATGTAACAGGCGAGTTTGAAATCGTCGGCGAATATAGGGGAGTGCCTGTTTGCGTCGCAATAGGCGATAATCAGGCGAGCTTTATCGGCTCTGTGCAGGATATGCAGGGCTGTGCCCTCGTCAATATGGGCACAGGCGGTCAGATTTCAATGCTAACTGACCTTAAAAAAGCTCCTGAAAATATGGAAATAAGGCCGCTTTGTTCGGGACATAATATTCTTGTTGGCTGTTCCCTTTGCGGCGGCAGAGCCTTTGCCGCTTTGGCGGATTTTTTCAGCGATGTTTATGAGATGATTTCAGGCGAAAAGCCGCAGAATATTTATAAAGCAATGGACAGCGTTCTTGCAGAAAGCTCCTCGGAGGAGCTGACTGTTTCCACCAAGCTTTGCGGAACAAGAACCGAGCCTGATGTGAGGGGCAGTATCACAAATTTAGGTGTTGATAATTTTACTCCTGCCGCTTTAATGAACGGCTTTTTGGGCGGTATGGTTGGCGAAATTACGGATATGATAGCCCCCCTCGACTGCAAAATCGATTTGCTTGTGGGTTCGGGCAACGGTCTGCGTAAAAATTCAGCTCTGCAGCAGCGCTTTGCCAAGGCTTTCGGTACAGAAATGAATATACCCAAAAACCGTGAAGAAGCAGCTTTCGGCGCAGCCTTAACCGCCCTTGTTGCCTGCGGCGAAAAGTCTGATTTGGCTCAGGCACAAAAAATTGTCAGCTACGAAAACAAATAAATACAATTATTTGAAAAAACTCTTGACAAACAGGTGTAAATAGGATAATATATTTAAGCGTTCGGTATTAGCAATCTTCGCCGAACACAGATGATCCATTAGCTCAGACGGTAGAGCACTTGACTTTTAATCAAGGTGTCCGGAGTTCGAATCTCCGATGGATCACCAGAGAAAGCTCGTTGCAAAGCAACGGGCTTTTTGAATTATATATGCAATTTATCGGGTGATAGTTATGAATTACGAAGAAGCATTAAAATATGTCCATTCTCTCAACCGTTTCGGTATCAAGCCCGGTTTAGAGCGCATAGCGGCGCTTTGTGCTGCTGTAGGTAATCCGCAGGATAATTTAAAGATAATCCATGTAGCCGGCACAAACGGCAAGGGTTCAACATCAACGATGGTTGCAGGCGCTTTGCTGGCTTCGGGCAAAAGTGTGGGACTTTTTACTTCACCTTTTGTCACGGATTTTCTTGAGCGTATTTGTGTTAACGGCGAACCGGTGGAAAAAGAGCTGTTTGCCGCTGCCGTAACCGAGCTTGAGCCTGTTGCGGCTGAGCTTGCAAAAAAAGATATGCAGCCCACCGAATTTGAGCTTATAACCGCCGCCGCTTTCATGGTGTTCCGAAAAGCAGGCTGTGAATACTGCGTGCTTGAAGTCGGTCTTGGCGGCAGACTTGATTCAACTAATATAATCAGAACACCCCTTGTCAGTGTTATTGCCTCAGTTTCACTTGACCACATGGCGGTTTTAGGGGATACTGTTGAAGAAATAGCCCATGAAAAATGCGGTATAATAAAGCAAGGCGGCAAAACTGTTTGCTATCCCTTGCAAAAGGAAAGTGTAGTTGAAATAATAAAGAACACTTGTACCGTTAATCAAAACATGCTTACAGTGCCCGATACCGGAAAAATTCAAAATATAACCAACAGCATAACAGGTGTGAGCTTTGAATATAAAAACATAGCTTATAAGCTATCCATGAGCGGCGAATATCAGGTTTATAATGCCGTCACAGCTATTGAGGCGTGCCGACTTTTAGGCCTTGATGAGAGCGCAATAAAGCGTGGCGTGGAAGAAGCCAAGGTTGCCGCCCGCATGGAAGTGATTTCAAATGAGCCTCTTGTTCTTCTTGACGGCGGCCATAATGAGGATGGCGGCAGAGTAATTGCAAAAAGCCTTGAAAGCTTGCTCAGGGATAAAAAAATTATTGCCGTTATGGGCATGATGGCGGATAAAAATGTTGATGCCTATTTGTCTTTCGTTGCGCCTCTGTGTTCCTGTGTTGTTGCCGCAAGCGTTGCGGATAATCCGCGCACAATGTCGGCAGAAGATTTGAAAACGCAGGCAGGAAAATATTGCAGTAAAACTTATGCCTTTGAAAAGGCAGAGGATGCAGTTGATTTTGCGGCAGAAAAATTGCAGGAATATGATGCTCTTTTGGTTTGCGGTTCTCTTTATCTTGCAGGCGAAGTGAGAAGCCGTCTGAAAAATAAATTTAATTTCTCGTCTTAAAATGACATAGTTTTTATCAAAAAACCTCTATCCTAAACAGGACAGAGGTTTTTGTTTTTTATCACAAAGGAGGATACTGAAAGCATGGTTGAAATATCAACCTACGGCAAGTGTATGACGGTTTTTCTCAGGGGAGAAATTGACCACCACACAGCCGCAGGAATAAGAAAAGAAATTGATGAAGAAACGGACAAGCTGCTGCCACAGCTTCTTGTGCTGGATTTCAGCGGAGTAACTTTTATGGATAGCTCCGGCGTAGGTCTTGTAATGGGCCGTTATCGCAATGTCAGCGCCCACGGCGGCAGGCTTGAAGTTGTTAATTTATCTGCGTGGTGTTATAAAATAATGAAAATGTCAGGTCTGGAAAAAATTGCAAAAATACAGATGACGGGGGCAAAAAAATGAAAGTCTTAAATAAGTTTACCATGACTATGGACAGCCGTTCGGCGAACGAGGGCTTTGCACGGCTTGTGACCTCGGGCTTTGCCGCTCAGCTTGACCCTACGGTGGAAGAGCTGTGCGATATTAAAACAGCAGTCAGCGAGGCTGTTACAAACTGTATTGTTCATGCCTATTCCGAGGGGGTGGGCAATATCTACATATGGGCAGGCATATATGAGGGCGGCCTTGTGCGGATTAAAATCCGAGATAAAGGCTGCGGAATTGCCGATGTTAAAAAAGCGATGGAACCGCTTTATTCAAGCCTTGGCGGTGAAAGAGCAGGGCTTGGTTTTGCGGTCATGGAGAGCTTTTGCGATAAAGTTACCGTGCGCTCAACCCTTGGCAAAGGCACTACGGTGACACTTAATAAACGCATAAAGGGCAAAGATTTTGACTGCTAAAACCGATGAACGGGAAAAGCTTATAACGGAAAATATGGGTTTGGTTCATGCCTGCGCCGGAAAGTTCAGAGGTAAGGGCGTTGAATATGATGATTTATTTCAGGCAGGTTGTGTGGGTTTGGTCAAAGCGGCTGACGGCTATGAGCCTGAGCGCGGCTTCGCTTTTTCAACCTATGCCGTTCCTGTAATTTTGGGAGAAATCAGGCGAGTTTTCAGGGATGGCGGCACAGTTAAGGTCAGCAGAATGTTAAAGGAAAAATCGAGAGTTGCTCTTGCCGAGCGTGAAAAATTGGTCAAGCTAAACGACCGTGAGCCCACAATCGAGGAGCTGGCAACGGCTATGGGGCTTGATGTTCAGGAAACGGCGCATATTTTAAATGCCGCTATGCCTCCGGTTTCTCTGACTGTAACGGAGGAGTGCAGCGGTTCAGCTCAGTTTGATATACCTGTTGAGTCAGAGGAAACGGAAATAGCCGATAAATTGGCCTTGCATCAGGTTATGCGGACTCTGTCCGAAGAAGACCGAAAGCTTATAGAACTCAGGTATTTCAGCGGCTTTACACAGAGCAAAACTGCCAAAATTTTAGGTATGTCTCAGGTGCAGGTTTCACGCCGTGAAAAAGCAATACTGGCAAGCTTAAGGAAAAGCTTGATATAAAGCGAAAAAGTGCTATCCATATCAGACTGCGGATAACACTTTTTCTTTGCTTTCTCCAAAGCAGTATTTTATAAATTCCTCTGCGGTGCTTTCGGTATCATACTTTTTGGCTTTGTAGATTTCCGACATATCCTGCCGCAGGTATCCGTCTGCATATTTGAGTGCGGCGTCTGCCCATTGCTTAGGGTTGCCGAGGGGCAGATATTCAACTAAGCCCGTTATATCCGTATCGGGGGTGATTGTGTCGGAAATAACGCAATGAAGGGAAAGAGCCTGCGCTTCAATAACGGTGTTGGGCATTCCCTCGTAAAACGATGGAAAAATAAAAACATCGCCTGCCGCAAGCAGATTGGGCACATCTTTTCGTATCCCTAAAAAAAATATTTTATCGCTGAGTGAAAGCTCTGCGGCTTTTTTTCTTATCTCTGCTTCAAGCTCTCCGGCACCGATTAAAAATAATTTGGCTTTGGGGTTTCGCTTAATGATTTCTGCAAAAATTTCAAGCAAAAAGCCGTGGTTTTTGGATTTTGCAAACCTGCCGATGTGTATAACGGCAAATTCATCATCGCTTAAACCTAATTCGGCTCTTGTATTTTGTCTTTTTTCATCACTGTAGCGGTAAAATGATGTATCAATGCCGTTGTAAAGTATATTTGCTTTACCCTTTGCTACACAGCCTTTTCCGAAGCAGTATTCAGCGGCTAAAACGCTGGGAGCGATTTTAACAGTAGGCACGGTGTGCGCAAGTCTGCCGACTGTGTGGTGAAGAAGCTTTTGCTTGAAGCCGCCGTCAACGCTTGAGTTGCTTGAGCGATAAATCAGCCTTTTTGCGCCACCTCTTTTTGCAGCGAGCAGTTCTAAGGCTGTGCCCGGCTTAACCGAAGAAACCAGCACATTTTCATATCCGTTTTCTTTCACTATATTTTCAAGATCCTTAAGAGACTTTTTGAAATTCTGCGATTTTGGGGCGATGCGGTATATTTTGCCGCCTAAGGCTTCAATTTCATCGTCATAAAAGCCTCGCTCCTGCACATTTACGCAGAAATCAAGCTGATATTTTTCTCTGTCTATAAGGCGGTATTGCTTCATAAGGAATGTTTCTGCGCCGCCTGCGTTCATGCTGCTCATGCAGCAAAGCAACCTCTTAGTGTTCATTTTTTCACCGCAATTCATTTAGTAAAGTTTTTACAGCAGTGTCTGCTTCAAAATGTGCCGCTCTCTCAAGGCAGGCAGGCTTCATTTTGTTCAGCATATGGGGATTTTCGGCTGACTTAATTAAAATTTCGGTCAGCAGTTCTTTTCTTTCGGGGTCGTAAACAATTCCGTCAATACCGTTGCAGATTATATAATCGTTGTAGTGCCAATCTGTTGCAATTACGGGTATGCCTGCCGCAAAAGCGTCAACTATTGTTCCTGCAAAGCCTTCACCCTCGCAAACTGTGGGAAAAAGCAGAGCAAAACAGCTTTTGAGCTCATCTGTGCTGTTATTTGTGTTTATAAATCCTTTGTAGCTGATGTAAGGCTCAAAACCTTTACATAATTTCTCGAATTTTTCTTGGTATTCAGGCTCAATTTTGCCGTAAATATCAAGGCTGTAAACCGTTCGACCAAAGTATTTGTTGGCATTGCGTACTGCTTCAATGGCTTCTTCAATGCCTTTGTCCTGCATAATACGGGAGAATGTGCAGAGCCTATATGGCTCATTACCGTAAACAAGTTCATCGGGATTAAGAGCATTTGTTTCCCTGAAATTAGGCATATAAACCGCATTTTCAACGCCTAATTTTATTAAAGCCTCACGCATTGGCTCAAGCTCAACAAAAACTCGGTCAAGCCTTTTAATCGGCGGAATAAGCTTTGGGTTTTCTTGAAGCCTGTCCGCAAGCCATCCGCCTACAACAACATAGTGCAGCCGTCTGTTAAGCCCTGCGTTCAAAGCTTCAAAAACAGCAGGGAAAATCTTAAATCCGCCGCGGGAGGGCATCATTATCACATTTTCGCAGTCTTTGAGCAGCTTTCGGCAGCCTAAAAACATTTTGGCAGGGTTCTTTTGCCATCCGCAGGTGTCGAGAGTTTTAATCTGTTCACCGCCAAGGGCTTTTTCAAGCGCATTGTAAACTGCGTTGGTTTTGTCTGTCTGGCCGTTGACAAGCTCTTTGCCGAAGCCAAAATGGCCGCAAATGCCAACCTTGTACATTGTCCCATCTCTCTTTTTTTGACACTTTTTGATTCCTTTAAATTATATAATAAGGCGTAAAAAAAGTCAAATGGCACAATTTTTCTTTTATTGCCTCTTTACAAGCTTAATAAATTGTGGTATTATCATAAACGAACAAATGTTCGGTAGAGACAAAAGGCGGTGAATACTATGGCACAACGGCTAATACTCCATTGCGATTTGAATAATTTTTTTGCTTCGGTAGAGTGCTTGGGACGGGAGGATTTAAAAGGCAAGCCTGTTGCAGTTGCAGGCAGTGTGGAAAAGCGCCACGGTATAATTCTCGCTAAAAACGAAGCGGCAAAAAAGTTCGGTGTAAAGACAGCGGAAGCCGTTTGGCAGGCTAAGCAAAAATGTCCCGACCTTGTGTTGCTGCCGCCTCACTATGAAAAATATAATTACTATTCAAACATAGTCCGAGAAATTTATGAGAAGTATACGGATGTTATTGAGCCTTTCGGAATTGATGAATGTTGGCTCGATGTAACAGGTAGCACCATGCTTTTCGGCAGCGGAGAAAAAATGGCAAACGAAATACGGGAGAATGTAAAAAAAGAAACAGGTCTGACCGTTTCCGTGGGAGTGAGCTTCAATAAGATTTTTGCAAAGCTTGGCAGTGATTATAAAAAGCCGGACGCCGTAACCGTAATTGATAAAGAGCATTTCAGGGAGATAGTCTGGCCCCTGGATGCAGGCGAAATGTTGGGGGTTGGGAGAGCTACAAAGCAGAGCCTGAGGCGGCTTGGGCTTATGACCATAGGGGATATAGCTGCAACTAAGCCCGAAACCTTGCGTATGGTGCTGGGAAAGGGCGGCGAAACCCTTTGGCGGTTTGCCTCAGGGCTTGATAATTCGCCTGTTATCAGCTCTCAGTTTGCGCCGCCGCCTAAAAGCATAGGCAGAAGCACAACTCCTCCCCGTAATTTATGCACCCAAAACGATATGCTTTTGGTTCTTTTGAAGCTTTGCGACCGTGTTTCCCATTCTCTGCGTGAGAATCATGCCCTTGCAGGCGTTGTGCAGGTGCATATAAGGGATACTAACCTGAATATAACCGAGCATCAGCGCAAATTATCCGAGCCCATACGCCTGACGGAATTGCTCTTTAAAACAGGGGCAGAGCTTATAAAAGAAGTGTGGCTCGATAATGCGCCTTTGCGCTCAATCGGAATAAGAGCCTGCGAGCTTACTTCGGAGAATGAGTGTATACAGCTGAGTTTAGGACAGGATTACGAAAGGCTTGAAAGGCTGGAAAAAATAGAAACGGAAATCGAAAATATCCGTTCCCGTTTCGGCAGAGAATCCGTCATACGCTGCCGACAGTTAGAGGGCGAAGCTTTAGGCATGTATTCATCTTTCGGTAAAATAGTCAGTTAAGATCTAATAAAAATAAAGTGTCATTCTTCATGCTTTGGGAGAATGACACTTTTTATGGTGTGGGTTTAGATATACGGTGTTCGGACATTCATAACTCTGAAATTAACAGGCGCACTCTCTTTGTTGTAGCGGTAGACGCTGAACACCATGCCCATTGCAAGGTAAATGCAAAGGTTTGATGAACCGCCGGCACTCATAAACGGGAGGGTGATACCGATACAGGGTAACAGCATCAGGCACATACCGACATTGACAACAACCTGAGAGCCTATCATTGCGGCAACGCCTATGCACATCATTTTGCCGGGGGCGTCGTTTGCCATCTGCGCAACCTTAATTATTCTGAAAACCAGGAGCATGAACAGCACCATAACCGCAAGGCAGCCTAAAAAGCCAAGCTCCTCGCCGAACACGCTGAGAATCATATCGTTCTGTGCTTCGGGAACAACATTGTTTTGGGTGTAAGGGCCTTTGAATAAGCCTTGTCCCGTCAGCTGACCTGAGCCGATTGCATTTTTTGCCTGCAGCTGTTGGTAGATAATATCCGAGTAGGATTCGGGATAAAACAGAGCCAAAAAGCGGTTTCGCTGAATATCGCTGAAAACTTTGACCCATACAAGGGGAAGAGCAGCTACAACAGTTGCTATTGCGATTGCAAAGTACCTGAGCTTTACACCGGCCATGAACAGCATAACCGCAAAAATCATAATGAAAACAAGAGCTGAGCCCATGTCGCCGGTTACAACAACGAGCAGAGTTGGGATTGCGCCGTGAACGCAGAGCAGGATAACATGAAGAATTTTGTCGATTTTATCGCTCACAAGCTCAATGTGAACTGAGAATGTGATAATAAAAGCGATTTTCAAAAGCTCCGACGGCTGAAAGTATATGCTGAAGCCGCCGATTGAAAAGGGAAGCCATGTCTTAACATCGCTTCTCTCTTTGGGGCCTGTGCCCCAAATAAACAGGGCTAACATCAGCGCAACGGCAACAACCGCAACAACGGGCCAGAGCTTCAGCACTAATTCGTAATCTATGATGCTTATAATCATACAGCATATGAAGCCGAGAGCAACTGCCGCTATCATAACTATTGTGTCACGGGATATTTTCTCACCGGGGTCAAGGTCGCAGATAGTCGCACTGTAAACAGCAATAACACCAGAAATCGAAGCAATTAGGCACAGTACAGTCAAATATATATCGGTTTCTTTCAGAAAATTTTTAATTGAGTTCACAGCTTCACCTCGCAAAGTAAACAATAATTTAAGCACTGCAAAAATATTGTTTATATTATATTACAGCGCAAAAAAAAATACAAGTAAATACTTTATATCTTTTGATTTTTATGGTATACTCTTCAAAACAGAGGTAGTTTTAGATGAAAAAGGTATTTTTAAGTAAAAATCCGTCACAAACACATGCTTTAGGTAAAAATCTCGGTGCGGTTTTGCATCGGGGTGATGTTGTTGCGTTTTTCGGCGGTCTGGGCATGGGCAAAACTGCTTTCACACGGGGGCTTGCAGAGGGCTTGGGGCTTTCCGCTCATGTCAGCAGTCCCACCTTTGCCATAGTCAATGTTTATCAGGGCTCGCCCATGCTCTGCCATTTCGATATGTACCGTATTGACGGTTGGGACGACCTTTGCACCACAGGCTTCTTTGAGTATTTGGAAGACGATGCGGTTTTGGCAATCGAATGGAGCGAGAATATAGAAAATGTTTTGCCCGAAAATTCGTTTTTTGTCAACATATCAAAGGGTGAAAACGAGACGGATAGAATTTTTGAAATAGAGGGGGATGAAAGACTTGAAAATATTAGCTGTTGAAAGCTCTGCAACAAGCGCAAGCGTTGCCGTAACGGAAGACGGAAAAATAGTTAGCGAGGTTTATGTCAGCACAGGTCTTACTCATTCCCAAACTCTTTTGCCTATGGTTAGTTCCTGCCTTGAAACGGCAAAATTAAATCTTGACGATATGGATGCCATAGCCGTTGCAAAAGGTCCGGGCTCGTTTACGGGTATCCGTATAGGCATTGCAGCTGTAAAGGGTTTAACCTTTTCAGGCAAAGAATGTTGTGCCGTTTCCACTTTAGAGGGCATGGCTTATAATTTCCTCGGCGGCAGCTGCATAGCTTGCTGTGTTATGGACGCACGGTGTTCTCAGGTGTATATGGCTCTGTTCGATTGCGGCGAAAAAATAGTTCGTCTGTGCGAAGATATGGCAGTTATGCTGTCGGAATTGCCCGAAATTATAGAAAAAATTAAGAAAGACATAAAAAAAGATGTAATTTTACTTGGCGACGGCGCAGAGCTGTGTTATAATTATTTGAAAACTGTTTACAATAATATTTCCCTTGCTCCGCCTCTTTCCCGCTTTCAGCGTGCATCGGGCGTTGCTCTTGCGGCTCAAAACGGCGCAGGCGAGTTAATGCCGCCTGAAGCTTTGCTTCCGGTTTATCTGAGAGTGCCTCAGGCAGAGAGGGAACTAAAGAAAAGGAGAGCAGAACAATGATAGCAATCGGCGCAGACCACGGCGGATACGAGCTCAAAGAGAGCATAAAAAAGCACCTTGAAGATAAAGGTATAGAGTATAAGGATTTCGGAACCTTTACAGGCGAAGCTGTTGATTATCCCATAATTGCAAAACAGGTTGCTGCTTCCATAATCAGCGGAGAATGTATTCGCGGAATACTTTGCTGCGGCACAGGTGTAGGAATTTCAATAGCGGCAAACAAGGTTAAAGGCATTCGCTGCGCATGCTGTTCCGATTATTTCAGCGCTTATTATACAAGGCTTCATAATGATGCAAATATTCTTGCAATGGGCGGCCGTGTTGTCGGGCCCGGCCTTGCCTGCATGATGGTTGATGCTTTCCTTGAAACAAAGTTCGAGGGCGGAAGACACAGCCGCAGAGTTAATATGATACACGATATTGAAAATTCATAATAATTTAAAGGAGCGTATAAATTATGGCAGTTCATGTAATGGATCACCCCCTTATTCAGCACAAAATTTCTGTTTTGCGTGATGTTAATACAACCTCAAAGCAGTTCCGTGAGCTTGTGAGCGAAATTGCGATGCTCATGTGCTACGAGGCAACAAGAGATTTGCCTCTTACAGATAAGGATGTTCAGACTCCTTTAGCTACAGCGCATACAAAAGTTATCGAAGGCAAAAAGCTTGCTTTCGTTCCCATTCTCCGTGCAGGTCTCGGCATGGTGGACGGCGTAGTGGCTCTTGTTCCAAATGCAAGAATAGGTCATATCGGTCTTTACCGTGACCCCGCAACACTTCAGCCTGTTGAGTATTACTGCAAGCTTCCGGCTGATATTGACAAGCGTGAGGTTATCGTTGTTGACCCCATGCTTGCTACAGGCGGCTCTGCGATTGACGCTATTACTCAGATTAAAAAGAGAGGTCCCAAAGAGATTAAGTTCATGTGCCTTATTGCCGCTCCCGAGGGTGTAGAGGCTCTGACTAAGGCTCACCCCGATGTGGAAATTTACATAGCAGCTCTTGACGATCACCTCAACGACCATGGCTATATTGTGCCCGGTCTCGGTGACGCAGGCGACAGAATTTTCGGCACAAAATAAAATAAGACTTAAGCTGAAAGGTAGGTAACATAAGATGAAGGTTGTTCTTAAACAGGATGTTAAGCAGCTCGGAAAAAAAGGCGAACTTGTAACCGTTTCGGACGGATATGCCAGAAATTTCCTTTTTCCCCGCAATTTGGCAGCAGAAGCCAATGCACAGGCAATGAGCGAGCTTAAAAACAAGGAGCAGGCGGAAAAATACCGCATTGAAACCGAAACGGCAGCCGCTAAGGCGGATGCTGCTAAAATCGAAGGAAAAACAGTTAAAATTGTTGCAAAAGCAGGTCAGAACGGCAAGCTTTTCGGTTCCGTTACCGCTAAGGAAATTGCGGCACAGATTAAAGCTGATTTTAATGTTGAGCTTGATAAACGCAAGATTGATGTAAACGATATCAAGAATTTCGGAACATTCAGCGCAAACGCAAGGCTTAACCACGGCGTTACTGCGTCATTTTTTGTTAATGTCTGCGAATAATTTTCTGTTTTTTTAAAGAGAGGAGCGTGCAGTGTGGAGGTTAATGTATCAACCAATTATGACGGCATGAATATGCCCTACAGCCTGGAAGCTGAGCAGGCAGTGCTCGGCTCTGTCCTTAAGGACCCTCGCTGTATGCCCACTGTTTTAATTCATTTAAAATCCGAGCATTTCTACATGCCTCAGCACAAGGCTATTTTTGCCGCTATGGTGTTGCTTGATGCAAATGCTCAGCCCATTGACCCTCTTGTTGTTCTCGAACACCTGAAAAAAGAGGGCGTTTATGACGATGCGGCAGGCAAAACCTATCTTTATCAGCTGGCTCAGGCTGTTCCCTCTGTTCAAAATGTTGAATCTTACGCTAAAATAGTGCGTGAAAAGTTTTATCTTCGTGCGCTTATAACAACTTCCCGTGAGATTATCGACAGTTCAATGAACGAGGACAATTCAGCAGATTTGCTGCTGGATGCCGCAGAGCAAAAGATTTATAATATCCGTCAGGGCAGAAGCACCGACGCTCCCTCAAGGCTTAACGATATTATAAATAACGAGGTTTTTGAACGGTTAAAGGTTATCTCAAATAAAGAGGAGAGAGAAAAACATAAGGGCTTGCCCTCCGGCTTTGCCGATTTGGATAGGCATATTTCAGGCTTCAACAAGTCCGACCTTATCATAATAGGCGCCCGTCCCGGTATGGGTAAAACCAGCTTTGCCCTTAACCTTGCCCGCAATATTGCCGTTTGCGGGGGAAAAAAGGTTGTAATGTTCTCTCTTGAAATGACAAAGGCTCAGCTTGCGGAGCGTGTGCTTGCAACTGAAGCCCGTGTCGATGTCAAAAAAATGCGTTCGGGTGAATTTGACGATAACGATTGGCAGCGCATGGGCGTAGCAATAGAATCCCTTGCAGGGTGTGAACTCTATTTTGATGATACTTCAACTATCACCGTTCCCGAAATGAAGGCACGAGTACGCCGTATGCGTGATGTTGATGCAGTTGTTGTTGACTACTTAGGCCTTTTGAAATCCGATAAAAACTTTGAGGGTCAGCGTGTGCAGGAGGTTTCCGATATCACCCGTAACCTCAAGCTCATGGCCAAGGATTTGAACATACCCGTTATCGCTTGCTCACAGCTCGCCAGAGTTACAGAGGGCAGAGGTAAATCTCACCGCCCGATGTTGGCTGACTTGCGTGATTCGGGTTCAATCGAGCAGGACGCCGATATAGTTCTTATGCTCTACAGACCCTTTTATTATATTAATGAAAAGGACGGTCCTCTTACCGAGGAGGACCTCGCCAAAAAGAACGAAGCAGAGCTGATTATCGCCAAAAACCGTCACGGTTCCCTTGAAACCGTTGATTTGCATTGGAACGGTGCATTCACTCTGTTCACAACGGCGGAAAAAACACGCAATGAATATTAAAGTAACCACCGCAATAAAGCGCCATCAAATGCTGCACCCCGGAGATACTGTTTTGGTAGCTCTTTCGGGCGGAGCAGATTCGATGGTGCTTCTCCGTGTTTTATCGAGCTTGAAAGAACAGCTCGGAATAGAGCTTTATGCCGCCCATTTTAACCACGGCATAAGAGGCGAAGAAGCAGAGCGCGACGCTCGGTTTTGTGCCGAAGTGTGTGAAAAAATGGGAATTAAGCTCTTTACCGAAAAGGCTGATATACCTGCCCTTGCGGCTCAAAAGGGGATAGGCCTCGAAGAATGCGGCAGGCAGGAAAGATATGCTTTTTTTGAGCGCATTATGCCCGGAGCTAAGGTGGCAACGGCTCATACCCTTTCCGACTGTGAGGAAACTTTTTTGTTTAACCTTGCCCGCGGCTCTGCGCTTAAAGGCCTGTGCTCAATTCCTCCCGTAAGAGGTAATATAATCAGGCCGCTAATTGATTGCTCAAGAACGGAAATCGAAAAATACTGTGAAGAAAACGGTATTGAATATGTGACGGACAGCACTAACCTTTCCGATGAATATACAAGAAATCATCTTCGTCATAACGCAGTGCCTCAGCTTAAAAAAATCAATCCCTCTTTTGACAGTGCATTTGCCCGATGTGTTGAGAGCTTGCGTGATGATGAAGCTTTGCTTGAGAGCCTTACCGCAAAAGTATTGGAGCAAGCTAAATTTGATGACGGCTATAAGGTGAATGTTTTGCGTGACGCTCATTCCTCTCTCAAAAAGAGAGCTGTTGCCGCAATAATTGAAGAGCTTTGCGGTGAGAAGCCGAGTGCCGTTCATATTGATGCAGTTTGTCATTTGCTCCAAAAAGGGGGGAACACACAGATTCTCGGAGGAGTGAATCTGTGCGTATATAACGGCTTGCTGAAAAAACAGCCGCAAAAAATTGAGCCGTGGGAGCAAAATTTTGCCTTAGGTATCAGCAGATTTACCTTATTTTCAATAAAAACTGAACTTTTTGATAAAAATAACAAAATAAATATACAAAAATTTAACAAAGAGCTATTGGCGAATGTCATAGATTATGATAAAATAAAAGGAGCGTTGTTTTGGAGTTCCATGCGAGAGGGAGATAAAATCAGACCGAGAGGCAGAGGAGTTACAAAGCAGCTTCGGCGCATTTTTAACGAAACGGGTGTTGAGCCTGCAAAGCGGCAAGGCATACCTGTTCTGCGTGACCGAGAGGGTATAGTCTGGGTTGCAGGAGTAGGGGTTGACCAGCGGGCTGCGGTTGACGGTTCTACAGAAAGCCTGCTTTATTTGGAGGTTTTGGAAAATGCTTAACGATATATCTTCTGTCTTTTTTTCTCAGGAGGATTTGGCGCAAATAGTTACCCGATTGGGCAAACAGATAAGCGAGGACTATAAGAATAAGAATTTGCTGCTTGTAAGCATACTGAAAGGCTCTATTGTTTTTATGTCCGATTTGATGCGCAGCATTACAATTCCCTGCCGCATAGATTTTATGGCGGTTTCAAGCTACGGCTCAGGCATAAAATCCTCCGGAACAGTCAAAATTATTAAGGATTTGGATTTAAACCTTGAGGGCTACGATTTGCTTATCGTTGAGGATATACTCGACAGCGGCAGAACTTTAAGCTCTCTTATGGATATGCTCTCTCTTCGCAAACCCAAGAGCATTGAAATTTGCACTTTATTTGATAAGCCCGAACGCCGTGAGGCTGATGTTAAGGCTAAATATATCGGTGCTCGGGTGCCTGATGCGTTTATTGTAGGCTACGGCCTTGATTACGATGAAAAATACCGCAATCTGCCTTTTGTAGGCGTTATTAAGCCCGAAGTTTACGAAAAATAATACCCGGTAAAGATATTTCCCAAAAGGAGTAATGAAATGGACACAAAGAAGTTGAAAAGCTTTCTGCCTTACCTGATTGTACCTGTGGTAATAATCGGTCTGGCATTTTACTTCGTAACCTCTTCTACTCAAAGCACAAAGCTCAAGTATTATGAGATTATCGAGAAATTCCAGACTAATCAGATTACGGAATACAGCCTTAATCTCAGCTCAGGTGCGCTTACTTACTATGTTGAGGGCAACGACAGCCCTCAGAAGTATACCGTGCCCAATGTTCAAATTTTCGTCAATGATGTGCATCCTCTCGTAACGGAGCACAACGAAGCTAATCCCGAAACACCTATAAAGTACGATTATGAGCGCGGCAGTGAAAACTCATGGCTGCTTCAGGTTATGCCGACTCTTGTTCTCATGCTTGTGCTCGGCGTAATTATGTTTGTTATGGTTAGGCGCATGGGTCAAACCTTAAACAGCGAAACAAACCGCACAATAAGCTTCGGCAAGGCACGAATCAAAAACGCAAAGGACGAAAAGCGGAAAACAACCTTTGATAATGTTGCCGGTGCCGATGAAGAAAAACAGGAGCTTGCAGAAATTGTCGAATTCCTCAAAGACCCGCAGAAGTTTAACGATTTGGGCGCAAGAATTCCCAAGGGCGTGCTGCTTGTAGGCCCTCCCGGTACAGGTAAAACTCTTCTTGCAAGGGCTGTAGCAGGCGAGGCTGATGTGCCTTTCTTCTCAATCTCCGGTTCGGATTTTGTTGAGATGTATGTTGGCGTCGGTGCTTCCCGTGTGCGCGATTTGTTTGACCAGGCAAAGAAGAACGCTCCCTCAATTATTTTTATTGATGAAATTGATGCCGTAGGTCGTCACAGAGGCGCCGGTATGGGCGGCGGCCACGATGAAAGAGAGCAGACCCTCAATCAGATGCTTGTTGAAATGGACGGTTTCGGTGCAAATGAAGGCGTAATTATCATTGCTGCCACTAACCGACCCGATATCCTTGACCCGGCATTGCTTCGTCCCGGCCGATTTGACCGTCAGGTTACGGTTAACTATCCCGACCTTAAGGGCAGAGAAGAAATTCTCGCCGTTCATGCTAAGGGCAAGCCTCTTGCTCCCGATGTAGATTTAGGCGTTATTGCCCGTTCAACTGCAGGCTTCACAGGCGCAGACCTTGAAAATCTGCTCAATGAGGCTGCGTTGCTTGCCGCAAGACAGAATAAAAAGGCAATCACAATGGATGAGGTTGAAGAAGCAACCGTTAAGGTTGTTGTAGGCACTGAGAAGAAGTCTCATAAGATGAGCGATAAGGAAAAACGCCTTACAGCTTACCACGAGGCAGGCCACGCAATCGCAACCTATTCTCTCGAAACTCAGGATCCTGTTCACGAAATTTCAATCATTCCCAGAGGCATGGCAGGCGGCTATACAATGTCTATCCCAACCGAGGATAAGAGCTACCGCACAAAGAACGATATGCTCGACGATATAGTAACTCTTCTCGGAGGCCGTGTTTCCGAGGCGCTCATATTGGGCGATATTTCAACAGGCGCCTCAAATGATATTGAGCGAGCAACAAGCCTTGCGAGAAATATGGTTACAAAATACGGCATGAGCGATGCTCTCGGTCCCATTTCCTATACTTCCGGTGACCACGAGGTCTTCCTGGGCAAGGATTACGGTCACACACGCAACTATTCCGAGAATGTTGCAAATTCCATTGACAGCGAGATAAATCGCATTGTCACAAACGCTTATGCACGCTGCGAAAAAATCCTTAATGATAATATGGATAAGCTCCACAAAGTTGCCGGATACCTTATAGAAAAGGAAAAGATGGACGGCGAGCTTTTTAAGAAGTTTATGACGGGCGAAGAACCAAAAGCTGCCGAAGAAACAGCTGCCGATGATACAGCTGTAGAAAACGCAGAAACAGAAGAAAAAAATAATTAAGAGTTGCCGACATCACTTTTGGTGGTGCCGGCAAACTGCGGTATTATAAACAAAGTGAGGTAAAAGGATGCCTAAAAAAGCGGATTACGGTGTTGAAAGTATAGTATCCTTGAAAGGCGCAGACAGAGTTCGTAAGCGTCCTGCCGTTATTTTCGGCTCGGACGGTCTTGAGGGCTGTCAACATTCGATTTTTGAAATTATCTCCAACTCAATAGACGAAGCCCGTGAGGGTCACGGTGAAAAAATCATAGTCACACGATATAGTGACGGCTCTGTTGAGGTGCAGGATTTCGGCCGTGGTATTCCCGTTGATTATAACCCGAAGGAAAAGAAATTCAACTGGGAGCTTGTTTTCTGCGAGCTTTATGCAGGCGGTAAGTACGATACTAACGACGGCGGCAGTTACGAATATTCTCTTGGCTTAAACGGTCTCGGCCTCTGCTCAACCCAGTATGCTTCCGAATATATGGAAGCCGAGATAAAAACAGGCGGCTTCCGCTATGAGCTGAAATTCAAAAAGGGTAAGCCCGTCGGCAAAATGCTAAAAGAGGAATATACAAAAAAAGATACAGGCACACGCATTAAGTGGAAGCCTGATTTAGAGGTCTTTACCGATATCAATGTGCCGCTGGAGTATTTTCAGTCAACTCTCAAGCGTCAGTCCGTTGTAAATGCAGGCATACGCTTTATTTTGAAAGACCAAAAGGGTCATACCAATTCCTTTGAAACTTATGAATACCTTTACGAAAACGGTATTAAAGACTACGTTGACGAGCTCGGCGGAGATGCCGCTATAAGTCAAACGCAGTTCTGGACTGCAGAGCGTGTAGGCCGCGACCGTGAAGACCAAAAGGATTATAAGCTGAAAATAAATGTTGCTCTGCGCTTTTCAAATAAGAAGCAGGTTAAGGAGTATTACCATAATTCAAGCTGGCTTGAATACGGCGGTGCGCCCGAAAAAGCGGCAAGAAGCGCTTTTGTTTCGCAGATTGATGCCTATTTGAAGCAGAACAATAAATATACTAAAACTGACCCGAAAATCAGTTTTCAGGATGTTGAGGACTGCCTGATTTTGGTTGTTTCCTCTTTCTCAACTCAAACCTCCTACGAAAACCAAACAAAAAAATCTATCACAAACAAGTTTATTCAAGAGGCGATGACGGAGTTTCTGCGCCATCAGCTTGAAATTTACTTTATAGAAAATAAGCTTGATGCAGAAAAAATTTGCGACCAGGTGCTTATCAATATGCGCAGCCGTGTTAAGGCCGAAACAACACGGCAAACTATCAAGAAAAATCTGCAAACAAGCAATGATATGGCAAACCGTGTTCAGAAGTTTGTGGATTGCCGCAGCCGTGATGTAAATATGCGTGAGCTGTTTATTGTTGAGGGTGATTCCGCTTTAGGCGCCTGTAAGCAGTCCCGTGATTCCGAGTTTCAGGCCATTATCCCTGTGCGAGGCAAAATACTCAACTGCTTAAAATCGGAATACGATAAGATTTTCAAAAGCGATATTATAACCGACCTTATTAAGGTTTTAGGCTGCGGTATCGAGGTTAAAGGTAAGGCGGCAAAGGATTTGTCCACCTTCAACCTTGAAAATTTGAGATGGAACAAGGTCATTATCTGTACCGACGCCGATGTTGACGGCTTCCAAATCAGAACTCTTATTTTGACCATGATTTACCGCCTTATGCCCACTCTTATTGAAGCAGGCTATGTCTTTATTGCCGAATCTCCTCTTTATGAAATCAGCTACAAGGACGAAACATGGTTTGCCTATACCGAAAAGGAAAAGGCAGATGTTTTGGCTCAGCTTGAGGGCAAAAAGTTCACTATCCAGCGTTCAAAGGGTCTCGGCGAAAACGAGGCGGATATGATGTGGCTGACTACTATGAACCCTGCCACACGCCGGCTTATTAGGATAGAGCCCGATTTGGCGCAGGCTATGGCGGAAAAGTTTGATTTACTGCTTGGGGACAATCTTGCAGGCAGAAAACAGCATATTGCAGAAAACGGCCACCTCTATATTGATATGGCCGATGTAAGCTAAGGAAAGGGGATAATTGAAGCCATGGCGAAGAAAAAACAGGATAAACAGCCCAAGTCCGATATTAACCCCAACGCACATATTTTAGGCGCAGGCGAGATTGTTAACCAGCGCATTACCGATACTCTCGAAATCAACTATATGCCCTATGCAATGAGCGTTATTATGTCCCGTGCAATTCCGGAAATTGACGGTTTGAAGCCGGCACACAGAAAACTGCTCTATACAATGTATAAAATGGGTCTTTTAAACGGAGGCAGAATCAAATCAGCCAATATCGTAGGCCGCACAATGCAGCTTAACCCTCACGGCGATGCCGCAATTTATGATACAATGGTTCGTCTTTCCAGAGGCTATGAAGCTTTACTGCACCCCTTTGTTGATTCAAAGGGTAACTTCGGTAAAGCCTATTCCCGTGATATGATGTGGGCGGCGTCCCGTTATACCGAGGCAAAGCTTGAGCCAATCTGCTCCGAGCTTTTTGCCGATATTGATAAGGATACCGTGGATTTTGTCGATAACTATGATAACACAATGAAAGAGCCCACCTTGCTGCCGGTTACATTTCCAAGCGTGTTAGTCAATGCAAATACAGGTATTGCCGTCGGTATGGCAAGCTCAATTTGCTCCTTTAACCTTAATGAAATCTGCGAAACCACAATTGAGCTTATTAAAGACCCCGATTATGATGTTTCCGAGCTTATTAAAGCTCCCGATTTTATCGGCGGCGGTCAGATTATCTATAACCGTGAGGAAATGCTCAATGTTATAAATAACGGACGGGGCAGTATTAAGGTCAGAGCAAAGTACAGCTACGATAAATCCAACAACTGCATTGATATCACGGAAATTCCTCCAACCACAACTGCGGAAGCTGTTATTGACAAAATTATCGAAAAATTCAAAGCAGGCACGCTTAAAGAAATCAGCGATGTCCGTGACGAAACGGATAAAAGCGGCCTTAAGATTACTATTGACCTCAAGCGCGGCGTTGACCCGGATAAGCTCATGCTAAAGCTCTATAGGCAGACGCCTCTTGAAGATACTTTTTCCTGCAATTTCAATGTTCTTATTGCAGGTATGCCTCAGGTGCTCGGTGTAAAAGCGCTCCTCATTGAGTGGATTGCTTTCCGTACCGAATGTGTACGCAGAAGAACTTATTATGATTTGCAAAAATGCAAAGACAGGCTTCATTTGCTTCGCGGCTTGCAGAAGATTTTGCTCGATATTGACAGAGCTATTTCTATAATCCGCAACACCGAAGAGGAAAAAGAAGTTGTAACCAACTTGATGATAGGCTTCGGTATTGATGAAATTCAGGCTGAGTATGTTGCAGAAATCAAACTGCGCCATCTCAACCGTGAATATATCCTCAAGCACACTAAGGATATTGAAAACTTAGAAGAGAGTATAAAGGATATGGAAGATATCCTTGCAAAGTCTAACCGTGTTAAGAAGATTATCATTGCCGAGCTTCAGAATGTTTGCAAAAAATTCGGCAAGCCTCGCCGCAGTGAGATTATATATAATGCGGAAATTGTAGAAACAGAGCTTGAAACACCTGTTTCCAATGAGCCGGTGCATCTCTTCATTTCTCAGCAGGGCTATTTTAAAAAAATTACACCGCAGTCTCTTCGCATGAGCAGCGAGCAGAAGTTTAAGGAAGGCGACAGCCTTTTGGCAAGCTACGATACGACAAACGATGTTGAGCTGCTCTTTTTCTCTAACCATCAGCAAGTATACAAGGCTAAAGCGGATGATTTTGAATTCAGCAAGGCGAGCGTGCTTGGCGATTTTGTGCCCTCAAAGCTCGATATGGAAGCTGATGAATCATTCAGCTATATGGCTGTAACCAAGGATTACAGCGGATATATGATCTTCTTTTTTGAAAACGGAAAAGTTGCTAAAGTTGATATGGCTTCCTATGCAACGAAAACCAACCGCAAAAAGCTTATAAAGGCTTATTCCGATAAATCGCCCCTGGTTGCGGCTATGTATATTCAGCAGGATATAGAGCTTGTTCTCATTTCAAGCGCAGGCAGACATTTGCTGTTTAATACAGGTTCAGTTTCTGCAAAAACGACCAAGGATACTCAAGGTGTAGCCGTGCTTACCCTTAAAAAAGGTCAGCGCTTGATGACGGTCAGACCTTATGTCGAGGGCGAATTTGCAAAGCCTTACCGCTACCGCACAAAGAATCTGCCCTCTGCAGGTGCACTCCTCAGCGCAGAGGACAGCGGAGAACAGCTTACGCTCATATAAATAAAAAGCCGCTAATTGCAGACTTCTCCGCTGATTAACGACTTTAGCGGAGAAAGTGCCTGCAAACGCAAACTTTTCTTTGAAAATTAACGGCGCTTTGTCCACTGATAGTATTTTAACCGTGAGGTAAATAAAAAATCATGTAAATATTTACCTGTTGTTTTAAATTTTTGCAAAAAACAGTTGCATTTGTTAAAGTAATATGCTAAAATACCAAGGTACAAATATGAAAGGGTGTTTTGCGCCCGTAAAAAAAAGAAAGGATTAACGCTCTTTTTCGAGCTTTTATGGTGATTAGTATGGCAGCTTATGAAATTATTTTCGGTATAGTTCTTATTATTCTCGCTGTTGCGATTTCTGCTCTTGTTCTTCTTCAGGAAGGTAACTCACAGGGTCTTTCCGGCACGATTGCTGGCGGCGCAGAAACATTCTTCGGCAAAAACAAGGGCCGCACAATGGAAGCTAAGCTTGTTAAGCTCACAAAGTTCATAGGTATCGCCTTCTTTGTTATCGCTCTTGCCGCAAAGATTATCACAACAATATTTTAATCGGCAAAACCTCTTCAATAAATTTCAGCCGCAGTTTGATTTGCGGCTGTTTTTTTATTGATTTTCTATTGACTATTTTTTGTGTTGTGATATTATACATTTTAAATGTTTAGGATTAGAGGTCTTTTATTATGCAAACAAAACCTGTTACAGCTATAATCGTCGGCGGCGGTCATCGCTCCTTTACCTATGCCGAGCTTGCCTTAAAGCAGCCGGAAATGCTTAAGATAGTCGGTATTGCCGATCCCAACCCTTTCCGTTGCGAAAAGGCACGAAAAATGTTTGGCTTTCCTAAAGAAAATTGCTTCAGCAGCGCTGATGAGCTTGCCGCTGTGCCAAAATTTGCCGATGCCGTAATTAACGGAACTATGGATCATCAGCATGTTGAAACAGCTATTCCTCTGCTCAAAAAAGGCTACGATATGCTTTTGGAAAAGCCTTTTGCCGTGAGTCTTGACGAGCTTGAGGAAATAGTTAAAACTGTTGAAGAAAACGGAAACAAGGTCATGATTTGCCATGTGCTTCGCTATTCTCCGTTTTATATTGCCATAAAGGAGAGAATCCTTGCAGGCGAGATAGGCGATATTATAAGCATCAATACTTTTGAACATGTCAGCTATCACCATATATCAACTTCATATGTAAGAGGTAAATGGGGCAATTCCGATAATTGCAAAACCTCTATGTTACTTGCTAAATGCTGCCATGATTTGGATATTATGATGTGGATGATGGGCGATGTTAAACCTCAAACCGTATCAAGCTGTGGCTCAATTTTCCAGTTTAAGCCCGAAATGGCTCCCGAAAACGCAGGAACAAAATGCTTGGTAGACTGCCCTCATGTAGATACCTGCCTTTATTCCACAAAGCGGCTTTACATTGACCATCCCGACAGATGGGAATGTTATGTTTGGGCAGAGCTTGAGGATAGAGAAAACGCAACTATTGAAGAAAAAATCAATTTGCTCAAGAGCGACAGCCCCTACGCAAAGTGCATTTATAAAAGTGACAACAATGTTGTTGACCACCAGAGTGTTATGGTGCGCTTTGAAAACGGCGCAACAGGCACCCACAATATGATAGGCGGTGCTGCAAGACCCCTGCGCAGAATTGAGATTGTGGGCACTAAGGGCGAGATTTACGGCGAATTTGAGCATAACGATATTCATGTTTTAAAAATCAATCCCGATCCCGGCTGCGAATTTGATGAGGAGATAATCGACCTTTCTTCTTTCGATATGAGCCAAGGACACGGAGGCGGCGATTTGGGTCTTGCCAAAGACTTTGTGTCATATGTCAGCGGTGAAAAGCCTTCCGTTTCCTGCACAAATATTTTTGATTCAATTGCAGGCCATAAAACAGTGTTTTTGGCTGATGAATCCATGGCTTGCGGCAAAACAATCAAGTATTAATATAAAATAAAGCGAGATTTAGTATGAATGTAAATTCTAAGAAAAGCTTGGGCGGCAATATTGCCCTGCTTTTGGCTGCGTTTATCTGGGGTACTTCTTTTGTGGCTCAGAGCGTTGGCATGGAATCCGTGGAAGGCTTTACTTTTAACGGCATCCGTATGCTCATGGGCTCGGCGGCATTAATGCCTTTGATTGCCGTAATGCAGATAAAAAAGCGGAAAACAGATATCCGAACAAAAGCCCAAAAGAAAAATGATGCGCTTGTTCAGTTAAAATCAGGCGTAATCTGCGGCTTGATTTTGTTCTGTGCGAGCAATTTACAGCAGTTTGCCTTTAATTACACAACCTCCGGCAAAATCGGCTTTATTACGGCGCTCTATATGCTGCTTGTGCCTGTTTTCGGCCTTGTGTTAAAGCAAAAGCAGAAGCTTTTTGTTTGGTTTGCTGTTGTTATGGGCTGTTTCGGAGCGTATCTTCTTTGCGTTGACGGCTCGTTTTCAATCGGCAAAGGCGAACTTTTGGCTCTTGTCTGTTCAGTCTGCTTTGCGGTACATATTCTATATATTGACAACGTTGTGGATAAGGTTGACGGCGTGATTCTCTCCTGCACGCAGTTCTTTGTTGTGGGCGTAATCTCCGTTATATGTATGTTTATCTTTGAAACTCCGCAGATTTCTGCTATCAATTCAGCTATTGTGCCGATTCTTTACAGCGGTATTTTAAGCAGCGGTGTTGCATATACCCTGCAGATTATCGGTCAGAAGAATACTCAGCCTGCCGTAGCTTCCATTCTTATGTGCCTTGAATCTGTTTTTGCAGTTCTTGCCGGCTGGGTAGTGCTCAAAGAACAGCTATCCGCAAGAGAGGCTATAGGCTGCGTTGTGATGTTCGTCGCAATCATCCTAACCAAAATACCCGAATGGAAAAAATCAGAATAAATGAAATTTGGGACGATGTTCATCGTCCCTTTTTCTTTAAATTATATTACGAATATATTACGAATTTTTTTAGCTATTGCCTTTTTATATAATATTTGATAAAATCATATAGAAAATCGGATTCCTATTGAGGAGTTAATATGAACCCTAAACCTTATGAAGGGTGCCTGATTTGTACTGATATGGACGGCACTCTGCTTAAAACCAATAAGGAGCTAAGCCGTGAAAATGCCGAGGCCATAAAGCGATTTCAGCTCGGCGGCGGACTCTTTACCGTTGCCACCGGCAGATATTGGGATTTTGTGGAAGAATATAAACATTGCTTCGTTCCAAATACGGCTGTTATTTCGCTTAACGGCTGTGCAATTACCGAATACGGTACAGCACGGTTTTTGCGTTACACAACAATGGACAGGTCCTGCTTTGATGATGCAAGATTTATTTTTGAAAGCTGTCCTCAGCTGACAATGCTGCTTGTAAACACAAGTAAGGGCTTTGTGCCTGTAAAAAGAGGTGAGTATCAAAGATTAGAAGAAATTGAAATTAACCATGAAAACAGAATTTTCAAAATGACTTATATGTGTTTGCCCGATGAAATACTTGACGAGCATACAAGGCAGTTCTTTGCCGAGTTTTCAAAGGATAGATACAACTGCGAGCAAAGCTGGCCCGGAGGGATGGAGTATTATCCCTTGGAGGGAGGAAAGCATAACGCCGTTAATTGGCTGAAAGCTAAAACAAATTCCCAAAAGCTTATTTGCATAGGTGATTTTGAAAACGATATTGAAATGATTAAATGCGCCGATGTAGGCGTTGCCGTTGCAAACGGCTTAGAATCCGTTCGCTCAGCGGCAGATTATGTTACGGCGTCCAATGATGAAAATGCTATTGCAAGAGTAATCGAGGGATTATAAAAATATGTTAAGAGGTGTTAGTGCTATGATTTTTTATTTTTCCGGCACGGGCAATTCTAAACATGCGGCACAGGTTATTGCACAGCAAACAAATGACACTGCCGTCAATATAGTTGACGCAATCAAGGACAGAATTTATCCTTCACCGTCAGATGAGGTTACAGGCTTTGTTTTTCCTGTTTATTTTTGGAGGCTTCCCGAAATTATCGAGCGCTTTGCGAAAATACCGGAGGTTAGAAACAACCTTGGTAAATATGTTTTTTCTGTTATAACCTGCGGCGCAAGCACGGGAAATGCCGATAAAATGCTTGCCAAAAAGCTGGGCAGAAATCTTGACTATAACTTTTCTTTGAGAATGCCTGATAATTATGTCGTTATGTATGACCCGTGCTCAAAGGAAAAAGCGCAGAAGTTTCTTCGCCATGCCGATAAAGAAATTGCCCGTGTATGCGATGCTGTTTTAAAGCGTGAAAAAGGCCGAAAGGGCAGCTGCAAAGACGGAGCAAAAAGCGCTTTTGTCTCAATTTTTTATGACCCTTTCAGACGCACCAAAAAGTTTTACGCAACAGATGCCTGCATATCCTGCGGCCTTTGTGAAAAATCATGTCCCGATGAGGTTATAAAGCTTGAAAACGGTAAGCCCATATGGACAAAACCGAAATGTCAGCACTGCACCGCTTGTATCAACCGTTGCCCCCAAAAAGCTATTCAATACGGTAAGGCGACGGAAAGCAGAATTCGGTATAATTACGAGGATACAATAAAATAATTGCGTTTTTAAACGGAAAAATTTTGATGGAGAAAGATTTTATGAAGAATTATTTAGCGAGGCTTAGAGCCAACGCCCCCACCTGGCAGTTTGTTTATTGGTGGGTTTTCAGAGCTGTAATGATTTACGGCATTATTGATTCCGCTTTTTTCAGAAAAGATGTTCAGCAGGTTTTGCAAATGTCTGCTAACCTTGTCGGTATGTTTATTTGGGAAATCGCTCAGGCTACAAGCGAAAAGAGCTTGCTGCGCTACATACCTTCCTATTGTCAGGTTCTCGCCGTTCCCGGATTTTTCTTGGCTTCATTCGGCGGAGCTTATCTTAATTTCTACTATACAATACCCATTTACGATCAGATTTTTCATTTCGTCGGCGGCGGCGCAGGCGCATGGTTCGGATATGAAATCCTGACAGCTATCCAAAAGAGAGATAAGGTCAGATGTCATCTTCCCTTTGTTCTCCTTGCCGCTTTCGGCTTCTCCTTTATCTTCGGCAACGGTTGGGAGCTGTTTGAGTTCACCTTTGACCAGATAGCAGGCGGAGATTCGCAGCATTGGTCACGGGCTCTTGCCGAGCAGGCTATCCGGGAAGCCGCAGCAAAGGGCTTCACAATAGGTATGCCCAACATTATCCCTGAGCTCGATCCCACCAGATACGCTCTCATGGATACCATGGAGGATATTGTTTTCAATACTCTCGGCGGCGTTGCCGTTTATATCTTCCTGCGTGTTAATCCCTACCACCACAAGGGCAAGAACAATGTAAACGCAATGTTCAAAGACAATACCGTTAATAAAGAAAAGAAAAAGGTAAAGGCTCACAAATGAGTGATTTTAAGTGCTTTTTAGAAAATGCGGGCAAGGTTAAGCCGAGCGAAAGACAGCTCAGGCGTCTGCGTGAAACGCCCTTTTACGCTTTCTTCCATTTCGGCCCCAATACCTTTACCGATAAGGAATGGGGTAACGGACAGGAGGATCCTGCGGTTTTTAACCCAACGGAGCTTGATTGCAACCAATGGGTTGAAGCTATAAAAACGGCAGGAATGAAAGGCGCAGTTATTACTGCCAAGCATCACGACGGCTTTTGCCTTTGGCAGACTGAAACTACTGCCCACAGTATTAAAAACAGCCCTTATAAAAACGGTAAGGGCGACATTGTTAAAGAATTAAGCGATGCCTGCCGCCGTGCAGGCATCAGCTTCGGCTTTTATTTATCTCCGTGGGACAGAAATGCCTCTTGCTACGGCACGGAAGAATATAACGACCTTTACCGTGCTCAGCTAACAGAGCTTTTGACCGGCTACGGCGAAGTTTTCCATGTCTGGTTCGACGGAGCCTGCGGAGAAGGACCTAACGGAAAAAAGCAGGCTTATGATTTTGATTCATATATTGAGCTTGTCCGTAAGTACCAGCCCAACGCAACGATTTTTAAGGATGACGGTCCTGATTTGCGTTGGTGCGGCAACGAAAGCGGCTCTGCGCGCAGCAGCGAATGGGCTGTAGTTCCCTATGAGCTTTGTCCGTTTTGCAAAAAGCAAACGCAGGGCGCTTTGATTGAGGGCAGCTTAGACGGCATATATAATTGCGATTGCGATTTAGGTACGCTGGAAAACATAGCCTGTGCAAGCGGTCTTTGCTTTGCACCGTCGGAAATTGATATGTCAATCCGTCCGGGTTGGTTTTATCATGCCGAGGAGGAGCCTCATTCTTTGGAAAGACTCTTTAAAACTTACCTAAATTCGGTTGGCGGAAATACTACTTTTAATCTCAACATTCCGCCTATGCCCAACGGTAAGCTGGATGAAAGAGATGTTAAGAGGCTCAAAGAGCTCGGAGAAAAAATTGAGACAAGCTTTAAAACAAATCTGTGCGAAAATGCAAAAATTTCAAGAACCGATTTCGGCGATTATCAGAGCGAATATTTGGTTGAGCTCGGTGAAGAAAAAGAAATCAGTTACTTTGAAATAATGGAAAATATCGCAGAGGGTCAGCGTGTTTCCTCTTTTCGTATAATTTGCCGTGTGGATGGCCACTGGGAAAAGAGCATAGATAATTACACAACGGTAGGAAGCCGCAGAATTTGTGAAAAACATTCAAAATGCGATGCTTTTAAGCTGATTATAACATCTTCCAGAGGAAGAGCGGATATAGAAAAAATAGCGGCATATTAGGAGCTGAATTATGAACAGAATACCCGATATTACATATGAATATTTGCTTGGAGCCGTTATGATAGGCGGCAAACCAAACACATGGTTCGGTTCAGTTCAGCTGAAAGAAAACGCAGGCGTTTTTGATGACCAGCTGCGCTACAGGCTCACTCTGATTGTAGACAGCGAAAAGGGCAATAAAATCAGTTTGAGCTACTATATCGGCTGGCAGTCTTACGATTCGGTAGATAAAGAAAAGGTGACAGAGGAGCTGTTTTCGGCCGATGAAGAGGGTGCGAAAGCCGCTGTTGCCAGAATGAGAGAGAAGCTTTCTGAGCTGATAAATGAGTGATTTTAACCAAATAAGATTTTGTTTGACCGCTTATCTTATGTAAAACAAATAAATATCAAAAAACTATTGCTTTTTATAAAGTTATCTGTTAAAATACTTTATGTTCGTTTAGGTTAAAAGTTTTAAAAGGAGGTGCCGCAAATGGCAAAATGTGAATTCTGCGGTAAGGATGTTGCTTTCGGTATCAAGGTATCGCACTCACACAGGCGTTCCAACAGAACATGGAAGCCCAACATCAAGCGCGTTAAGGCTGTTGTAAATGGTTCACCCAAAAGGGTATACGCTTGCACACGCTGCCTTCGTTCAGGAAAGGTCACTCGCGCTGTTTAATGTAATAGCATTAAATCAAAAAATTATTACTGAAATGCCGGATTCTCCGTAACTTTAAGTTATCGGAGAATTTTGCTTTATATGGTAAAAGAATAAAACCTCCTTTGATTTTGCGGTGAGCAGACCGCTTGTCAAGGGAGGTTTGTTTAAACTATTGTTAATTCTATCTTATGTTTTGCTGTTTAAAATTTGTGCTGTTCTTGAAAGACCTTCTGCCAAGGTGTATTGGCCTTGCCAGCCGAGAGCTTTAAGCTTGTTCTCGCTCAGAACAGCATCTCTTGTGGGTGAAAATCCTTTTTTCTCCAGCTCGGTGGGAAGGTCAAAAATTACCTTTGCGCCGGCAATGGAAGCGGCTGTTTCGGCAAGGTTTGCAATAGTCGTTGTGGAAAGCTCGTTTGCTACATTGTAGGCCTGTGCCTTTTCGCCTTTGAAAAGCACGAACAAAATTGCGTTAACCGTGTCGGCAACATAGCAGTATGAGCGGTTTTGCAGACCCTCGCTTTTGAGAACAATATCTTTCTTTTCTATCATGGAGCGAATGAACTGGGCAACAGCCTTGTTGTCTGCTTTTGTCATAGTAGGGCCGTAGATATAGCCGAGCCTTGCAATCAGAGCATCGGTACCGTATTCCTCAGCGTAGCTTCTGACAAGAAGCTCGGATACTCTTTTGCTTTCGGGATATCCTGCTCTTACGGTGTTGAAATCAACAACTCCGGCTTCGTCTTCTTGTATTGCGCCGTTTTTATCCATTGCGCCGTAAACCTCCATTGTTGAGGTTAAAAGCACTCTTGTGCCGGGGTGACTATGTGCATATTTCAAGCAGTTGTGTGTGCCGAGAATATTTGTCTGTATTGTTTCAACGGGGTATCTGGCATAAGTTCCGGGGTCGGCATTGCTTGCCGCATGAATAATGTAGTCGTAATTTACGCTGTCGTCAAGCTCGGCGCAAATATCCGCGCTTACGAGGTTTACTTCACCATCGGCATAAGCAAAACGCTCTTTAAGCTTTGCTTCGCTTCTGCCCAAGGCATAAATCCTGTTTTTGGCGCCGTTGAATCTTGCGTGATAAACAAGGGCATCAACAAGATATGAGCCTATAAGGCCGGAAGCGCCTGTTATCAGGAAGCTTTTGCCGTCAACACCGTTGTCTTTTAAAATTTCGGCAGTTGCCTTGAGGTCGTCAAGATAGAGCTGAGAAGAAAAAAACATTATTTAATCCAACCGTCTTTCTTTGAGTTGTACAAAGCTTTGAAGATTTCCAAATCTTCGGGAGTTGTGAGCTTGAGATTCTTTTCTGAGCCAAGGGAGAAATGCAGTTCCTGACCCAGCTCAATGAACATTGTGCAGGTGGCAACTGAGTTTGTGATGCCTCTTGCAAGGGCTTCCTTGTGCGCCCATTTGAGCTTGCCCAAGGTTACGGCCTGAGGAGTCTGTGTTGTTTTCAGGTTGTCACGGGGAACCTGCTGGGTTGTGGTTTCGCCGTCGTAGGTTTTGAGCATTGCTGCCGTGCAGGGAACAACAGAGATAGCAGTGCCGTACTGTGAACAGACTCTGATGTTGTCGGAAATAATGTCGGAAGAAACCATTGGTCTGATAGCGTCATGGATAAGCACGATATCATCATCGTTATATTTTTCGGCAATAGCTTCAACTCCGTTGCGGATTGAATCCTGTCCGTTAGTGCCGCCGTGAATGATATTTGAAAGCTTGGTGATGCCGAACTGCTTAGCATAAACTCTGAGCATCTGTTCCCAGCCCTCAACGCAAACCACATAGATATCGTCAATACCGGGGTGGTTCTGGAAAGCTTCAAGGGTGTAAATAATAACAGGCTTGTCGTAAACATTTATAAACTGCTTGGGGATATCCTGCCTCATTCTTGCGCCTACGCCGCCTGCGATAATTAAAGCTATGTTGCTCATTATTAAAAATCTCCTTTTAAAAGCATTTGCATATAAATCGACTAATATTTTACCACATTACTTATATTAAGTCAATGTTATATTAAGTTGACAAATGCTATGTATTTATAGTAAAATACATGGTGCATGAAATATCTGTTAATTCATTTGTTTTACATGTGAAAGGAAATGATTAGATTAATGAATCAGTATTTTCTGGATGAAATAAGATCGGCAGGCAGGGAACTGACCAAGAAAAAGAAAACCCCCGAAGTGTTTGCGGATAGTGAGATAAATATTATTGGCGATGAGAGTGTGCTTTGTGCCTATCTTATGGGCTTTTATGCATATGTGTCCGGTAAAGAGGGCAAGGGTAGAGTAAACCTAATTTGCAACGGCGAATTAAACAATCGAAACTTTTACGATGAAATAAAAGAGGAATACGGAGCTAACTGTAATCTCGGCTTTTTCGATAGCTTGGATTCTTACGCTTCGGCTTATACCGATATAAAGGACAAGCATTTTTATTATGTTGCAAACCTTAAAATTCAAGGCTGCAAGAACCCTGATTTTGCAAAGGAAAAGCTTGCAGACCTTGAAAAATGGCTAAAACTTTCGGAAAAATGCAACGGCCGATTTATTCTGGCAACTATCTTCAATTTTTCAAATCCTCACCCCGGCGGAATTGTTGCCTGCTCGGAGCGTGAGCTTGAAGCTGTAGTTCAAATGGATAGCAGCTGTTATCAAGGCAAGCTTGTTTTGGAAATGGAAGAGCTTTGCCGTTCTTATTTAAAGGGCGGAAATAACAGCATAAAGGCAGTCCGTTTCGACAATATTTTCGGTCCCTTTGTGGGTTCAGAGGGCAATGTGGGCTTTAACGAAGCTTTCGATGAGCTTATCAATGATAACAAAATCACAATAAAGGCATCCGATAATGCGATTTGGCACACGGGTTGTTATATCAGGCAGGCTGTTACAGCTCTTTTCCTTGTTGATAGTTTGGGCAAAAACGGCAACATATATAACGCAACCAATTACAGCTTTACGATAAATTATGTCAAGCAGGTTCTTTGCAACAAATTCTATGAAAAAAATCCTGATATCAGCTATGTTAAAGATGTTGAAAAAATGCCTGAAAACCGTTATGACGGCATGAGCAGCCTTAAGGTCAGGAATTTTGGCTGGCCGTTTGCGCTTTCCTTTGCAGACGCTGTTTACAGAGCTATCCTTGCAAGGGCAGAGGAGGATTATGTGGCAAGTTTCCCTGTCAGCGCTTATCACGGCAAGCTTGAGCGAATCAGAAAACTTGAGCTTGAAATTATGGAAGACATTGACAAAATCTGCAAGGAAAACGATATTAAATATTTCCTTGTCGGCGGCACTCTCTTGGGTGCGGCAAGACATCAGGGCTTTATCCCTTGGGATGATGATATGGATATCGGCATGCTCCGAGAGGATTACGACAAATTCAGGAAAGTTTGTCCTGAGAGCTTGCGGTCTCATCTGAGCTACCAGTCATACATTGACGAACCTACCTCACACTATGTTTTTGATAAGGTTCGCTTGAAAGATACATATTTCAGCACCAAATTCTCAAACAGATACGATGATATCCAAAACGGCATTTTCATAGATGTTTTGGTTTTCGATAAAACCGCAAACAGCAAAATCGGTCAGAAGATGCATATTTTCCTGCTTAAAATGTGGCGCAGAGCAATAAACATCCGTTGGGTAAATTTTGCAAGAAAAGGCATACATTACCGTAAAACAAAGCTGCTGCTTCCGCTTATGCGTTTAGTGCCATTCAAGCTCTATCACCTTTGCCTTGATGCAACGCTCAAGCTGTTCAGCAAGAGCAAAAGGAGCAAATATCTGCTTGACGGCGTAGGTCTTAATCTTCACCGAGGCGCATTCCCTGCTGAATGGTTCGGCGATTTTGTGGATATGAAATATGAAGACGCTACCTTTAAAGCTCCTGCGGGCTATGATAACTACCTGAAAATGTGGTACGGCGAGCACTATATGCAGCTTTTGCCGATTTCTGAGCGTTTATCAGACCATAAGTTTATGCGATTGGATTTGGGCAAATATCTCTATCCCGAAACTCAGGATATGAATGCTCATTCTGCTAATCTTGCAGGCGAGCTTTACGAAGAAGTGTTGTAAAGACAGAATAAAACCGGATCATGTCCGGTTTTATTTTAATATGTGTAACAGGAGAAAAATAATGAAGTTTTTGCTCGTAACGGATTTGCATTATTCCGATAAGCCTGTGGGTGAAAATAACCGATACCACGAGGAATCACTACCGAAGCTTAAATATATTTTGGACGAAATTGCCGGCGGCTGCGAGTTTGCTGTTTGCCTTGGCGATATTGCGGATAGCTTTGAGGGCTACAAGCCCATAGAGCAGGGCTTGAAGGAAATAATCGACCTGACAAAGAATTATGATCTGCCGTTCTATACAACTTTCGGAAATCATGATACGGCGTTGGATAAGCGTGATTTTATTCGCATTACGGGTATGCCGGACAGATACTATTCTTTTGAAACCGAAGAATATCTGTGCCTTGTGCTTGATACCTGCATGAATTCAAAAGATGAGCCTTATCCTAAAAAAGAAATTCTTTGGTCTGAATGTTATATGGACGATGAACAGCTTGGCTGGATGAGGGAAAAAATAGAAAATTCCTCGAAACCTGTAGTTGTCCTGACTCATGTGCTCCTAACCGCAGGCAAGACTGACGAGGTTGACCATATTCTGAATAACGCAGACGAGGTTCAAAAAATACTTCTTGCCAACGAAGAAAAAATTGCCCTTGTTTGCTGCGGACATTATCATTGGGGCATGAGCGAAAAAATAGGCAGCATACCTGCACTGACCTTTAAAGCTCTTTGCACAGGTGAAGCCATAACTTGCGCCGTGGTTGAAGTAAACGGCATGAATATTACAGTTAAAGGCTTTGGCGATGAAGAAGACCAAAGCTATGAAAGATAAAGGAGAATAAGAGCTTGGAATTTAAAGCATACCATAAGGACTTAAACGCGCTTCATATCGGCTGCGAAAAACCAAGAGCATACTATGTTCCGTGCAAGAGCGAAGCAGCCGCATTAAAGCTTGACAGAGAAAAATCCGAAAGCTTTATAAACCTTTGCGGTGAGTGGAAATTTAATTATTATAAAAGCTTTGAAGATGTTAAAGAAACCTTTTTGGAGGAAGCATTTAATGAAACAATAACCGTGCCTCTTTGTTGGCAGTTACTTCTCGACAGAGGCTATGATGTTCCTCTCTATTCAAACCTTAAATATCCTTTTCAGCTTGACCCTCCTCATGTGCCCGATGAAAACCCTTGCGGTCATTACAGCCGATGCTTCACCATATCAGAGGATTTCGGCAAAAAGGTATATATTAATTTTGAGGGCGTAGCTTCCTGCTTCTATCTGTTTGTCAATAAGCAGTTTGTCGGCTACAGTCAGGTGAGCCATTGCACAAGTGAGTTCGATATTACCGGCTATGTAAATGTCGGCGAAAACCGCCTTGATGTGCTTGTTGTCAAGTGGTGCGACGGTACCTATCTTGAGGACCAGGACTGTTTCAGGCTTTCGGGTATATTCAGAGAAGTTTATCTTTTGGGCAGACCCGAAAACCATATCAAAGATTTCTATGTCCGCAGTGATGTAAACGCTGATTTAACTGCGGTTGATGTTAAAATTGATACTGATGCCGAGGTTGAACTTAAACTTATAGCACCCAACGGAAGCTTAGTTTACAGCGGAAGCGAAAAAGAATTCAGCTTGCAAAATCCCGTTTTGTGGAATGCTGAAGAACCGAATCTCTATACCCTTGTTATGAAGGCAGGAGAGGAGTACATAGCTCAAAAAACAGGCTTCAAGCGTCTTGAAATCAAGGACAGCGTTGTCTATATGAACGGCCAAAAGGTTAAGCTTTGGGGCATAAACAGACATGATTCCAACCCCAAAACAGGCTATGCCGTTTCTCTTGATCAGATGAAAGAGGATTTGTATATTCTCAAACGCGCAAACTGCAACTGCATCCGCACAAGCCACTATCCCAACGATCCTCGCTTTATGGAGCTTTGCGATGAGTTGGGCTTTATGGTTGTTGATGAGGCGGATATTGAAACCCACGGCATGGGCTTTGAATACCGTGATACATGGGATTGGATGCGTTGGTCAATGCTTTCAACTGTTGACGAGTGGGAGGCAGCTTATGTAGACCGTGCAGAGCGCCTTTTCGAGCGGGATAAAAACCATCCCTGTGTTGTGATGTGGTCGTTGGGCAACGAAAGCGGCTGCGGTAAAAACCACAGAGCCATGGGCAAGTTTATCAAGAGCCGTGATCCCAAGGCTATAGTGCATTACGAAAACTCACACCTTGAGTTTAAGGCTGTGCCTGAGGGAGAGGATTTCAAGGATATTTCCGATGTTGAAAGCCGTATGTATGCGGCTCTCGACTATACGAAAAGCTATCTTGAAAACAGCCCTGCAAAGCCTTTCTATTTCTGCGAATATGTCTGTTCCTATTCAACAGGCAATATCTTTGCCCATTGCCGTCTTGCAGATAAATATGACAGCTTTTTCGGTCTTTGCAGTTGGGAAATGCTCGACCATGCAATAGAAGTAAAAAACGGCGATAAAATCGGTTACCGCTACGGCGGCGATTTTGGCGATTTCCCCAACGATGCGGATTGCTGTATTGATGGCCTTGTTTTTGCTGACCGCAGCTTGCGCCCCGGCTACTATGATATGAAGCGTGCTTATCAGCCCTTTAAAGTTACATACGAAAAGGGTAAATTTACTGTTTTCAACAAGCGTTATTTCACTTCTCTTGATGATTTACAGCTTAATTGGAGCTTGGTTTGTGACGGCAAGGAAATAAAGAACGGTAAAGCAGAAGCCCTTGACATATCACCGAGAAGCGAAGCGGTATTTACCCTGCTTGAAAATGAAGAAATTTTCGGAAACTGCCTGCTCAATATCACCTTTACGACAAAAAATGACGCTGTTTGGGCAAAAAAAGGCTATGAAATCGGCTTCGAGCAGATTGAACTCAACAGTGTAGTAAAGGAAAATAGCTTTACGGATTGCGGATTGGAAACAGAGGAAACAAGACGCTATCTGACGGTAAAAACATCCGAAAACACAGTTGTTTTTGACAAATCCTACGGTAGACTTGAGAAAATTACGGTTGACGGCAAAAATATTCTCGCTGAGCCGATTTGCGTTGAAACATGGCTTGCACATTGGAAGAACAAAACCGGCGAAGCAGATGAGGCACGCAGTGCAGGTATTGATAAAATCACCCAAAAAACTTATTCCTGCTCAATAAACAAAGCTGAAAACGAAGTCGGTATCAGCTTTGATGTTTCCCTCGGCGGACCCGGCGTAGTTCCCGTGCTCAAGGGCAAGGTTAAGTTTGTTGTTTTGGCAAGCGGAGAAGTTTCCGTCCGATTTGCGGGCGATAAAAATAAGCTTGCTCCAAAGCTCCCGAAAATCGGATTCAGGCTTGTGCTTGATAAGGCCTATGATAATCTTCGCTTCTACGGCCTCGGCCCGGGCGAAGCTTATGCTGACCGCATGGAAGCAATGCGTATAGGGGATTACAAAATGAAAGTTAAAGATAATTTTGTGCCCTATGTCCGTCCCATGGAAAATTCCGCTCACGCCAAAACACGCTTCGGCACTCTTTGCGATGATGATGGCAAGGGCTTGATGGTATATGTGAAAAATACAGACGGATTTTATTTCAATGCGACCCACTTTAAGCCTGAAATGCTTGAAGCCGCAAAGCATCACGATGAGCTTGAGCCTCTTGAAGAAGTTGTTGTCAATGCAGATGCTCATATTATTCCTGCAGGCGGCACCGATGCTTATTATGCAGCAGAAGAGCCGCAGAGAGTCTTTGACGATGAACACATTGATTTCAGCATTGTGCTTCGCACGGTAAATAAAGATACAGATCCCTTTGACTATATCTAAAACAGTGAAAATCAGCTTCAGTTCTTTCTGAGGCTGATTTTTTGTTGTAAAGCGAACATACAATGCTGATTTTCTAAAAATTAGTCAAAACTATTCTGCTTATTAACTTGCATTTTATATTTAATAATGATAAAATTTAGAAAAATATAATGAGGAGGTGTGTGCTATTCCTTATCTTTTCTCTCATTTTAAAGAGAAGGTTACTCCCGACGGTGAACAGGTCTATTTTTCCGTGAGCCGTGACGGAATGAATTGGGAAAAAGTCAACGGCGGTGAGCCTGTTTTGACAAGCACTATGGGCACCTGCGGCTGCCGTGATATCGAGGTTATCCGTTTGCATACAGGCGGCTTTGTTGTGCTGACAACCGACCTTTGCATTGCCAACATTATGGATGAAAATTATTGGGTTGATTGGAAAAAGGTCAACAGCTCCGGCAGTAAATACCTCTGCCTTTGGAAAACCGAAAATTTAGTCAATTTTTCCGAGCAAAGATTAGTCTATTTCGGCCGAGACGATTTCGGCTGCCTTTGGGCGCCTGAAATTTTCTTTGATGAAGAAAATGAGGAATACTTAATTCATTGGGGCTCAACCGTCAAAGAGGACAACTTTACTCATATGTCGATTTACTGCTGCACTACAAAGGATTTTGAAACCTTTTCCGAGCCGAAAATGTTTTTCACAAAGAACAACGAAATCCTTGATTCTCACCTTGTCAAGGTAGGGGATAAATACCATCTTTTCTATAAAAATTCCGATAATCCGCCAATGAATATGCACGCAGTGTCCGATAACCTTTACGGACCCTATGAGCATGATGAAAAGTTTGAAGAGCTGATGGCTCAGCTTGCTTCTCCCGGTGCATATGAAGCTCCCACAACTCTCACCTTGCCCGATGGCAGATGGTGCTTGCTGATTGATTTCTTCGGTTGTGAAAAAGAGAAGATGGGTTATGTGCCTTTTGTTGCGTCTTACCCCGGCAGTAACAATTTTAAGCGTTGCGATGAGCTGTTCGATTTCCCATACGGCTTTAAGCATGGCGGCGTTATTGAAATAACAAACGAAGAATACGAAAGATTAAAAGCGCTATAATGTGGCAAGTATAACATATATAATATCAACTTAACAGGAGGATATACACAAATGAAAATGTCATTCCGCTGGTACGGCGAAAGCGACCCGATTTCCTTGCAGTACATTCGTCAGATTCCCAATATGCACAGCATCGTCAGCGCAATTTATGATGTTAAGCCCGGTGAAGTCTGGCCTGAGGAAGCTATCGAAAAGATGGCAAAGCAGTGCTCCGATAACGGACTGGTTTTCGATGTTGTTGAGTCAATTCCCGTTCATGAGGATATTAAGCTCGGCAGGGGAGAGGTTGACAAATATATTGCCAACTACTGTGAGAATATTCGCAGATGTGCAAAATACGGCGTTAAATGCGTAACATATAATTTTATGCCTGTTTTCGACTGGACGAGAACTCAGCTTGATAAAGTGGCGGCAGACGGCTCCACAAGCCTTGTTATGTATTGGGAGCAGATGAAGGGCCTTGATCCCTTGAAGGATGATATTCATCTTCCCGGCTGGGATTCAAGCTATTCTCAGAGCGAGGTCAGAGAGCTTATTTCCGCTTACGGCGAAATCGGTGCAGAGGGTCTTTGGAAGAATTTTGAAAAGTTCTTAAAGGCAGTTATCCCTGTTGCCGAGGAGTGCGGAGTCCGTATGGCTATTCATCCCGATGATCCGCCTTATCCTATTTTCGGTCTGCCCAGAATTATTACAGACGAAGCTAATCTTGACAGAATGTTAAAAATCGTTGACAGCCCTGCAAACAGCCTTTGCCTTTGCACAGGCTCCCTCGGCTGTGCAAAATCCAACGATGTTGTGGCTATGGTTCGCAAGTATTCCGCAATGGACAGAATTGCTTTCATGCATATGAGAAACATCCTCATCATGGAGGACGGCAGCTTTGAAGAAAGCGGTCATCTTTCCGATTGCGGCAGTCTTGATATGTTTGAAATCACAAAGGCGCTTGTTGAAACAGGCTTTGACGGCTATGTAAGACCTGACCATGGCAGAATGATTTGGGGCGAAACAGGTAAACCCGGCTACGGGCTTTATGACAGAGCTTTGGGAGCCGCCTACATCAACGGCCTTTTTGAAGCTTGCGAAAAGAATTGTAAATAAACCTTATTCAAGGAGGATATAATAATGCAGAAGAATGTTTTGAATACCGATTTGAGCGGTAAGGTTGCCGTTGTAACAGGCGCAGGCGGCGTGCTTTGCAGTGCTTTTTCTCTCACACTTGCAAGAGCAGGCGCAAAGGTTGCTTTGCTTGATTTGAACGATGCCGCAGCTGAAGAAGTTGCCGCAAAAATCCGTGAAGAGGGCGGAGAGGCAAAGGCTTATAAATGCGATGTTCTCAATAAAGAGATTTGCTACGCTGTAGCTGATGAGGTTGAAAAGGATTTGGGCAAATGCGATATTCTTATCAACGGCGCAGGCGGCAACAATGCCAAGGCAACAACGGATAAAGAATATTTTGAGCTCGGCGATATTGACGCAGATACAAAGAGCTTTTTCGATTTGGACAGCGCAGGCGTAGGCTTCGTGTTTAACCTAAACTTCCTCGGCACTCTTATTCCGACTCAAGCTTTTGCCCGACAGATGGTTGGCAGAGAGGGCTGCAACATTATCAATATTAGCAGTATGAATGCATATACACCTCTTACAAAAATCCCTGCTTATTCGGGTGCAAAGGCCGCTATTTCCAACTTTACACAGTGGCTTGCAGTTCATTTCAGCAGAGTCGGCATCAGAGTAAATGCAATCGCTCCCGGCTTTTTCTCAACAAAGCAGAATGCGGCTCTTCTCTGGAATCCCGACGGTTCCCCCACAGCCCGTACAGGCAAAATTCTTGCCGCTACTCCTATGGGTCGT
Organism: uncultured Oscillospiraceae bacterium; assembly: GCA_949297075.1. GTDB lineage: Bacteria > Bacillota > Clostridia > Oscillospirales > Acutalibacteraceae > UBA8612. Next base: position 18,756 of record CASFRX010000051.1, on the reverse strand, counting down.
TTCGGCGAGAGCAAAGAGCTGGACGGCAGTCTTTTGTTCCTGCTCAATAACGAGGCTGCAAGCTTTATTACAGGTGTTGTAATCCCCGTAGACGGCGGTTTCTCAGCTTATTCAGGTGTATAAATAGTTTAAGGAGAGAGTTAAAATGAATTCTATTTCAGAAAAAATTTCATCTATCGGCGTTGTGCCGGTAATTAAGCTCAATAATCCTGAGCGTGATGCAGTTGACCTTGCAAAGGCTCTTGTAGCCGGCGGTGTGCCTGTTGCGGAGGTTACTTTCCGTGCGGCGGGTGCGGCAACTGCAATTAGGCTCATGAGCGAAAATGTTCCCGAAATGCTCGTAGGAGCAGGCACTGTTATGACTACGGCTCAGGTTGACGAAGCTATGGAGGCAGGCGCAAAATTCATTGTTACACCCGGCCTTGATGTTGAAATTGTAAAATACTGTCAGGAAAAGGGCATTGAGATTTATGCCGGCTGTACCACTCCTACAGATTACCATGCGGCATATAAACTTGGTCTTGAAGTCCTCAAATTCTTCCCTGCCGAGCAGAGCGGCGGCCTTGCAAAAATCAAAGCAATGTCAGCTCCGTTCCCCATGTTTAAGGTCATGCCCACAGGCGGCATTTCTCTTAAAAATTTAGGCGAATATCTCTCGTGCCCTGTTATTGCGGCCTGCGGTGGCTCCTATATGGTAACGGCTGACCTTATTGATAACGGCAAGTGGGATGAAATTACCGCTCTTTGCAAAAAATCGGTTGAAATTGTTAAGGAGGCAAGAGGCTAATGGCAAAAGTAGTAACTTTCGGTGAGCTTATGCTCCGCTTACAGCCCTATGATTATCTTCGTTTTATTCAGGCGGATTCCTTTGAAGCTACCTTTGGCGGCGGCGAGGCCAATGTTGCCGTTTCACTTGCAAATTACGGATTTGATGCTCACTTTGTAACAAAGCTTCCCAAGCACGCAATCGGTCAGATGGCTGTCAATTCTCTTCGTAAATACGGCGTAAACACAGCTGATATTACACGAGGCGGCGACAGAGTAGGTATTTACTTCCTTGAAAAGGGTGCATCTCAGCGTGGCAGCGTCTGTATTTATGACCGCGCCCACAGTGCTATTGCCGAAGCTAAGGCAGAAGATTTTGATTGGGATAAGATTTTTGAAGGCGCAGATTGGTTCCATTTCACAGGCATTACTCCCGCTTTAGGCGGCAATCTCGTAGAAATCTGCAAGCAGGCTTGTGTTGCCGCTAAGGCGCACGGCGTCAAAATCAGCTGTGACCTCAACTACCGCGGCAAGCTCTGGACCCGTGACGAGGCAAGAGCCGCAATGACTGAGCTTTGTCAATATGTCGATGTCTGCATCTCCAATGAAGAAGATGCAAAGGATGTTTTCGGTATTGAGGCTGAGAACACCGATATCACAGCAGGCGAGCTGAATAAAGAGGGCTACAAGTCCGTTGCCCGTCAGCTTGCTGATAAATTCGGATTTGAAAAGGTCGCTATCACTTTGCGCGAAAGCAAGAGTGCGTTTGATAACGATTGGAGTGCGATGCTCTTTGATGCAGCAAGCAATGAATATTGCTTCTCAAAGGTTTATCACCTGCATATCATCGACCGTGTAGGCGGCGGTGACAGCTTTGGTGGAGGACTTATTTATTCTCTCCTCAGCGGCAAGGATACTCAAGGCGCTGTTGAGTTCGCAGTTGCGGCTTCAGCTCTCAAACATTCAATCGAGGGCGACTATAACTTCGTAACGCTTGAAGAGGTTGAAAAGCTTGCCGGCGGTAATGCCTCAGGTCGAGTTCAAAGATAAAATAATAAACAAGGGGCTGTCTTAGTGCGACAGCCCCTTTTGCTAATATAACATTATTTAATGTGTTCTAATGTAAGCTTTACTCTATCGCTTATCTTAACGGTATTAACGCCGAAAATGGATGTGTGCAATATGTCATTTACTGGTTTTGTCCAGTAGTCAGGGATAGACTCTATTCCATTTGCCATACCGAGAACAGAACCGACAGTAGCACCGTTACAGTCCGTATCGAAACCGGCTTCAACTGCAATACAGATCGATTTGCCGTAATCACCCTGTCCATAGAGTAAAGATGCTGCTACGATCATTGCATTAGAAATGGTGTGGCACCAATCGTGAGCGCTATGCTCATCGTATTTTGTATGAATAGCTTTAAAGCATTCACTTTGAGAAACGCCATTTTCAAATCCGTCCGATACAGATATAATCTCTTTATATAATCTGGATGTATGCGGGATTTCAGCAAGGCCGCCAAGTATAATATCTTTTATATTATTTGTTTCTGCGGCAACTGCGAGCATGGCTGCCACAAACATCTCTCCGTAAATACCGTTTTTGGTATGGGATATGGACGCATCTCGCCAAGCCATTTCGGCAGCAAGCTCAGGATTTCCCAGGTTAATATATCCAAAATAGTCGGCTCGTATCTGTGCTCCGATCCACTCGCGATAGGGATTTTTATAAATGGCAGATTTAGGTGGAGTATATCCTTTTACAAAATTGCAAAAGGCAACTCTTTCTGCGGTACAATAGGCATCCTTTGGTTGATAGGCAAGCCAAGCGCGCGAAATGTCAAACGGCGTAAAGTCTCTGCCGTATTTTTCAATGACCTCTTGATACAGAACGGTATAATTAGTGTCGTCATCCACCGGCATGCCATGGGCAGTGTCGGCATAACATCTGCTATGAAAACCAAATTTATATTTGTTGAGATTGACCTTATCCAAATCGCTATACAAAATATACCTATGCATAGGATAATTCCCTGTTTCTTTTAAGAAAGGAATCAGTTCATCTGTGCGAATGCCCTCAACGGTTTTGCCAAGCAAACACCCGCAAACTCTGCCCATCCATGCACCATGTATTTTGCTTTCTAATTTCATGGTGTTATTTTTTTTATAGGAATAAGGAGTTCTCAAATTCCTTATTGTTTCCAGATCGGACGGTTCTATATATGGATAGCCTTCCTTTTGATTCGCACTTATTACAACATCAAAAAGAATATCGCCGAATTTTTTCTTGCGTTCGTCTTTTGGAATTCTTGAAACTGCTAAAAAAACATCCTTATATGCTTCGATATCCAAACCTTCTTCGATGGATTGCTGATATTCTGTCAGTAAATTAGAGGAATAAAATTCCCAATCATGAATATTAGCATATTGCGGCTTTATTTGATTGGTTCCTTTCATTTCTTCTACAATACGATTGTCATTTCCCAAAATTAAGGCATCAAGCGAAACACCGAAATGTTTGGAAATTTTTATGATTTTATTTAGTTCGGGAACAGAATCTCCGTTTTCCCATTTTTGAACGGACTGCTGTGAAACCCCAAATAGTGTTGCGAACTGTCCTTGGGAAAGATGGGCATCATTTCTCAGCTTGTTGATGGCGTTACCTAAATTCATAATACATCCTCCTCTTCTTCTTTTGTTTTATTTTACTCATAAAAAAATAAAGATGCAATCAACTGCAAATAGTTTATTTTACAACTGACGGTTGTTGGTAAAAAATGATTGCTTTTGAGCAGTATAAAGCTCCTAAAAATACAGATAATAACGACACAATTTGTAATTAAAGGGGATTTATATAATATGAAAGCAACAGGAATAGTTCGTAGAATTGATGATTTGGGCAGAGTAGTCATACCCAAGGAAATCCGCCGCACAATGCGTATCCGTGAAGGCGACCCGTTGGAGATATTCACAGCGCCGGAGGGAGAGGTTATTTTCAAAAAGTATTCGCCGGTGGGTGAGCTTTCCACTATTGCGGCGCAGTATGCGGAGGTTTTGCACAGGGGCACAAATTTGCCGATACTAATTTGTGATAGGGATAGGGTTATTGCCTGCGCCGGCATACCCAAGAAAGAAGTTTTGGATAGACAGCTTTCTCAGGAGCTTGAAGGCTATATGGAGCGCCGTGAAAACTATGTTGCCAAATCGTCCGGCGAGGGGATGAACCCTGCAACGGGTATTGACCGCATGGCTACAGTGGCTTCGCCGATTATTGCAGCAGGAGATGTTTCGGGTGCGGTTGTGCTGCTCGGCGATGAGAAATTGAGCGCACCTACTCAGGCGGATATTAAGCTTGTTCAGGTTGCGGCAAATTTCTTAGGGCGCCAGATGGAAGAATAGAATACACACAACGAAGAAAACCTCTCTTGTCTGCCAAGACAGAAGAGGTTTATTTGCTGTGACGAGGGGTTATTTAGGGGTTACTGTTCAATTGCGTTTTTCTTTAAAGAGTTAGCGAATGGGAAAGGCGTACTGGGCTCCATTTGCCGGTCGGCGATTCTCTTGCTAACTCTAATGATAGTATATTCAAAATTTCCAAGGATGTCAAATATAGCGCAAAAAAATTCGATGTAGTTAAATCAATTTCGGAAAATTATATTATGATACTCCAACCGAGTTCAGCACCTCGGATAATCACTTTTCGAGATTACAAAATGCTGTTAAGGATTTGGAGGAGTTATACCACTTAGAGCAGAACAATACTGCAAGAAAATCAAAGCAGAATAGCGAAAAGTCAATAAATATTTCAATAAGAGATAACGGTGGTGGCGTATCCAAAGAGGACTAACCAAAGCTTTTCAGCCGTTTTCACAGAACAGACAACGCAAATCCTAATAGTGACGGTATCGGTCTTGCTATTACAAAGGCAATTTATTGAAAAGCACCACGGAACAATTACTGCAGAAAATACAAAGGAAGGCCTGAACATAATCATCTGCCTTCCTCATATTGATGGATATATTACGATATAAATAGTTGACAAAGTAGTATAATTATAATACAATATAGGTAGAATATTACTACAAGGAGATGTTTGTATGAATATAAGACCAAGTGCTGCTATAAGACAAAACTATAACGAAATTTCAACATTATGTAAAAAAACAGGCGAGCCTGTATATCTAACCAAAAACGGCGAGGGCGACTTAGTTGTTATGGATATTGAAGCGTTTTCAAGAAGAGAAAAAATGCTTGAACTCAGAGAACAGCTTTTATCCGTTGAGGAGGATAGAATGGCAGGAATTAAAGGTGTATCTGTATCACAATTAAGCGATGAACTTGACAGAATCATCGATGAGGTGTGATATGCAAAAGTATAATGTTATTGTTTCACAAAGAGCGGCAGATATGCTAAAGGAACATATTGCTTTTATTGCAACTGTAAACAAAAATGCTGCAAAAAATACTAAAGCAAGGTTGATTGATGCATTTAATTCACTTGAAGAAATGCCAAACAGATTTCCTTTTTTTAATGAAGAATGTATAACCCCAAATAAGTATCACAAAATGTATGTTGAAAATTGGTATTTGGTATTATATCAAATCAAGGATAATGATGTGTTTATTGATTATGTTCTTGATTGCAGACAAGATTATGCTTGGTTGATTAAAGGGGCTGTAAAAAATAGCCTTAGGGGTGACAAGTAATCAAAATAATTTGATTTTCACAAATCCAGTTATCTTAATTCTTTAACATACAGACGGTCTGCACCTTTACCATAATTTACAATATCCTTACTATCACCTCATTTGCTCCGATTGTACCACACATTTGCAAACATTTCAATGAAATCACGAAAGCGAGATTTATCCCGTCCGATAGGACGGATTTAATTGAAAAGAACCCACACTTGTCGTAGACAAATGTGGGTTCTTTTCTGGCACGGCGTAAGGGATTCGAACCCCCGACCTTTTGGTTCGTAGCCAAACACTCTATCCAGCTGAGCTAACGCCGCACATGGTGCGGTTTTTCAACCGCCAAATTATATTATCACAAATAAAATCAAATTGCAAGTGTTTTTCTAAATTTTTTGTTATTAATTCAACCTTTATTATATGTTTTCAAAAAATCCGTCAAGTTCACAGTAGTTATGTATATATTTTTGGCTGAACTTTGATATTTCATCTTTTTCCTTAGCCGCGGCTTCGTCAAAGATTGCGATTACGGGGAAGCCTGCTTTATTTGCTGTTTTAACTGCGTGAGCTGCATCCTCAAAAACAAAGGTTTCTTCTTTTTTTGTGCCCAAGGCTTCCAAAGTCAGCTCAAATATTTTCGGGTCCTCCTTGTTTAAACCGATTTCGGAGCAGGTGAAAATTTCATCGAAAAAATCCAACATTCCGTTGAGCTTTAATGCGGCAGAGGCGAGCCCGCGCTCTGTAGCAGTGGCTACGCACATTTTTACTCCGCTTGCCTTGAGCTTTTTCAAAAATTCAAATGCATCTGCCTTAGGTGGCACACGGTTGAAATAGAAATCGTTTATCTGCTCGTACATATATTTCAGAACATCTTCCACCGAGCAGTTCAGGTTATATTCTTTTATGGTGTATTCGCTGGATTCACGCAGAAACATGGCAGAAACCTTTTCCCTCAAATCGGGTTTAGGAGTCACACCGAGGGAGATCAAGAAATCGAAGCTCAGATTCTGCCAAATGGGCATAGAGTCAATTAGCGTTCCGTCAAGGTCGAAAATAGCTCCTTTGATTTTCAATTTTCAGCCTCCTTTTTAGGGTACATACCATGGTTTTCAAAAACGGCAACAACCATGTTATCAAAGGTTGTGATTTTTGCTTGTTTGCCGGTGAATTCGTTGCTTATGCCAAGGGGTCTGTACGAGGGCAGGGGAGAGCGGTCCAGCTCATAAGCCAAGCCTTTGATAGTGACCTCTGCTTCTCTTGCGCCCCATGGCAGGAGAGATATATATCCCGTGTGTTCGCTATCGAAAACAAGGCTGCATTTCCTGATTGCGGTTATTATATAGTCTTTATCTATCAAATAGCCGATTTTTCCGCTTTCGGCAAGGTTAGCCAAAACTTGAATGTTGCCTAAGGTGTGTGCAATTCTGCCCCCTGTGCCGCCGAAAATGAAAAATTCATCACAGCCAAGCTCAATGCCTTTTTTGACGGCAAGCATTGTATCCGTATCATCTTTAATACATGGGTGCTTTTCAATATTTGGGTGCGTGGGCACATATTCAAGGGAATCAAAATCGCCAACAACCATATGTGGGCTGATGCCTAAAGCCTTAAGGCGTGCAAAGCCTGCGTCAACTGCAATTATAATATCTCTTTTGTCGGGCTTAAAGCCCTCGGAATAAAAATCACCGCCGCCGGCAAGCCATGCTCTCATTTTGTTCACCTCGTTGTGTGTTTCTTAACTTGATTTACAGATAAGCCTCCAGCCTGTAAATCGGGAAGCCTTGTGAAGAAAATCTGTGCTCATATTCGGTTTCAATATTGCCCTCAAAGTCGCTGTTATGAAGGTCAAGAGAGATGTTTTTGAGCTTGAAGCCGAAGCTTGAAAACTGTTCTATAGAATACTCAAAAAAGTGCATATTATCTGTCTTTTGGTGGATTTCTGCGCCCTCTTTGAGAATGACGGCATAGCTTTTGAGGAAGCGAGGGTTAGTCAGGCGGTGATTAGCATATGAGTTTTTGGGATAAGGGCAGGAAAAATTGAGATAAATCCTTTCCATTGACTGCGGCTTCAGATATTTTTCAAGATATTCCGCTCCGCCATGCAGAAATTTGAGATTTTGAATGTTATCCTTTTCTGCGGCTTCGCTTGCCATTACGATTACATTTGCACATTTTTCAAGGGCAAGTACATTTATATCAGGCTCGCGCTTAGCCAATTCGCAGGCAAATTTGCCCTTGCCGCAGCCTACTTCAAGCACAACGGGGTTGCTGTTGCCGAAAAGGGCTTCAAGGTCAATATATTCTTTCTTTTCAATGGCTGTTTGAAAATTGCGGTCGTCGCTGAAAAGGGGAATTATGTTGGTGCATTGAGCCAAACGCTCTTCAAGATATTTCTTCTTTCTCATTCTCATATGTCATCGTGTCCCTGTCATAAATTAAAAGAAAGGCAAGGCAATTAAAGATTACCTTGCCTAAATTAGGCTTATTGATTATTCTTTAGCTTCTTCAGCGGTTTCTTCTGCGTGCTCATCAAGGTAGCTTGCCAGCATATCCATAAGGCTGTGGATTTCCTGCATAACTCTGCCTTTGATGATGTTGGCACGCTCCTGCTCCATCTTTGCGGAAATTGTTATTGCTTCTGCCTTGCGTCTTGCGTCCTTTTCCAGCTTTTGAACAACTGCCGCAACCTCGGAAATCATTTTAGAGGCGGTTTCGCTGTATTCAGCCGCTTCGTTTGCTTTGCTGCTTTCGGCGGCCGTGTCGGCGGCTTTGAGCGCTCCTATTTTAGCCTTAAGTTGTTCATTCTCGTTGAGAGCTTTCTCATATTTTGCTTTAAGTTCATCGTTGCCGCCCTCTTCACGGAGCTTTTTGAGTGCAACGGCAAGAGCGGTGCAGTCGCTTCTCATGCGGTTTATTTCGTTTTTATCAGCTGCGCTTTCGGCGCAGAGTGCGTCGTGTTCATCCCGAAGCCTTGCGTAGCTTTCACGAAGCTGAGCCTCCGATTCCTTTAAAGTGAGCAGATATTCGTCAACCTCTTTGCAGTTGTAACCCTTTCTCGCAATAGAGAAGTTGTTGGTTTGAGCCATTATATATACCGCCTTACTGATTAGTCGTTGTAAAATTTCATGCCGGTTGCCTTTGCCCAATCGTGGAATACACGCAGTGATTTAAGGCGCTGTGGGTTGAGGCTGTGGTTGCCTCTTGTGTACCAGTTGAATTCTTTTATGCCGCAAAGGCTGACGAGATATTTTGCGCTGGCGCAGAAGCCCTCGCCGATAGCGTTATCGAGCAGGCAAATCTGCTGATGAGTGAGGTTGGCGGCCTCTCTGTCGTTCTGAACGAAAAATTCATCATACATCTTAGCAAAGAGGTATGCGCCGCAGCTTGTTGGAGTTGCAACAACACCCTTTGCGCCTGCTTCGTAGGATTCCATGAGGTAGGGGATATTGGCCTGAAGAATAGCTGTATCGCCGGCAACATCGATTTTTTCTTTGATTAATTCCATGCGGCAGGTTGTATCTTTAATACCTACAATTCTGCCCTCTTTGGCAAGCTTGCCGTAAACCTCGGCAGCCATAAGGTGCGGATGCATACCGGGGAACTCATAGAGAACTATGGGAAGCTCGGTAAGCTCGCTTAGCTCGGAAATGTATGTATACATTCTGTCGTTGTTGTCGCAGTAGCCTTTAGTTACGAAAACAAGGCCGTCAACACCTGTTTGCTCCATGCGCTTAATTTCTTCAATCTGGCCGTGCCATGTGGGCTCAAGGTTGGCTGTTGCAATAATAGGGATGCCGTTTGCGTGTTCAACTGCAAGAGCTGCGAGCTTGATTCTCTCATCGAGAGTGAGAGTAATCATTTCGCTGCTGCCGCAGCAAGCGAAAAGGTGCTGCGCACCCTGACGAGCCTGCCACTCAACATATTTTTTGTATGTTTCGTAGTTAACGGAGCGGTCTTCGTTGAAAGGTGTAAGTAAAAGAGAAAAAACACCTGTGTTGTTAAATTCTTTTTTAGACACGATAAAAAGCCCTCGGTTCTGATTATTTTTTTACAGTATAACTCACTGAAAAATAAAAATCAACCATAAGAGGGCTTTTTTCTGCTTTTTTTATTATTTTACGGCGATGTAGTTGTAATCATAACCGAGTTTGTTGAGATAAACATATGTGTCACCGTTGTGTTGCGAAGAACCCTGTATAAGCCTAAATCCGTTGTCGGTTATTTGAACGCCTGCGCCGGGGCAGTGCGGCGTAGCTATGCCTGAAAGGCAATATGATACAGCGCCTTTTGAATAAAATAGGGGCAGATTGATTGGGGAGACTATGACCAGCTTCGGCTTGAACCCCAAATTTATCGTAACGGAACTTTCGTCAGTGCCGAAGTAAGTCCCCACAACAACCGAGGAGTTCCATTTTTCTCTTTCACCGGGATTTAGGTGCAGTGAATCATCCTTCATGTGGGAACTGCAAAAAAATGTTTTTGGCAAAAAGGATTCATACTGAATATCGCTTGATTCGGCGGGGCAGAACTGCGCCTCAATATCAACAAAGCTCTTCATAACAAAGGCGTCTGTTTCCCTGTCTGCGCTTATGGGCTGACAGGTTGAGTTTATGAGATTTAAATCGCTTTTAAAGTTCAGGCAGTCAACTACCCTGGTGAATGCTTCATGGCAGGCAGTGCCGCCGAGGGAGTAGGGAACATATATGGAAAAACGAAGCTTGATTTCCGCAAGGCGGCAGTATTCATCGGGTACGAGCACGCCCTCGCTGTTTTCGATGAAATAATCGCTGATTTTTACACTTTCCAAACCAACGGAAACAATAGTTCTGTGCAAGGGGGTTGCCTTGGGCACGGGAGGAAATTCCGTAACAAAAAGTATGTCTTGAAAAACCTCCGTCTGTTCGTTTAACCAGTTTGCAATGTCCAGCGGCATTGCGCTTATTGAATCTGACATCTTAATATACCTCCTGAACAATAGTCCTGATAATTGCCCATATGTAGAATACTTTTTCGCCTTTATATACTTTTTCAGCTCTGTCAATTTGGTAGCTTATTCCGTCGGCAGACAGAATTTCGTCGTCTGCCGCAGCAGTCAAATCAATTTCAGGCGGTCCGATATAGAGGTAATGTCCCTGGCTGTTAAAGCCGATTTCGGTATAAATGCCGTCAAGATACATTTTGTTCTTGTAGCGAAGAGGCTGAATCAAAGCTTTGAATTTTTCCTTTACACCCTCGGAATTACAAAGCTCAACCTGCCTGCCATAGGAATAGAGCATGGACTTTAAATTCATGGGCTCACCTGCCTAAAGATAAAGTCACGGTCCGTTAAAAGGTCAGCGGCATCGGCAATAGCTTCGTCACGCACCGCAACGGCAAGCTGGAGTGCGGCTGCAGGGGAGCGTGTAACAGTAACATCGCCTGCTTTGAAGCTTGTTGCGCCTTCGCCGTCGGCGGCGTTGCGCAAGGCAATGCGGTAGTATGCGAGGCCTGCGGCGGCCTGAGCTAAACGGGGGTCGTTTTCATCTGCGCCCTCTCTGAGCCTGCCTTTAATTTCTTCAAGGCAGAGACCGCAAAGGGGCAGAGCGTTTTCTGCCCCTTGCTCGTCGAGGGTTACAAGCTGCCTTAACCTGTTTAAAACTGTTTTAGTTGTCAGCAAGGCTTACCCTCTCTTTCTCTCAGGCGTTGAGAATTCTTGAAGCGTCGGTGAAAATCTTCGCAAAGCCTGCAATAGATGTGATAGCGGCTCTTTCAAGCTGGCGGTCAATGAGCTTGTCGTATTCTGTTAGCACATCTCCTGCCTTAACCATTTCGAGAGCGCAGTTTTTATCAAGGCCGATAATCTTGCCGCTTTCAAGGGAAGAGGAGCGAATAAGCTCTGCGCCGATGGGAGTAATCATTTTGCCGGTAGCGTGGAAGTTGAGACCTGCTGCGGAGTCCTTGAATTCGCTGAAGTTGAGCATATTTACCGCATCGGCATTGTTGGCAATAAGCACATTCATCTCATAGGGATCAAGGTCTTTCCAAAGGTTAACAAGGTCTGCATAGGTGAGTGAAGCACCGGCTGCTGCAGTCTCTGCGGCGGCGTTGTCGTTGCCGTCGCCGTTGAGGATAACATCAATGGCATCCGCAAGCTGTGCCTTTGCAATGTATGCACCAATCTGGCGAAGTGTAACCGTGAAAAGGTCAAGGCGCTGGAAGCGGATAGCCTCATATGAAGCGACAAGCATCCTACCTCTTTTGCGCAGCCTTACAAGGTTTTCACGGGTTTTAACAACTGTTTGAGGAATTGCGGCACCTTCTGCAACCTCTTTAAGAGCCTTATCGTCGTCTGTGGGTACGCTCATAATTGAGCGATAGTCAAGAGAATCAATGTTTGTAACAGAGGCTACGAGTTTGGGGAGAACATTGGCCTCCTCCATGCCCTGACGGACAGCTCTTGCCACATATTCGGGGAAAAGGGTTGCGCTGTCGCTTGTCTTGAAGAATTTTTCAACAACATCGCTGCCTGCACCGCTTACCTTGATGTCAAAACGCTTAAGCTGACGCTGATAGGCGTCCAGTCCCTCAAGAGCACTGCCTTTATAGTTTTCGGAGGGGTCGATTGATTCAAGCGCTCCTGTGAATGAGCCGCCGCAGTAGAGTCCTTTTTCAAGTCTGATATTATCAAAATTAGCCATAGTAATATTTACTCCTTCCTTTTATTAAAGCATAAAGCCTGCAATTTTTTCGGTTGTATCAGTTTCAAGCACCATGAGCTCACGGCCGTTGGTGCTGTCAGCTTTAATTTCCGTTTTGCTTGCCGCACAAAGCTTTGCGTAGCCGAGAGTGGGTGCCGTGCCTGTGTAGGGCACAGCCGCAAAACCGCTCACCTGTACAGCCGCAAGCTTATCTCGGCAGAAGAGTACGACGCCTGCAATCTTGTCGTTTGCGGCGCAGGCGGAAACTGTGCCGTTTGCGCTGATTTTTACGAGTGTGCCGGCTTCAAGCTGGGTTTCGGTTTTGAATGTGATTACCTGTTCGTTAATGCCTGTAAATGAAATTGACATATGTTTTTTCTCCTTTAAATTTTAAATTCGCTGTTGTTTGTTTCTTTTTCCGTGTGAGGACTGAGCTGTGGATGCAGGGGATAGAGCTTAGCCGCCTTTTCTTCAAAGGCTCTCTGAAGTGACATAAGCTGTGCACTTGTAAGGGATTTGCAAATGCTTTCAAAATCTCCCGTTGCAAGAGAGGGTACAGCCATTGCGCCAAGGCGCATAACTTGTTTTTCAAGTGCGGTGCGGTAGCATTTTGCATCTTGGGCAAGTTCTTCTAAGCTGTTAATTTTTTGCGTGAGCTGAGTGAAAGCCTTAATGCTCAGCGTTACGCTGTCACAGCCTGCCGCCTTGCTGAGAATTTCTTCGGGCTGCATGGTGTCAGCCGCCTCAAATGCCTTTGTTACGCCTGCATTAGGCTGTGCGGGCACGGCAACGAAGCTGAATTCATAAGCGTCCTTTGGCTCTTCCAAAACAGTGTGGCAAAGCTTGCCTGAATAGAGTTCACCTTTGCGGTGCTTGCAGGTGGATTTTTTCAGGTCAGCTCCGCAAACGGAGCAAGTATATCGGCCCATGGAACAGCCTACGCTTGTTTCCTTAATGATGCCTGCCTTGATTTTTGCCATGAGCTCTTCGCAGCCGGGTGTCTTGGGCATATATACCCTCGCTTTAAGCTCTGTGTAAGCTTCTCCGAGGGAATTTTTTCGGCTTGTGCTTTCTTCAACCCATGTTTTGTAAATTCGGCAGCTCTGGTTTTCTGCTCGCATTTGGTGGTCGGCAATGCCTGTTTTGCCTACAAACATTGGTGCCATTGCTTTGAGCGCATCGGGGCTGAAACGTTCGATGTCTCTGTCTATTTCGTTATCGCAAAGGGTAACGGTGAAGCAAAAAACCTTGTCAGCAGTAAGGGGCACAAGGGTGTGCTTGTTGATTAGTTCAAGCTCCTCCTGCGGCACATCTGCTTCAAAAATGTCGCTTGCGGTGTTTTTGTAAAGCTTGTTCAATTTTTCTCCTTTCGGTTTTCGGTCAGTTGTTAATCAGTTTTTCTGCCTGTGCGCCGTAAAGCTCTGCACGGGCGATTTCAACCATATCCTGTAAGGTTATGTCGTACCAAACTATGTTTACACTGCCGGGCAGACCCAAAAGGCGCAGGCAAGTGTCGCAAAGCTTGGTGATTGCAGGGGTGAGTATTCGGCGGTAGGCTTCAAGCTCGCTTGTGAGAGCGTCTGCCTGCTGTGAACTCATTCGCTCGGTGCTCGACCAGCTCAAGCCCAACAGAAACGGCGGCAAGCCTGTCTTTGCAACAATCTGTTCAAGAAGCTGGCGCACGGGGATTTCGCTGTCGGGTATCTGCGCCTCGGCGCCGATAACCTTAATCTGAATATCGCCCACTGCAACAAAATCCGTTGCTTTTTCGCTGCTCATTGCGTTGCTCCATTCCTTTGCAACCTGAATTGCACGCTCTTTTGCGTAGGCTCTGTCAAGGGTGTCGTTAGAGGGCTTGTATGTAACGGCAAAGCGTGTGTTGCCAAGGCGCTCCCAGTTGCTTCCTGTTGTGCGGAAAATTTTCATCAGCGTTTCCGCCACAAAGGGCAAGCCTTTTAGAAGAGAATTGCCGCAGAGCGCACCTGCATCGGGGTTGAGCATGGACATTATTATCAGTTCGGGATATTTTACCTTTTCGGCTCTGCCGAGATTCTTTGAATAAATATCAATATCAATGCCGTTTTCGTTGCGGCGAAGCTCAACATTTTCAAGCGGAGCGTTGAAAAATGCATATGGCTGACCCAAGGAATCCGTTACTATTTCGCCGATAGCCGTGCCGTAGGTCAAAAGCTGTTCAAAATAGCTTGCAACAAAGCTTTGCAGGCTCTGACCGGTTCCGTTTACACAGACATTTTTTAGAAAGTTATCCAGCTTTTCCTGAGCTGAGCGCTCAGTGCAGATAACCTCAAAGCCGCCTGTCAGGCGGATGATTTTCATAATTGCCGCATCAATAATCGGTACGCTCTGCCTGAGTGCTGAATAAAGCCTCAGGTTTTGATATCCCAAATCCCTGCAGCTTTCCAAAACGCTGAAAGGATTTTGCGTGCCTGAGGTCTGTATGGCACAAACCTCAGCCTGTGGATGAGTTTTCTTGCTTTTTTTAATTTTCAGTCATTCCTTTCCTGTGCTATGGCGAAAAATCCGCAGTCGCCTTGGCTCATCAAGGTGGTCACAAAATATCGCAGGTCGTCCATAGCGTGGTCGTTTACCTTGCGTGGCGTATCCTTGGCGCAGTTATCTTCCCAGCGGTAGAGAGAAAACTCTCTTATGGTGTTCACGCAAGGGCTGCAAATTTTGAGCGTGCCTGCCTTAAGGGCTTCGGAAACCCGTCTTATTCCATCAAGCACATCATTTCTGGCAGGCACAACCTTGAACCTGCCGTGGCGGCGGATGCATTCGATAAAGCTTGCCGCAGAGGGATCAACCGTGATTTCGCTTATGTTTAGGTCGCCTGCAAGCTCTTCAAGTGCGGCATAATGCTCCTCGTCGGTTTTTTGAACGCCGAGCTTTCTCGAATCGTGGTAGTATTCATCTAACCGATACCAAATTTCGTCTCTCCTGCCCCAAAGGCCGAAGGAAGAGGGGTTGACCGTGCCGTAGTCGCAGGATATGCAGTAGCGTTCAAATTCGCCTTTAGGCACCGGGCAGACATGGCTCGCCGCCGAAAAGAAGGGATAAACCAAACCCTGCGTCGCAACCCACTTGCCCTCAACAAAACGCTCGTAAAAGGCGCCGCTGTAAAGTGCGGAATACCGCTTTATAATCTGTTTTGTAAGCGACGGATTGTCTTTCATCAAAAAATGGAGATAAAGGCAGTTTTTTTCTTCGCTTTTTTTTATCCATTCCTCGTGAAACCAGTGCAGAGGATTGTCAGGGTTGCAGTTGAACCAAAATTTTGAGCCGTCCAGCGAGCAACGGGCAAGAGCCTGCTCAACAAAGGAACGGGGCATAAGCGCAACTTCGTCCAGAAGCACGCCGCCTAAGGTCATGCCTTGAATTAAGGATGCGGAGGATTCATCCTTGCCTCCGAAAAGCCAGAAGCTGTTTTGGCGGCCGTTGTAGCTTATGTCAATTTGGTTCTTGCTCACTTTTTCTTTGCAGTCAAAGCCGAGCTGTGTCAGAGTGGGCAGCAGTGAGGTTATAACATTTCGCCGCAGAGAGGAAACGGTTTTGCCGCAAATTGCAAACGAACTGTCCTCAAAAGCGGAAAAAGCCCAGAAGATAAATGAGATGGACATACACAGCGTCTTGCCGCTTCGCACCGCACCGTCGCATATAATAGCGTCACGGTCTGCATACGGTGAATCAGGACACCACCAGGTCAGTGCGGTGAGCTGTTTGGGCGAAAACGGCTTAAATTTGCTGTAAGACTTTTGAGCTTTACTCATCTGCTCCTCTCCCTAACAAAGCTTTGGCGCCGTTGTTAAGCGCCTCGTAAAAGGGGAGAGCAGAGTTTTCTCCCTCGTTGGCAGTCATTTCGCTTAGTCTTTCAAGAGGCTTCAAGCGGTCAAAGAATTTGATTTCAAGACCGCCTCCTTTTGGCTTCTTGATTTCCGAAATGTTGAATAAATCCATCTGTTCAATTTCTTCATCCGTGGGCGGCTCTTCTCTGAAAATCAGCTTGAGAGCATCGGCGGCAGAACCAAAGGCAAGCCGTTTATAGCCCATTGCGGCTTCGGTTTGTTTTGGCTGCTGTGCGGCGGTAATTGTGGCAATTTCATCTAAAATTTCACGGCGGCTCAGCAGCTTTGCAGCGCTTGCGGCAGGGTTTATTCCGTAGCCTGAGCGTGCGGCGGCATCCCGTCCGTTTCGCAGCAGCGCATAGTTGAGGCAAAAGAGCTTTTCTCTTTTTCCAAGTGTTCGTTTAGCGATTTTATCACCTTCCTTTTGAATTTAGGAGGAGCATTTGAATAACTCATGTGCGGCGGAAGTTACACATTGAGTTTTAAAGCAAACCGATTTTACGGCATTTTGCGGATAGAAATGCCTCAGCATTGCTTAACTTGTAAAAACTCCTCTCACTCATAGGGCTTACAGCCGCATTTTTCGCCCAAATAGGTTGACAAAATCAGTAAAAACGCAAAATATTAACAATTTGTTCATAATTACCCGTGAAAAGCCTTAAAAATCAAAAGAAGCCATAGCGTTTCGCTACAGCTTTCAGAATGATGAAAAATATATTCTTTACTCCTCTTGGGGGAGTATGGGACGGCTTTTCTTTTTTTAATAAAATATTATTTCTATATATACATAAACTACCCTAACTATCGAACGAAGCTAATAGGGTTTAATGATAATTTGTTCAAATAAGGCAAAATGCAAACAGGCGAGCCGTTAGGCTCGCCTGTTTGCAAAAGGAAGGAGTAAATGAAAAAGAAACAAAAAGAAGAAATCAAATTAATTATTAGGTAAGCTGTTGTCGCTTTCCTTGACAATATATTACAATAAAATTCGTCACAATTTGATAATAAATAGTGTCTTTTTTGTTAACAAATTGTAAACCATTTCATGCAAAATTATTTCAAAAATTTTTTTGCGAAGAAATTTAAATAGATTGTGGAAAATTTGCCGACATTTTGTGCTGTTTATCTCAGCAAAACACAATCAATCGTCTTTTTTACCTGTTTTCACTTTGTTTTCCACAAAATCTTTTCACTTTTGTGCATAAAAAAGCCCTTGACACCGAAGAATTTATTTAGTATAATACCTGTCTGTAAAGAATAAATGCTTTACACAATATGCGCAGTTGCACAAGGAGGAGAATCTGTTGGCTAAGAATCTTGAAGTCACCGTTTTGTTGGATTTCTACGGCGAAATGCTGACTGAGAAACAGCGCAGCTTCTTGGAGTATTATTATGATGACGACCTTTCCCTTTCCGAGATTGCGGAGAACGAGGGCATCACAAGGCAGGGCGTGCGTGACGCAATAAAGCGTGCGGAGGCTCAGCTTTTCGATATGGAAAACAAGCTCAAGCTTGCAGCTCGCTTTGAGGAACAGCGCAAGGGGCTTGACGAAATCAGCGAATGCGCAAATTTAATATTTGAGCAAAATATGCGTTTCGGTCTTTCCCGTGAAATTAACGACGCTACCGTGCATATTCGTGCAATTGCAGCATCTCTTTCAGAGATTTGATTATTGCTGCATATCTCGTTATAAAGGAAGTGTATTTTCTTGGCATTTGAAGGCCTTTCAGACAGACTTGAATCAGCGTTTCAGCGCTTAAAGAGCAAGGGCAGCCTTACTGAGCACGATGTGCGTGAAGCTATGCGTGAGGTTCGCTTGGCTTTGCTTGAAGCCGATGTTAACTTTAAAGTTGCCAAGGATTTCACCAACACCGTAACAGAGCGTGCAATCGGCGCTCAAGTTATGGAAAGCCTTACTCCCTCCCAGATGGTCATAAAAATAGTTAATGAAGAATTAACTAATCTTATGGGCGGAACTCAAACAAGGCTCACCTCTGCACCCCATCCGCCGACTGTTGTTATGATGTGCGGCTTGCAGGGTTCAGGTAAAACAACACACAGCGCAAAAATCGCACTTTCGCTCAAGAAAAAGGGCCACCGTCCTTTGCTTGTAGCTTGCGATATTTACCGTCCTGCGGCTATTAAACAGCTTCAGGTTGTGGGTGAGCAGGCAGGCGTGCCTGTTTTTGAAATGGGTCAGTCAGACCCTGTTATGATTGCTCAGGAGGCTATAAAGCTTGCCAAAGACCAGGGCTACGATTATGTATTCCTCGATACGGCAGGCCGCCTTCATATAGATGAGGAACTGATGAACGAGCTTAAAGCCGTCAAAGGTGCCGTTCACCCTCACGAAATCCTGTTGGTTGTTGACTCAATGACAGGTCAGGATGCCGTAACAGTAGCCAACGGCTTTAACGATGCTTTGGGTATCGACGGTCTTGTTCTCACAAAGCTTGACGGTGATACACGAGGCGGTGCCGCTCTTTCCGCAAGAGCTGTTACAGGCAAACCCATCAAGTTTATCGGTATCGGTGAAAAGCTGGAAGATCTCGATGCTTTCCATCCCGACCGCATGGCTTCCCGTATTCTCGGCATGGGTGATATGCTCTCCCTTATTGAAAAGGCTGAGCAGGCTCTTGACGAGAAAAAGGCAAGAGAGCTTGAAGAAAAAATCCGCAAAAACAAGTTTGATATGAATGATTTGCTTGACCAGTTCAGCCAAATCCGTAAGATGGGCTCGGTTAAAGATATGC